>CALRZR010000052.1:0-35626 GCA_943372705.1 Opitutus sp. GAS368 | reverse complement strand
CCCGGCAGCTCGTCACCTCGGTCAACAGCGTCTACAACCCCACCGGCGCTACCGGCGATTTCTTCAAGGCTGCGGGACTTTCAGCCGGCAGCATCGCCCTCGATCCGGCCGTCACACCATTGTCCCTGAAAGCCAGTGATGGCGGCGCTGCGGGCGACAACACCGTCGCGCTCGCCATCTCCGCCATCGCCGACCGCCATTATTCCACCGCCGGCACTCCGCCCGATCTGATCGACGGCACGCTCGGAAATTTTTACAGCAACGCGGTGAGCGAACTCGGTCACGCCCTCTCCGGTTGCAATGCCCGCGTGGAAGATAACAACAACATCGAGCGCCTTGTGCGCTCCCAGCGCGACTCGATCAGCGGAGTTTCTCTCGATGAGGAGATGGCCGACCTCATGAAATTCCAGCGCGCGTTTCAGGCCTCCTCCCGCGTTTTCACCGTCATCGACGAACTGCTCGACAACGTGGTCAACCGCCTCGGCGTCTGAGTGCGCACCTAACCCTCATTTCACCATGCGCATCGCCACCCACTCCGTTTCCGATAGCATCGTGCGGCAAATTCAGCAGCTCGGTTCGCAGCAGTCGAAGTATCAAAACCAAGTCGCCACCGGCCTGCGCATCACCCAACCCGAAGACGATCCCGCCGCCGTCGGCCGGGTGCTCAACCTCGAGTCCGAACAACGCCGGATCGTTCAGTATCAGGCGAATTCCAATCGTGCCCTCAATCTTTCCAGGGCGTCCTACTCGGGCCTGCAGGCGATCAAGAAAATTTCCGACCGGGCTACCGAAATCGGCACTTTGGGCGGTGGCGCGATCAGCACGGCTTCGGCCCAGGCATACGCCGCCGAACTGGATCAACTGATCGAACAAAGCGTCCAGGTGAGCAACAGCCGCTTTGGTAACGACTACCTCTATGCGGGCACCGCATTGGACTCCGCTCCGTTTGTCGCGGCCCGCGGAGCCGACGGCCAAATCACCTCGATCGCTTACGTGGGCAATGCCGACCGCTCGTCGATTCCGCTCTCCGAAAATGCGACGCTCGCCGTATCGTCGGACGGGCAGACCAATCAGGGCATCGGCGATTTCCTCAATCAATTGGTGGCCCTGCGCGACGCGCTGAACGCCAACGATACCTCGGCTGTCGCGTCGGCCCAGGAGGCGCTCGTCACGACCGAAGACATCCTCGTTTCCGCCATCGCCGAACACGGCGGCGTGCAGACCCGCATCGAGACCGCGCAAGCGCAACTCGCCGACCGCAGCCTCAGTCTCAAAGCGCTCGTCTCGGATGAAACAGAAGCCGATCTGCCTTCCACCATTGTTAAGCTCAATCAAACGCAGACTGCGTATCAGGCCGCCCTGCAGTCCGCAGCCAACATAATGAAAGTATCTCTCCTCGACTACCTCCGCTGAACTGACCCTCCCTCACTATGAAAGTCCTCCCAGATATCTATCCGACTGATTTCGACACTCCGCCCGCGAACGAAATCATCCTCCCGCAGGGCATCATCGGGTTTGCCGCCTTCAAGCGCGCCGAACTGCTCTACATGCCCGACCACCTGCCGTTTCTCTGGATGAAGCTGAGCGATCCGGACACGGCCGATTTCTTGCATTTCATCGTGATCGAGCCGGGCGGGATCGTTCCCGGTTACGAACCCGAGCTTTTCGAGGAAGACGCGGAAAACCTCGGCATCACCGAGCCCTCCGAAGCCATGGTGCTCAATATCGTCACCTTGCAGCGCCAGTCTCCCGTCGAGGCCACCGCCAATTTGATCGGTCCAATCATTGTCAATCGTCGGACTCGCATCGGGCGCCAACTCGTGATTTCAAACTACTCACGCTACAGCGCGCACCACGCCCTTGTCGAAAATTCGCAGGTGGCACAGGTCGCCCGCATAGCCTAATTTCCCACCATGCTCGTCCTTTCCCGCAAAGTTAACGAGTCGATCGTCATCGGCGACTCGATTGAGATCCGCATCTCCCGCATCGAAGGCGACGTGGTCAAGATCGGTATCCAAGCTCCTCGTGACATCGCGATCTTCCGCAAGGAAGTTCTCTCTGCCATCGCGGCCAGCAACCATGCGGCCGCCGTGCGGGCCCCGCAACCCGGCACGCTCCCCGCGCTCCCTGTTAAGCCCGCTGCCGCCACCACTCCGGCACCCTTGAAATCCTAAGCTTCTACCTTCAACTCCTTTCCGTCCATGAGCGTTATCAACACCAATATCCAAGCCATCGCCGGTGCCCGCAGCCTGAACCAAAGTCAGGAAATGCTCGGCCGCTCGCTCACCCGCCTTTCGTCCGGTTCCAAGATCGTCAATCCGTCCGACGACGCCGCGGGTCTGGCCGTTTCCGAAAAACTCGACGCACAAGGCCGCCGCGTCAAAGCCGCCACCACCAACGTGCAGAATGCCGTTTCCTACGTGCAGACCGCGGATGGCTTCATGGGCGCGATGGCGAAGATCCTTTCCCGTATGAGCGAGCTCGGCATCCTCGCGAAAGACGTCACGAAGAGCACGAGCGACATCGATCTCTATCAGCAGGAGTTCAGCGCGCTGCAGGACCAACTGCGCGCCACCGTGGGCGGCGACACCACCGAGATCGGTGGCACCACGGGTGTCGACGTTCCGCTCGGCGCCTTTAACGGACTCGTTCTCTTTGGCCCGAACTCCGCGGGCCTGCCGGTCACGGTCGGTCAGGCGGTCGGCCAGGAAATGCGCATCAAGGAATCCAACCTCCGCGCTGGCGGCATGCTCGAAATGATCGCGCAGGACAGCGCCGGTGCCTACACGCTTTCGGTCTCGGACAGCGATGCGATCGAGAAAGTTTCCGGGGCGATCCAACACATCGCCACCGAGCGCGCTTCGCTCGGCGCTTCGCTCTCCCGCTTGGAGATCGCCTCGTCCACCTTGCAGGTCGAATTCGAAAACCTCTCCTCGGCCATCTCGCGCATCCGCGATGTCGATGTCGCCGAAGAATCCACACAATACGCCCGCTACAACATCCTCGTGCAGTCCGGCACCGCGATGCTCGCGCAGGCCAACCAGACGCCCCAGAGCGTGCTGAAACTGCTGCAAAGCTGAGTTAAGTGGGCGGAACGGTCCGTCGTCTGTGGACGGCGCCGTCCGCCCGCCCGCGGGCTGCGCGCGGATCAAAACGGCCAAACCAGCGGGATGACGATCATCGCCACCGCGAAGCACAGTCCGTTGAGCGGGAGTCCGATTTTCAGGAAATCTCCGAACCGGTAGCCACCGATGCCGTAGACATAGGTGTTCGTCTGGTAGCCGATCGGCGTCGCAAATGCCGCGCTCGCGGCGATGATCACAGCGATCACGAGGGGGCGCGGGGAGATGTGAGCCTCGGCGGCCAGGCCCAGCGCGATCGGCACCATCAAAGCAGCCACGGCGTTGTTGGACAGAATTTCGGTGAGCACCATCGTCACCAGATAGAGGCACGCCAGCATCACGAGCGGCTTGTGGGCCGCGCCGACGAATTGGTCGACCCCCGCCACGATATTATGGGCAATCCAGGCGGCCGCACCGGTGTGCTGCATCGCGAGGCCGAGCGCCAACATGCCGAAAATGACAAACAGGAGCTGCCACTCGATCGATTCGTAGGCCTCCTTGGGCTTGATGCAGCCGGTGATGCAGAGGAACACGGCTCCGGCAATCGCCCCGAGTTCGATGGGCATGACGTCGAATATTTCGCCGAGCACGACGCCGGCGATGGTGGCCAGCACCAGCGGAATGCGCTTGTGCAACGACCACGAAGGCAGGGGTGGGCGGTCGAACAGGATGACGTCGTCGCCGCGTCGCAGGCCGTTGACGGCCTGTTCGGTGCCCATCATCAGGAGAATGTCGCCCATTTGGAGCGGGATGGTCTCGAGTTTTTCGCGCACATTTTGACCCGAGCGGTGGATGGCGAGCACGACGACGCGGAAACGTTGGCGGAAGTTCAGTTCGCTGACGCTCTGGCCGATGATCGAGGAATTCGGCGCCACGGCTCCCTCGAAAACCATGCTTTCGTGGGCGGCGATCTGCTCCAGGCCCGCTTCGGCGGTGAAGTCGAAACCCGGCGTGGCCCGCGCGCGCGCGATTCCAGAAGGGCGGCAGGCAATCACGAGCCGGTCACCTTCACCGAGCGGCGTGGCTTCGGCGTCGATGTCGATGCCCACGCCGTCGCGCACGATCTCAATCACGCGGAAGCCCCGCGCTTTGACGAGGCCCGCCACCCGCAGCGTTTTGCCGATCAGCGGAGACTTTGCCGGCACGAAGGCTTCGGTGAGGTATTCGCGGCGCTCTTCTTCGGACAAAATCGACGTAAGCGTCTCGCGCGCGGGCAACAGTTTCCGGCCCGCCAGAGCCAGGTAGATCGCTCCGACCACGGTGATCGGCACGCCGACCCAGGCGAGTTCGAACATCTCGAGGCCGGGTTCGCCGCGCCCGATCAAGATGCCGTTCGCGACGAGATTGGTGCTGGTGCCGATAAGCGTCGTGATGCCGCCGAGAATTGCGGCGAAGGAAATGGGGATGAGAAACTTCGACGCGGGCAGTTTCATGTGGCGCGCGAGGTTCAGGACCACCGGCACGAATACGACCACCACCGGGGTGTTGTTGATCCAGGCCGAGACAAACGCCACGAGGGCGACGAGTAGGAAGACCACCACGGGATAGGGCAGCACGGACGCCCGCTCCAAGGCACTGGACAGATAGTCGAGGGCTCCGCACCGCACGAGGGCGGCACTGAGGACGAACATGGCGGCGACGGTGATCGGGGCGGGATTTGAGAAGACGCTGAACGCCGTCTTGACCGGCAGCAGGCCGGCCGCGACCACCACGACAAAGAGCGTGAGCGCGACGATGTCCGGCGGGAATTTTTCCCACACGAACGCGGCGATCGCGCACACGACCAGAAGGAGGACGACGGCAATCTGCCAGGTCATCCGGGGAAGCTGGTTGCTCACTTTGCCCGCGACCAGTGGAAAAACGGGCGAGCGTGTCTTAGCGTTTGGCGTTTCCCCGCAAATTATGCCACGGTTTGGAGCGGTATCGCCTCCGGCGATCTGTTCTGCTGTCAGTCCAACCATCCCCCTACCATGGCCCGTATTCACAACGACATCACTGAAACGATCGGCAACACCCCCCTCGTGCGACTCAACCGCACGGCCGCCGCCCACGGCGCACAGGCGGAAATCCTGCTCAAGCTGGAGTTCTTCAACCCGCTCTCGTCTGTGAAAGACCGGATCGGTTTCTCCATGATCGATGACGGCATCAAGTCCGGGAAAATCACCAAGGACACTGTCCTCATCGAGCCGACTTCGGGCAACACGGGTATCGCGCTCGCGTTCGTCGCGGCCGCGAAAGGCATCAAGCTCATCCTCACGATGCCCGAGACGATGAGCACGGAGCGCCGCAAACTTCTCAAAGTGCTCGGCGCGCGTCTCGTGCTCACCGAGGGACCGAAGGGAATGAAGGGCGCCATCGCCAAGGCCGAGGAACTCGCCGCGAAGATCCCGCACGGCCTCATTCTCCAGCAATTCGCCAACCCGGCGAATCCCGCCATCCATCGCAAGACGACCGCGGAAGAAATCTGGCGTGACACCGACGGCAAGGTCGACTTCGTCGTCGCCGGCATCGGCACCGGCGGCACGATCACCGGTATCGGCGAGGTGCTCAAAGCCCGCAAACCGTCGGTGAAAGTTGTGGCAGTTGAGCCCGACGCTTCGCCGGTGCTCAGCGGCGGCGCTCCCGGACCGCACAAGTTGCAAGGTATCGGTGCAGGCTTCGTGCCGGCCGTGCTCAACACCAAGATCTACGACGAAGTGATCCGCGTGAAGGAAGCCGACTCGGGCCCGGTTTCGAAACAGGTCAATCAAACCGATGGTATTCCGATCGGAATTTCCTCGGGGGCGATCGTGTGGGCGGCGTTGCAGCTTGCGAAACGCCCGGAAAACAAGGGCAAACAAATCGTCGCGATCATTCCGTCGAGCAGCGAGCGCTACCTTTCCACGTGGCTCTTTGCCGACATCGGCGTCGAGAGCGATTCGCTGGACGATCTGATTCCGGCCGCGCCCGCACCTACGGCCTGAGTTGCCGAAAAGTTTTCCGATTGACGAGCCCGCCCGCCATTTGCGCGTGCGGGCTTTTTTTGCGGGCAGCGGTGGGGCGTGGGTGTTTGGCGGATCGCTTCGGTTGACGTAGAGGACGGCGTTACAAAACATTGGCTCCCGTGAACCCCGCCAACCCCCCATCGGCGCCCGGTCGCGAATGGCGCGATTTTTTGCTACTGCCTGCCGTCGCCGTATCGGTCGCATGGGGACTGCGCGGTTTCATCGGCGGTGGCGAACTAGGGGCGATGATTCCGGGTGTATTGGTGGCGCTGGTGATTGCCCGGGCCCTCGAATTGCCGGCGAAGATCGTTGGGCGGGTAGCGGCGTTTGGCGCGGTCGGCATCGGTTTCGGCGGTCAGGAGACTTACGGGCAAACCGTGGGATTCGTGACCGGGCTCGGTGAGATGTTTGCGCGGGGATTGGTGGGGTTGGCGGTCAAAGGCGCTGTCTGGGGCCTGGTGGGCGGAGCGGTGATCGGCGTGGCTCTCACGCTCGGAAGCCGAGCGCGGCGCACGTTGTGGGGTGCGCTGCTCTGTTTGGTGGGCGGGACCTGGCTTGGCTGGCGGATCATCGACCAACCGCGGTTACTCTACTTTTCCAATCTCCTCGATCGGCCACGACCGGAGTTGTGGGCGGGTCTGCTGCTGGGCGGGCTCGCTCTGCTTGCTTGGTTTGCCGTGGCCCAGCGGGCCGTGGCGCGGGTGGCGGGTGTGTTTGCCTTGTGCGGAGCGTTGGGCGGTGGATTGGGTTTTTCGCTCGGCGGCGCAACTTACGCCGGCTCCGTCGCGCTGGGATGGCAAACATGGTATCCGGGGTGGAAACACATGGAGTTTGTGTTCGGCCTCCTGCTCGGCGCGTCCCTTGGGCTGGCTGCATGGCTTACGCGTGACGCGGTGGGCCGCGTGGTGACGGTGCTGGCAAGCGAGGAACCGTGTGAACGCGTTTGGCTGTGGCCGTTGGTGGGTGCGGCGCTGGCGGGGTTGTGGGTTTGGGCGTGTTCGTTTTTGCCAATCCGTTTCGACTACACGGCGGCGGGCGCAGTGCTGCTGGCGGCGGCGTTTGCATCGGAGCGAGCGGCTTGGCAGATCGCGATCACGGTTACGGTCGGGGCTTTTTTGCTGGATGTAGTCCGCTGGATACCGGGCGATGCTCCTGCGGGTTGGTTTCTCGCCGTGCTGGCTTTGGCGCTCGCGGGTGCTGTCGGACGGTGGCTCGGAACACGTCTTGCCGCAGGTCTTGAACTGACGACTTCGGGCATTCGAGTCGTCCTGTGGATGGCGGTCGCTGCAGCGGTGGTGAAAGCCGCGCGGCATCCGACACTTTCCAGCGAACTGATTGCCGTGACGGCGGTCTTTTTGGGCGGTGCGATGTGGGTAACGGTCCTGACCAAAGGATCGCTCACGGATGCTCGCGGAGCATGATGCGCTGGCGCGAACGAACGCGGACGGAGGTCGAGGTCACTTGCGCTCTTCGGCCCGTTGGCCGGCTTGGAACCAGCGGTAAAAACTCGTGCCGAATGCTGTCAGCGCGACGCACATGCCGGCCGTCTTCATCATTACGCCGGCGAGGAGTTGGTCTTTTCCGGGCGAGAAATCGGGGAAAAGACGCGGAGCATATTCGTAGGTAGGGTAAAGGATGTCCTGCGAAAAAGTGATGTAGGCGAAGACCGGGGTCATCCCGATCAATACGGCGAGCATGTAGAGCATTTGGCCGGCATGGCTGGTAGGCGGCAGGACGCGGGACGGACTCAAGAGCGGCCACCAGTAAAAAAGCGCTGCGCCGAAGAACATCACGTGCTCGCCGACGTGGATCAGTTTGCTCTGGAGTGCCCAGTCGTAGAGCCAAGGGGCGTGCCAGACGCTGATGACGAGTGTGTAAATCAGCGCGCAAATCACCGGATGAGTGAAAAACTTGCCCGGACCAAGCACGGCAGGGCGCGCGAGAAAGCCGTCGATCATCCAGGCGGGCACTCCGAGCAGAAAGCAGATCGCGGCGGGATAAACCAGCAGTTGGTGCTGGAGCATATGCGCGCTGAAAAGAAAGCGCTCGCCGATCTGGTCGAGCGGTGAACCGACTGCGAGGTAGAAAATGACGAGCGAGCTGTAGAACCACCACGCTTGCACCCGCGGGAACGGAGTGGTGGCCGGGGCGAGGCGACCGCGCAAAGGGCCGGCCAGCACGGCCCAGAGCCAGCCGAGGACGACCAGCCCACCTACGAGGTAGGGTTCGTTGTGCCAGTGGGTCCAGTCGATCATGGGCAAAAAGAAAGGCGGCCCGGAGGCCGCCTAGGTGCAAAGCAAATGTGCGGGGAGCGGCCGATTAAGAAGTCGGAATCGGGAGGCTGGCCTCGACGTTAAACAGGGTGAGGAGCGCCCACATGGTGCCTCCGGCCAGCACGAGGCCGATGAAAAACAAAATCGTGCAGAACGGTTTGTCCCACCGCAGATGCATGAAGTAGAAAATGACGAACAGGAACTTCACGGTGGAAAGGACGACGAGCATCGTGACGATCAGCCACTTGGCGAAGGGCAGATAGACGCCGATGATTTCGATGCCGGTGATGACCGCGAGGAGCATCGCGATCTGGACGTAGATTTGGTATTTGCTGACGTCGTGCGAGTGGTCGTGCGCGGCGTGGGCGGCGGGGGCGTGAGCGCTCATGGGAATTCGTGAATGAGATTATTTCAGGTATTCGAGCAGGTAGACGGCCGTGAAGATCACGATCCACACGATGTCGACGAAGTGCCAGTAGAGGCCCATCGACTCGACGTCGATCGCGTGGCGCTCATCGAAATCGACCGGTCCGGAGGCGCGGGCGAAACCGATCAGAATGCCGATGGCGACGAGGGTGCCGGCGACCGAGAGAAACTCGGCTTTGAAGAAGTGAGCGATCGCAGCACCGGTCATGCCGTCGACTTGGAACGCGTGCACGAGGCCAAGCGTCGCCTTGAGGGAGAGGAGCAGCGCGGCGAGTAAGACGACGACGTGGATGAGGTTCTTGCCGAACCACGCACCGGTCTTGTCGACCGAGGGGGCGGCTTTGAACGAGCGCACATACATGAGGCTCAACCAGAGAACGCCGATGGCCACGTGACAGCCGTGTGTGCCGGTGAGCGTGTAAAACGTCGTTCCGAGCAGGCTGTTCGAGATCGTCATCTTCTTTTCGAGGACGAAGTGGTTAAACTCATACACTTGGCATCCGAGGAAGATCATGCCGAAGAGGATCGTGGCGAGGAGCGACCAGCGGCAGCTCTTCACGTTGTTCTTCTGAATCGCGGTGACGGCGAGGGCCATCATCAGCGAGGACATGAGCAGGATGAAGGTGGAGAACGAGGTGAGCTCGGGACTGAAGACGACCTTCGGATCAAGGCCGCCGGCCGGCGGATGCAGGCGGTAGATTAGGTGCGTCGAAATGAGCGTCGCGAAGAACATGCAGTCCGACGCGAGAAACGCCCACATGAGGAGTTTCTTGTTCGGAATGCCCGTAGCGGTGCTCGGGTCGTGGTGGTGATCGATGGTGCCGACGTGGCTGCTCATGTGAAAAGAGGGGAGGTTGGACGCTTAGTGTTTGGCGTGTTTGTCGTCGACGGGGTTGCCGTGTTCGTCGAGGTGCAGGTGGTAGCCGGCATTGCCTTCGATGGACCAGAAATAGATACCGATGAAGGTCACGAGGCCGCCGACGAGGACCGTGGCGAGCTTGGCATGGATGCCGGGGGACCAATCGGATTCGAAGAACGTCGCACCGAAGCCCACGATGAGGAGGCCGAAGCTAGCGACGAACGGCCAGATCGACTGATTCGGCATATGGATGCCGCCATGAGCGGCTTCCGCCTTGGCGTGTTCAGCCTGCTCTTTGGCGATCTCTTCCTTGTGCTGCTTTTCATACCACCACGCATCACGGGCATGCACGGTGGGAATCACGCGGAAATTATACTCGGGCGGAGGATTCGGAAGACTCCACTCCAACGTGCGTGCGTCCCAGATGTCTCGGCCAACTTTTTGTCCTTTGAAAAAGGTGTAGGCCATCACGACGAAGTAGATGAAGATGCCGATGCCGAGGATGAAGGCGCCAATGGTGGCGATAAAGTTCGGGGTGTTCCAACCCATGTTCGCATCGTAGGTAAACGTGCGGCGGGGCATGCCGTTCAGGCCGAGGAAGTGCATCGGGAAGAACGTGATGTTGAAACCGATGAAGATAACCCAGAAGGAGAGTTTGCCCCAGAACTCGGAGACCTTGCGGCCAAACATCAGGGGGAACCAGTAGTGGATGCCGGCCAGAAGTGCGAAGATGGAGCCGCCGATGAGCACGTAGTGGAAGTGAGCGATAACGAAATAGGAGTCTTGCTGCTGGGCGTCGGCCGGAGCGGCCGAGTGCATGACCCCGGAAAAACCACCGATCATGAACATCCAGACGAAGCCGAGCGCGAACATCATGGGCGTGCGCATCATGATGCGGCCGTTCCAAAGCGTGCCGATCCAGTTGAACATCTTTACGCCGGTCGGAACCGCGATGCACATGGTGAGGAGCGAGAACGCCGCCGTGGCGACTGCACCCATACCGGTGGTAAACATATGATGGCTCCAGACGGCGAAACCAAGGAAGCCGATGGACGCACCGGAGAACACCACGATCGGGTAGCCGTAGAGGGGTTTGCGGGAGAAGGTCGGGAGGATTTCCGACACGATACCCATCGCCGGGAGGATGAGGATGTAGACTTCCGGGTGACCGAAGACCCAGAACAAATGCTGCCAAAGAATCGGCATACCGCCGCCGGAAACTTCGAAGAAGACGGTCTGGAAATTACGGTCCATCATGAGCTCGACGAGCGCGATGGTGATGGCGGGGAAAGAAAGGATGAGGAGGAAGGCCGTGATGAGCGTCATCCAGGTGAAGACCGGCAGGCGCATCATCGTCATGCCGGGCGCGCGCATGTTGATGATGGTGACGATGAAGTTCAGCGACGCGGCAATCGAGGCGACACCGAGCAATTGGAGGCCCATGACCCAGTAGTCGATCGAGTGCTTCGGAATGTAGGTCTTGGAGGTGAGGGGAGCGTAGCCGAACCAACCGCCGTCGGGCGCACCGTGATTCGGTCCGGGAATGAACCAGCCGATGTTCAAGATGATCGCGCCGGCGACGAACGTCCACAGGGAGAAGGCATTCAGGCGGGGGAAAGCGACGTCACGCGCGCCGATCTGCAGCGGCATGATGAAATTGAAGAACGCGGCCGACAGCGGCATGACGGCGAGGAAGATCATCGTCGTGCCGTGCATCGTGAACATCGTGTTATACTGTTGGGCAGTCAGCACGTTGCCGTTCGGGAACATGAGCTGGGCGCGAATCAGGAGCGCCTCAAAGCCGCCGACGAGGAAGAAGATCAGCGCGAAGAACCCGTAGAGGAATCCGATTTTCTTATGGTCGACAGTGGTGAGCCAGCCGATGAGGCCGGTCTTCGTGGTGGGGACCCAAAGCAGTTTGGGCTGCGCCGAAGGGGCGTGGTCCTCTTTCGTGAGGGGAGCGGAGTGAGCCAAGTCCATGTGATTAAAATTATTTCAGGCTTTCGAGGTAGGCGACCAAGGCAACTTCGTCCTCGGCGGTGAGGGAGATGCCCTCGATCTTTTTGCCGTAGTAGTCGGTCCGGGCGTAGGCCAAGGCCATCTTGTTGCCGGGTTTGACGGCTTCCGGGTTGCTGAGCCAGCGGCGGAGTTGCTCCGAATTGTTCTCGAGCAGGCCGCCCGCAATCGTGGTGCGGGAGCCGATGTGGGTGAGATCGGGCGCGGTGACGCCCGCTGCACCGTGGCCGCGGACGGCGTGGCAGCCAATGCAGCCTTTGGTCATGAACAGGCCTTTGCCCTTGGCGACGAGTGTGGCGTCTTCGCCTTTTTCGGGGTTCTGCTTGTCGCGCCAGGCGTCCAGCGGATTGCGGGCGGGCTCGGCGGCATATTTGTCCGTAAAGCCGTATTCGTTCTTCGCGAACGTGCGCATGGCGGCAAATTGGGCTTTGGGCGCGGTCGTTGCGACGGCGGCAGGGCCGACGTTGCGCGCCGGAAGTTTTTGTGCCTCGAGCCACTCGTTAAATTCTTTCGGCGCGAGCGCGATGACGCGGAAGCGCATCACGGCGTGGGAATCGCCGCAGTATTCGGCGCATTGGCCCCAGAAGTAGCCGGGTTTGTCGGCTTGCAACCAAAGGTGGTTGGCGCGGTTCGGGATCATGTCGACCTTACCGGCGAGCTTCGGCACCCAGAAGGAGTGAATGACGTCCATCGTGCGGACGTTGATGCGCACCGGGCGACCCGAGGGGATGACGAGCTCGTTGCTGGTAACCAGAGAGCCGGCGCCATTGATCTGCTCGGTGGGGTATTCGAACTTGAACCACCACTGGTAACCGGTGGCGTTTACCTCGTAAGCATCACCTTTCTTGATGAGCGCGTTGAGTTGGGGACGAGTTTCTCCGCCGGGAATGTCGTAGGTAAACCAGATGGCCTTGAGGGTCGGGACCGCGATGATCACGAGGGCGAAGACCGACGCGCCAATCAGCGCGATTTCGACCATGGGGTTGCCGTGGCTTTGCGGGGGCGGCTCGGCGTGCTCGTCGGCTTCGGACTTGGCGCGGAATTTCCACGTCGCATAGGCGAGGACGGCGCCGACGATCACGAAGATCGCGAGCGTAACCCAGACGGTGACCATGAAGACACCGAGTTGGGAACGAGCGACGGGTCCATCAACGACGATCGTCGATTGGTGTCCGTCCATCCGCCAGAAGTTGAGATCACAGCCCGTGAGCAGGGCAAGGCCGCCAATCGCGAGGGCCGCGCGGCCCCAATGGGCGTAGGTCGGGAGGAGGGTGGTCAAACGCATGTGTGCTGTCGTGGTAAAGGAGAGGGTGGCTGGGTAGCCAAGTCGCAGCAGAGTTTGCGAACGCTTGGTCATTTCAAGCCATATTCCGCGTTTTTTGTCGTGGGCTGTGCATATTTTGGCCAGTCGAGATGGAGCCGAGGGCTTGAGGTATTAGCGCCACGCGCAGCGACGTATTAAGCCGGCTGGCTGAAGACTAATACTGGCTGAGTTAGAGTTCAGGTTAACGATCCGGCCGAGCTGTTTCCCGGGTGTTTTTTTCGGGCAGTTGGCGGGGGCGCGGCGCTCAGCGGGCGGCCGGCCACCACTGGTAGAGGAAAAAATAAACGAGCACGCCGGTGATGCTCACGTAAAACCAGATCGGAAATGTGAACTTGGCCCAGCGTTTGTGATTCTCGAAATCGCCGCGGATCGCGAAAAGAAACGTGCGAGGAACGAGGTAGGCGATGCTGGCGGCGAGGATGATGTGCGAGATCAGCATCACGTAGTAGACGGCGGCGATGGCGCCGCTGCCGCCGAAGGGTGTGTGCACGCCGCGGACGAGAATCTTGTGAGCGACGTAGCCGACGAGAAAAATGGCCGAAACGACGCAGGCGGAGATCATCGCCGTGCGGTGCGCCTCTTTCCGGCCGGTTTTCACGAGAATGAATCCGGCCGTAATGAGGATCGTGGCAAGGCCGTTGAGCGATGCGTTAAGGGCAGGAATGTCGGAAACGGTCATGGCGCGGAGCGGCTCAGAAGTTGACCATGCGATCGGCGACGAGGGCGATCAGCACGAGCGGCAGGTAGGTGATCGAGGCGAAGAAGAGTTTGCGGGATGCGATGTCGCGGCCGGTGGGGCGGAGGAAAACGATCGCACGCCAGATGAACCAGGCGCCGACGACGAGCGCGGCGAGACCATAGGCTCGCGTCGCAAAGCCGTAGTAGACGGGCAGCACGCTCACGACGACGAGCGCGAGGGTGTTGACGAAAGACCACACGGCAACTTTGCCGCCCGCCTCGTCGCGCACCGCGAGCATGGGGAAATGGACGGCCGAGTAGTCCCGACGATAGGTCCAGGCGATCGACATGAAATGGGGGATCTGCCAAAAATAGAGCACGGCGAAGAGAATCCAGCCGAGGGTGGTGATCTGGCCTTCGCCGGCGGCCCACCCGATCAACGGAGGAAACGCTCCCGCCACCGCGCCGATCTCCGTGCTCCAAATCGACCAGCGCTTCGCCGGAGTATACCAGCCGAGATAGGCGAAGATCGTGAGCAGCGTGAAGAGGCAGGCGGGCAGATTTACTTTCGCGAAGAGCAAAAAGAGCGAGGCGACGCACATCAGGGCGCCGAGCACGAAGGCAGAGCCGGTGGGGACTTTGCCGGTGGGAATCGGGCGGTCGGCGGTGCGTTTCATCAACGCGTCCGTGTCGCTCTCCATCCACTGGTTGAGAGCGGCGACGCCGCCGGCGGCGAGCGAAGTGCCGATGAGCACGAAAAACAGTTTCGACGGATTGTAGACCGGCCGGGCGGCGAGATAACCGACGAGGGCGGTGATCACCGAGAGCAAACTCAACCGGGGCTTGGTGAGCTCAAGATAGTCGCGAAATGTCGCGGTGGAGGCGGGCGCTTCGTCCATGGTCATGCGGCGGCGGGTTTTTGCTCAATGGCGTCGCGATGGGCGGACCAAGTGAGCCAGAAGGTGCTGGCGAGCAGCAGGGCGCCGACGATGACGTGGGCGGTGGTGGAATCGGCCCGGCGGTAGGTCCAGATGATCTGGGCGCCGAGGAAAATTTGGAGCACGAGGAGGCTGAAGATCGTGGAAGCAGTGAAGCGCATCGCAAGTGACGCGGCGCGTTCGCGGCGGACGAGGACGACGAGGATGGGCAGCGCGATCGCCAAGACGACGGCCATGACGCGGTGGGCGAATTGCAGCACAACACGGAAATTCCACTCGGGCGGCAGCAGGTCGTGGTTCGCCGTGGAGTAGGGGAAAAACGGAATCGCGAGCCCGGCGGCGTTGTGGCGCATGAAGACGGCTATGGTGAGTTGCACGAGGAGAAGGGCAGTGCAAAGGAGGGCGGCTTTTTTCAGCGTTGGCGAGACGGGCGCGGCGCGCTCGATCCACGCTTTTGAGCAGGAAATGGCAATCGCGATCAGCACACAGACGTAGAGTTGCGCGAGGACGCCATGGGGCACGCGGAGCATCTGGCCGAGAGACATTTCGAAGCCGGGGAGATGCGTGGCGTCGAGCAGGACGCGTTTGCCGCCGATGAGGCCCTGCACGATCACAATGGCGAGTCCCCACCAGCCCAGTCGGCGCAGCCAACGGCGGGATTCGGTGCGGTGGAGCCAGACGGCGAGGCCGATGGCGATCAGCCCCATCGTCGTGCCCGACAGGCGATGCGAGTGCTCGGCGAACATCGCGATGTCGGTGAGCCAGCCCTTGGGGTTCACGGAGCCGTTGGAGAGCGGCCAATCGGGAAACGCCATGCCGGCACCGATGCTCGTCGTGAACGCGCCAAGCGCGAGCAGCACAAAAACCCACACGGCTCCAAACGTGGCGAAAACCGCCAGGCGAGGCTTGTAATGTGGAGTGCGTAGAGAGGAGACGGCCGGTTCCATGGACGAGAAGATCGGCGAACAGAAGGGGTTGATCTGTCCTGCGCAAACCCTTTGACAAAGTTTATCTCGGGCGAATCCGTAGTGGGATGAAATCTTATGCGCGGGCGGCCGTGATCGCGGGAGCAGTCGTGGTGATGAGCGGGGCGGCGTGTTCGAAATCCGAGAACAAAGCGGCGGTGGCGACGCCGGGCGCGGCGGCCGCGACAGCTGCTGCGCCGGCGGGCGCGGACGGCAAGGCGGCCAAACCGGAACGGTATCCGCTGACGGGGGTAGTCGTTTCGGCTGATGCGGCGAAAAAAATCCTCGTGGTCACGCACGACGAAATTCCGGGCTACATGCCGGCGATGACGATGGAGTTTCAGGTGTCGATCGGCGACGTTGCCGTGGCGAAACCGGGCCAACGCATCCGGGCCGAGATGATTCCGAGCAAGGACGGCGATTTTCGGCTGGAGAAGATCTGGCCGGCGGAAAAAAGTGTCGTCGACGCAGTGGCGGCCGGCGCAATGAAGCTGCGGCAGGACACGTTTACCCGCGGCAAGAACGCCTATCGCGAGGTCGGCGAAACGATTCCGGATTTTGCGCTCTACGACCAGGAAGGGCGCGTGACGGACAGTGGGCGGTTTCGCGGCAAGATGGTGATGATGAATTTTATTTTCACGCGCTGCCCGGTGGCGACGATGTGCCCGGCTTCGACCATGAAGATGATGAACGCGCAGCGGTTGGCGAAGGAGGCGGGGGCGAAGGATATCGAGTTCGTCTCGATCACGCTCGATCCAGCCTACGACACACCGGGGATTTTGAAGGAATACGCGGTGTTGCGCGGGATCGACACGTCGAATTTCTCGTTCCTCACGGGGCCGGACGCGGCGGTGAGAGATTTGCTGACGCAGTTTGGCGTGATTGCGGAGCTCAAGGGCGAACTCATCCAACACACGCTTGCGACCCTGCTGATTGGACCGGACGGCAAGATCGTCCATCGGGCGGATGGCAGCGCGTGGGAACCGAAGGACTTTGTCGCGAGGATGCGCAAATGAGCGCGACCACCCAGCCAGGATCGGCGCTCGGGCGCGGCCAGCGCCGGCAACTCGCGTGGATTACCGCGGGGGCGATCGCGGTGTTTGTCGGGATGCGCTTCCTCCCTACGGGAACAAATCTGAACCACATGGATTTTCAGGTGACGGGACAGAACGCCATCGAGTTTTGCGATCCGGCGAATCCGCAGTTTATCCCGGTGGTGGCTGTGCGTTCGCCGGTGAGCATGGCGGTGAAGTGGGAGGCACCGTTGGTCGCGGGACGCGAGGCGAGGGGAGCCGTGGTGCTGCGAACGGCGAGCGAGAAGCCAATCGAAGCGCAGGATTTGCTCGTGGCGCATACCCGCAAGTTGCACCTGCTGATGGTCGATCCGTCGCTCACCGACTACCAGCACGTGCACCCGGAGCCGGGCGGCACGCGCGGCGAGTGGATTGTGCGGTGGACGCCGAAGTTCGGCGGAGTGTATCGGATTTTCGCGGACTTCACGCCGGCGGCGACGGCGCGCGGTCTCTACGCGAGCGCCGATACCGAAGTGGCCGGGCCGGCCGCGGCCGGAGCAACCAAGACCGTGGCGCCGCGGGTGGTTTCGGGCCCCTACGAGTTCGCGCTTGCGCCGGTGGTCGCGCCCATGCGCGCGGGTCAGCCGGCGGATCTGAGATTTTCGGTGACACGTGCCGACGGGTCGGCGGTGCCGATGGAACCGGTGATGGGCGCATTTGCGCATCTCGTGGCGTTTGACGAGACGCGCAGCGGGTTTGCCCACCTGCATCCGGCGGAGGTGGATTTGGAAAAAAAGCCGGACGCGATGCGGCCCGAACTCAATTTCAAAATCATGATACCCAAACCGGGGCGCTACGTGGTGTGGACACAGGTCAACCTCGGCGGCACCGAGCGGTTTGCCCCGTTTTGGTTCGAGGTAGTGCCGTAGTCGGAGGGGCGGAGGACGTCGCGCCCGCACGGACCTTTGCGGGGGCGGGTCGGCTCAGAACTTCAGGTGCTTTACGGTGACGCCCTTGTTGATGAGCTGCTTGAGGGACGCGATGCCGATCTTGAGGTGGTCGTTCACATAGGTCTCGTCGACCTGCTTGTCGCTTTCGGCGGTCTTGATGCCGTCGGGGGTCATGGGTTGGTCGGAGACGAGGAGGAGGGCGCCGGTGGTGATTTCGTTGAAGAAGCCGGTGATGAAAATCGTGGCGGTCTCCATATCGATCGCGAGGGCGCGGATTTTTTTCAGGTATTTCTTGAAGGCTTCGTCGTGCTCCCAAACGCGGCGGTTGGTCGTGTAGACGGTGCCGGTCCAGTAGTCGCGGGAGAAATCGCGGATAGTGGTCGAGATGGCTTTTTGCAGGGCGAACGCGGGGAGCGAGGGGACTTCGGGTGGGAAGTAGTCGTTGCTCGTGCCCTCGCCACGGATGGCGGCGATCGGGAGAATGAGGTCGCCGAGTTCGGCGCGGTGTTTGAGGCCGCCGCATTTGCCGAGGAAGAGCACGGCTTTCGGATGGATGGCGCTGAGGAGATCCATCACGGTGGCGGCGGTCGCGCTACCCATGCCGAAATTGATGATCGTGATGTCGCCGGCGGTGGCGTTGGGCATCGGCTTGTCTTTGCCGCGGATGGGGACGCGGTGCCATTGGGCGAAGAGGTGGACGTAGCGGTCGAAGTTGGTGAGGAGGATGTATTCTCCAAATTCGCTGAGAGGCACACCCGTATAGCGAGGCAGCCAGTTTTCGACGATGTCTTTGCGTGATTTCATGGGCAGAAGTGTTGCCCGCGGAAAGCACGGAAGACACGGAAAAAGACGAAGTGAAGATGGCGGGGGAGCGTTCGGCGGTCGGTGCGGGGCGGGAGGCAAATCGTGGCGTCGAGGCGACGGCGGGTAATGGAAGCGCGAGGTAGGAAAATTTTTCCGATCAAACTTTTCGGGGCGAGATTTGGGCGGCGTGCGGTTTCTCTGTATATTTTAATCGATTGATTTGCAGGGACTAGCGCAGGCGTAGGCGGACGTGGCCTCCGCGTTGCTAAGTAGAAGTCACATGCCACCCACACTGACTCCTCATATCGCTCCCCCCTCGCGCACGGCCGAACTTTGGCGGTCGATCGAGGAATCGGTCAGCGAGGCGTGCGTGTTGCGCGCCGAAGGGCGTGAGGCCGAGGCGATCGCGATCGTGCAGGGGAAATTGCCAGCCTTGATTTCGGTGTGGTCGCGGGGAGCCGGAATTTCCGGTGAGGAATGTCAGCAGGTGCTGCGGGAACTGTTTTCCCGTGTGCAGCAGCAGGTGGCGACCGCGACGGTCTGCAAACGGCTCGTGTTGCAGTCGGTCGATCCGCGCGCGCCGCGGCGGGGTGAGGCTTCGGCGCCGGTGCAGATCCGGCGCCGCGTGCCGCTCGACGATATCACGGGCATGCTCGACGCGCTCGACGAGGGCGAGCGCATGGCGGCGCTGCGCCAACAAAAATTTCCGTCCATTGCCAACCGGCCCCAAGCGGCCTTGGCGGTGGGCTGAAGCAGGTCAGTCAGTATCCACAATCCACAAAATCGCAGTCCACATCATCAGTCATGAAAGCTAACTCCACGAAATCCTCCGCCGGCGGTTCCGCCGTGCTCGATGCCACCCAGCCGCGCACCAACACCGAGACGCTCCTCGTCGGTCTCGATTGGGGCACCAATACGTCCAGCGTCGTTACGTCGCTCCGCGGGTCCGAAGAAACGATCACCAAAGAACTCGTCCCGACGGTCGTGGGTTACGCGACCGACGACGTGCTGCCGGGCGTGCTGCCGGGCGACGCCAAAGTGCTTTTCGGGCGCATGGCCTTGAAACATAAAAGCAATTTGCGGTTGGTGCGTCCGCTGCAGGGCGGCGTGATCCACGACACCGAGGCGGCCGAAGCGTTTGTGGGCCACTTGAAAGGGCTGTTGCATGTCGACGGACGCGAAGTGCGCGCGGTGATCGGCATGCCGGCGAGCTCGGATCTTGTCTCGCGCGAGAATGCCCGGAACGCGGTGCGCGGGGTGTTTCACAAAGTGATTTTCGTTCCCGAGCCATTTCTCGCGGCGCTGGGCGTCCGCAATGAGGCGAACTTGAACGATCCTGATTACCAAGACCCGGTGCTCAATTCGATCTACATCGATATTGGCGCGGGCTCGACGGATGTGTGCCTCGTGCAGGGACACTATCCGACGGTGGACGACCAGTTGAGCGTGCCGTTTGCCGGCGACGCGATCGACCAGATCATCCTCGACCGCATCCTCGCCGAGTATCCGGAATCCGGACTCACGCTGGCCCGCGTGCGCGAAATCAAGGAGCGCCACTCGTGGGTGCTCGCCGAAGACGGCACGACCCGCGCCATCGCGACGATCATGGTCGGCGGAAAACCGCGGAAGATCGACGTGACCGCCCAGGTCGGCGCGGGCTGCGATGCGTTGTTGCAAAAGACGTTTGAGATGACCCGCGACCTGATCGCGCGCGCCAATCCGGACACCGTCGCGGAGCTGCTCCGCAACGTGATCGTGACCGGCGGCGGCAGTCTCATCAAAGGCTTTGGCGTCGCCCTGCAGGCAAAGCTGATCGAAGAAGGCTTTGAGAGCCCGCACGTGCGCGTGCTCGGTGACAACTACAAGGACTACGTCGCCGCCGGCGCGCTGAAAGTGGCGCGCATGGCCCGCGAGAACCAATGGCAGACTTTGCTCGGCTGAGTTAGCACGAGCTGTATTGTGGATCGAAGCCCGTGGTCAGGCTCCCCGCGAGTCTGGCTGCGGGCTTCTTAGTGCGCGCTCGGTGAGCTGGTGCGGCGTAGTAACGCGATCTCCGGGCTCGCCCGCGATGGGCCGGAGCGGTGAGAGTGGGCCGGCATGAGTGCAAAACAACGGGCAATGTTCGGCGGCGTGGCGTGGATCGTGGCGATCGCGTATCTGATGCCCGGCTTCGATCTGCATCATGCGGCGTGGGCGCATGGGCTGCTGCTACTCGCGGCACTGGTGCTGGTGCCGCTTGCGCTAGAACTCGCGACCGAGAAGGGTGAACGCGACGCGATTCTGTTGCTGGTGGCGTTGACGCGCCTCGCGCAGGTGCCGGCGGCGCTCTTTCTAGTGTGGTCGTGCACTCGGCCGGCGGGCGGCAAGACGGCGCTTTTGGCACTCCCGTGGGTGATCGTGTGCGGAATGATTGCGGCGACGGGCTGGCTGCGGATGCGGTGGGGCGGCTGGAAACGCCAGCTCGACCGGTTGTGCGGCGACATCGGATTTGTTTTTCTCGGCGTTGGCGGCGCGTGGCTGTTCGCCGACCGGGCGGGGTATCGCCCGCTGGGGTTTGACGAAGCAATCGTGACGCTGACGGCGGTGCATTTTCATTTCGCGGGTCTGCTGCTGCCGCTGGTGGCGGGGCTGACGGTGCGGAGTTTCCCGGACTCGCGGTTGGCGTCGCGCGGGGCGGTGGGGGTGGTGATGGGTGTGCCGGCAGTGGCGGTGGGAATCACGACGACGCAGCTCGGCTGGGGCACCGCGTTCGAGGGTGCGGCGGGTTGCGGACTCGCGCTCGCCGGGATGGCGGTCGCGGTGCTGCACGTGCGGCTTGGGACCGAGAAAAGCACGGGCTCGGCGATGCGGCGCGGGTTGTTTTTGATCGCGGGCGGCTCGCTCTTTTTCGGCATGGTGCTCGCGGCGGCGTATTCGGCGCGGACGTTTTCCGCAGCGTTTGCGTGGCTCGATGTGCCGTGGATGCGCGCGGTGCACGGCACGGTGAACGCTGTGGGCTTCGGCCTGTGCGGGGTGCTGGCGTGGGGCGGGCGGACAGAGACGGTGAAAAAGTCACGTTCCCGTTGAACGAAGTCTCAGGGCCGCGCTGCGACCAAAGAGACAAAACGGGGGAGGCCGTGCCCTGGGCCCAGCACGAGCAGGCGAACCTGCTCTCCCTTCTTCCGCCGAAACAGATATTCTTCGAGCCCGCTTTTGGTCAGTCCGGTAACTTGCTGTGAATTGATCGCGAGAATGCGTTCACCCGGGAGAAGCCCGGCTTTTCTCGCCGAGCTGTTGGGTTCCGTGGAGGTGACTTCCATCCACTGGACGTGTTCGCCCACGGCGACCTCAAAATTTGTCTTCACCGAAAGACCGAAGTCGGCGAACGCCCATGCTTGGACCTTGAAAGCCGGCAGGGGCGTTGGCGCGCCGGATCGGGCGGCCGTTGTCTGAGTGGTGCTTGAGGCGGGGCTAATACCTGACGGCGTTTCGGGCTTTGTTTCGTCCTGTGTCACACGTCCGCTTTGCGCAGGTTTCGGGTGCTTGGACGTTACACAGCCGACGCTTAGCGTGCACACGATTGCGGCGAGCAGGCTCGCACGCAGCGCGGACGCCAGTCTGCCGCGAGACGGACTCACACGCCTGCGGCCAAGGCGTTCGCGTTGTTCAGATGTTCGGCGCCGGTGTATTTTTGGGACTGTTCGTCGGCGTGGTAGCTGGAGCGGACGAGGGGGCCGCTTTCGACTACTCCTAGACCGATGCTGAGGCCGAAATTTTTCCAGTGGAGAAATTCTTCCGGCGGGGCCCAGCGGGAGATCGGGAGGTGTTTCGCGGTGGGCTGGAGATATTGGCCGATCGTGAGGATGTCGGTCTGGTCGGACGCGATGTCGCGAATCGTCTGCTCGATCTCGTGCTGCTCTTCGCCGACGCCGAGCATGATGCCGGTCTTGGTGATGAAACCGCGGCTTTTGGCGTGGCGGAGGACGGAGCGGGAGCGGTCGTAGCGGGCCTGCACGCGGACGGGTTTCTGGAGGCGTTCGACGGTCTCGAGGTTGTGGTTGTAGATGTCGGGCTTGGCGTCGAGGACGATGTCGACGTGGGAGAGGTCGCCTTTGAAATCGGGCACGAGCACTTCGATGGCGGTGTCGGGGCAACGGTGGCGGATGGCGCGGATCGTCATGGCCCAGACGCTTGCGCCGCCGTCGGCGAGTTCGTCGCGGGCGACGCTCGTGATGACGCAGTGTTTAAGATTCATCTTCGCGACCGCGTCGGCGACGCGGGCGGGTTCGCCGAGGTCGAGTTCCGTGGGGCGGCCGGTCTGGATCGCGCAGAAATTACAGGAGCGCGTGCAGATATTGCCGAGGATCATCACGGTGGCGGTGCCACGGGACCAGCATTCGCCGAGGTTGGGGCACTGGGCGCTCTGACAGACGGTGTGCAGTTCGTTTTGGTCCACGAGCTGGCGCGTGGCGTTGTAGCCCGGGCCGGAGGGCAGTTTGGCACGGAGCCAGGAAGGTTTGCGCGTGGTGTCCATGGTGAAAGGAGAGGGAGAAACAGAATTAACCGCGGATGGCACGGATGAACACGGATTATTTC
Organism: Opitutus sp. GAS368; assembly: GCA_943372705.1. Taxonomy (GTDB): domain Bacteria; phylum Verrucomicrobiota; class Verrucomicrobiia; order Opitutales; family Opitutaceae; genus GAS368. The sequence goes on along the minus strand of CALRZR010000052.1, from coordinate 12,699 downwards.
GGAAAATGACGGACGCTGATCGGGAACGTTATCCGTGTTTATCCGGGTGATCGGTGGTCAAAAATTCCGGGAGGAGCGTCCAGAATTCGCGGGCGAGGATGGTTCGGACCTCGTCAAGCGGGGTGATGTAGCCGAGTTCGGCGTCGAGGGAGGTGACCGTGCCGTCGGTAGCGGGGATGCCGCAGGGGACGATGCCGCCGAAGTGGGTGAGGTCGGGTGAGATGTTGAGGGCGAAGCCGTGGTAGGTGACCCAGCGGCGGACGGCGACGCCGAGGGCGGCGATTTTGCGCGGGCCGAGCCAGATGCCGGTTTTGCCTTCGCGGCGGGCGGCGTTGGGGAGGCCGAGGTGGAGGAGGGAATTGATCAGGACCTGTTCAAGGAAGCGTAGGTAGGCGTGGAGGTCTTTGCGGGAAGCGAGCGAGACGATGGGGTAGCCGACAATTTGGCCGGGGCCGTGGTAGGTAATGTCGCCGCCGCGGTTGGTAGGGGCGACTTCGATGCCTTCGCGGGCGAGGCGGTCGGTGGGCCAGACGAGGTGGGCGCCGGCTCCGGCGCGGAGGCCGACGGTAAAAACGGGGTCGTGTTCGGTGAACACGAGGGTGTCGCCGATCTCGCCGGCGATGCGGCGGGCCACGAGTTCCTCTTGGGCGCGCAGGGCTTCGGCGTAGCGTGTGCGGCCCCAGTCGAGGGTCGCGGCGGCAGGAGCGGAGGACGTTGAGGCGTCGGCGGACACGGCGCGGAACCTACATAGGAAGGGTGGGTTGTCAGGTGGAAGTTTTCCGTTTGCGCACCACGGGAGCGGGCGACACGGTGCGCGGTTCCATGAGCGACCTTCCTCCTCCCGATATTTCCCACGATCAACATGCCGTGCGGCGCGCCAAGCTCGCCGAGATGCGGGCCGGTGGGTTCGATCCGTTTCGCGCCAATGTCGCGACGACGCATTTCTCGGCCGACGCGAAGGCGCTCTACGTCGAAGGTCAGGACAACACCGTGAAGGTGACGGTCGCGGGCCGGCTGGTGACGTTTCGCGTGCAGGGGGGCAGCTCGTTTGTGAAGATCCAGGATCAGCAAGGTCCGATCCAGCTCTACTTCCGGCGCGATGTGCTCGGTGAGGAGCGTTATGGAGTATTTAAGAAGGGCTTGGACCTCGGCGACATCATCGGCGTGACGGGGCTGTTGTTCAAAACGAAGACCGGCGAGATCACGGTGCGCGTGGATGAGTTTACGCTCGTTTCCAAGGCACTGCATCCGCTGCCGGAAAAATGGCACGGGCTGAGCGATCCGGAGCAGGTTTATCGTCAGCGCTATCTCGATCTGATCGTGAACGCTGAGTCACGGGCGCGGCTGATGCTGCGCTCGCGCATCGTGTCGCACATCCGGCGATTCCTCGAGGCGCAGCAGTTTATCGAGGTGGAAACGCCGGTGTTGGAAAATACGGCGGGCGGCGCGGCGGCGCGGCCGTTTGTCACGCATCACAACGCGCTCGGCGTGGATTTTTTCCTGCGCATCGCGACGGAGCTGCGGTTGAAGCGACTGCTGGTGGGCGGATTTGACCGGGTGTTCGAGATCGGGCGCATCTTCCGCAACGAAGGAGTGTCGCGTCGGCACAACCCCGAGTTTACCATGCTCGAGGTTTATCAGGCCTATAGCGATCACCGCGGGATGATGACGCTCATCAAAGACATGCTCACGACGTTGTGTCGCGACGTGCTCGGCACGACGAAGATCAAACACGCGGCGAGTGGGCAGGAGATCGACTTCGCAGGCGAGTGGCGCGAGGTGAACTACAAGGATCTCATTCGCGAGGCCACGGGCGATGCAGAGTGGTTTGCGCGCTCGAAGGCGGAAAAGATCGCTGGTGTGGAGAAGCTTGGACTGTCGGTGAATCCGGCGTGGGAAGAGTTCGAAATCACGAACGAGATTTTCTCGAAGAAGATCGAGCCGACGCTGATCCAGCCGACCTTCGTCATGAAGTTGCCCAAGGAGCTGTGTCCGCTGGCGAAGATCAGCCTCGATGATCCGACGACGATCGACGTGTTTGAACTGACGATTGGCGGCATGGAGGTCGCGCCGGCGTATTCGGAGCAGAATGATCCCGACGTGCAGCGCGCGATGTTTGAGGCGCAGGCCGGCGAGGAAAAGCAGAACATCGACCACGACTTCCTGCTCGCGCTCGAGCACGGCATGCCGCCGGCGGGTGGCATGGGTGTGGGTATCGACCGCCTCTGCATTCTGCTCACGGGGGCGGAGAGCATTCGCGATGTGATTTTGTTTCCGCAACTGCGGCCGGGCTCGGGAGCTGGGTCCTGATTTTTGAACCACGGATGAACACGGATGGACACGGATTTAAGGCTCCTCGCTGCTTTCAACGGAGCGATGGTTTCGCCCTTTCAGGGCTCGGGTTCTTTCGGGAATATTTCCCAGGGCGTTGCCCTGGGCTGTCATATTTTCGCCCCTTTGGGGCTCCCTCCCGCTGCCCGTTGGCCGCGGAAATTAGCGCGGAATCGGATCTAATTCCCCGGTCTGATCCGTGTTTATCGGTGTCTAGCCGTGGTTAAACAATGCCCTGGTATCTCTACCTCGCCCTCAAGCAGCTCTTCCCGAGCGGGCGGTTTCCGTTTTTTACGGCGATTTCGGTGCTGGGGGTGACGCTCGGGGTGGCGGTGCTCATCATTGTCACGAGTGTGATGGGCGGATTCGGTTACGAGATTCGGAAGATGATCGTGGAAACCGAGGGCGAGATCGACGTGAAGGCGCACGGCTATCTGCGCGATCCGGCGGAGGTGTTGAAACAAATCAACACGACGCCGGGCGTGGTGGCGGCGACGCCTTACGCCAAGGGGGCGGTGATGGTGATGGCGGGCGGGCGCCCGGCGTTTCCGATTTTTCGCGGGGTCGAGGTCGGCACGATCGACGGCGTCGCGAACCTGGGCCGCTTCGTTAATCCGCCGGGAGCGATCGCGGGGCTGGACGACGATTCGGTGGTGCTGAGCTCGCAACTGGCGGCATCACTGGGCGTGCGCGTGGGCGACAAGGTGGAAATTTATTCGCCGCTGCTCATCGAGAAACTGAAGAACGACGAAGTCTTTCTGCCGCGGGAGTTTCGCGTGATCGGCGAGCTTTATATCGGGCACCAGCAACTCGACAGCAGCACGATCTACGGGACGTTGCGTGCGGCGCAGGAACTTTACGGCCTCGGGCGCAGCGTGCATGGCATTTATGTGCGCGTGAAGCCGGGCGTGGACGACCATGGCGTCGTCGCGGCGCTCAACGCGACGCTGCCGAAGGCGACGACGCGGGCGTTTTCATGGATGGAGAGCTGGGCGGAATTTCTGTGGGTGCTGAACCTGGAGAAGAGCATCAATTTTTTCCTGCTGCTGTTCATCGTGATCATCGCGGCGTTTTCGGTGATGAGTTCGCTGCTCATCTCGGTGGTGCGGAAGACGCGCGAGATCGGTTTGCTCGGAGCGCTCGGCGGCCGGGCGCGTGACGTAGCGCTGTGTTTTTGCGCGCAGGCGTTTGTGATCGGCGTGACGGGCACGGCCATCGGCGTGGGGTTGGGTTTCGGTGTGCTGGCGATCCGCAACGATATCGTGCACGGCGTCGCCCGCCTGTTGCGACGGGAGGATACGCTGCGGCAGTTTTACCAGTTTGCCGATCTGCCGTCGCACACCCTGATGAGCGATCTCGTGACGACGATCGTGGCGTCGATTGTGATTTCGACGCTGGCGGGACTGATCCCGGCGTGGCGGGCGGCGCGGCTCAAACCGGTGGAGGCGTTGCGCAGTGAGTAACGTGGTCGAAATCGCCTGCAAGCAGGCTCCTACCTATGGAGGCGTGCGCCATGAGTGAGGCGGTGTTGGCGGCGAGCGCGATGCGCAAGAGCTACCAGAGCGGCGACCGGCGCATCGAGGTGTTGCGCGGCGTGGATTTGTCGATCGGCGCGGGTGAGAGCGTGAGCATTCGCGGCGAATCGGGCTCGGGGAAATCGACGCTGCTGAATTTACTCGCGGGACTCGATGTGCCCGACGCGGGGGCGTTGGCGTGGGCGGGAGCGGCGGCGCGGACGGAACGGCGCGCGGCATTTCTCGGGATGGTGTTTCAATCGTTTTACCTCATTCCGGAAATCGATGCGCTGGCGAACGTGCTGATGGCGGCCCGTATGATCAAAGCCCCCGGGGCGGTCGAGCGCGCGCGGGCGAAAGAGCTGATTGCGCGGGTGGGTCTCGCGGAGCGGGCGACGCACCTGCCGTCGCAACTCTCCGGCGGCGAGCGGCAACGCGTGGCGGTGGCGCGGGCCTTGATGAATTCGCCGAAGCTGCTGCTCGCGGACGAGCCGACGGGGAATCTCGACGAGCACACGGGCGATGCCGTGATCGAGCTGTTGCTCGGACTTTGCCGCGAGACGAATACGGCGCTGGTGCTCGTGACGCACAATGCGGCCTACGCGGCGCGGACGGGGCGGCAGTTGTTTTTGCGGGACGGCGTTTTGTCCTGAGACGCGGAAGCACGGTCGGGCCGACCGTGCTACGGTGTTGCCGAGGCGAGGGGGAAACCCACACTCGCGCGCATGGGAAAAGCAAAGATTCGTTGTGGCGTCGCCGGCGTGGGGTCACTCGGCCAGCATCACGCGCGCATTTACGCGGCGCTGCCGGGCGCGGAACTCGCGGGGATTTTCGAGACGAGCGATGCGCGGGCGGCGGAGATTTGCGCGAAGTTCAACTGCCGGCGCTTTGCGACGATCGAGGAACTCGGCGCGGCGTGCGATGCGGTCTCGGTGGTGGTGCCGACGGATAAACACGAGGTGGTGGCGTTGCCGCTGTTGGCAAAGGGGTGCCATTTGCTGATCGAGAAGCCGATCTGCGCGTCGCTCGACGAAGCGGAGCGCGTGCTGGCGGCGGCGCGGGCGAAGAACTGCATCGTGCAGGTAGGACACATCGAGCACTTCAACCCGGTGATGAGTTTCCTTGAAAAGGAAATCGACGAACCGCGCTATATCACGGCGGAGCGCCTGGCGCCGTATCAGCCGCGCGGGACGGAAGTCGGCGTGGTGCTCGATCTGATGATTCACGACATCGGGATCGTGCTGGCGCTCGTGAAATCGCCCATTGCGAAGATCGACAGCGTGGGCGTGACGGTGCTCTCGAAGAGCGAGGATATCGCGAATGCGCGCATCCAGTTTCAGAACGGCTGCGTGGCGAATCTGAGCGCGAGCCGCATGAGCACGAAAAAGGCGCGGGAGATCCGGATTTTTCAGGGCGACGCGTATCTCTCGCTCGATTTCATGAATCAGAAAGGGCACCTCGTGAAGAAGAGCGACATCATCGCCTACGGGTTGAAGATGAAGATCGGCCTCGTGAAGGCGGGCGACCTCAGCGCGATCCCGGTGAAGGAGATTCCCATCGAGAAGGGCGAGCCACTGGCGTTGGAACTGGCGAGTTTTGTGGAGGCGGTGGCGCAGGCGAAGCAGCCGAAGGTCGGCGCGGCGCTGGGCAAGAGTGCACTGGAAGTGGCGATCACCATCACGGAGCAAATTCGGGCGGGACAGAAGTGATGGGGACCACGGAAACACGGAATGCACGGAAATGATCTGCGGAGGGAAATTGTGAGTAGTGGGCGGGAGGCGTTGCGGCTGCCGCCGCCGGCGGAGGGGCGTGTGGACGTGCTCATGATCGCGGCGGAACACTCGGGAGATGAGCATGCGGCGCGCATGGTGCGGGAGCTGCGCGGGAAACGTCCGGAGGTGCGCGTCGCGGCGCTGGGTGGCGAAAAATTGGCGGGAGCGGGGGCGCAGTTGCTGCGCGACCTCACGGCATCGTCGGCGATCGGGCCGGGCGAGGTGCTGAGAAAGCTGCGGTTTTTCTGGGCGCTGCGGGCGGAGATCGTGCGCTGGATCGGCGAGCATCGGCCGCGCGTCGTGTGTTTCGTGGATTCCTCGACATTGAATCTGAGTATCGCGAAAGCACTTTTCGAAGGTGGCCGGCTGGCGAAGGCGGGCGGGGCGACGCGGGCGGTTTACTACATCAGCCCGCAGTTGTGGGCGTCGCGCGCGGGACGACGGTTTTCGATGGCGAAACGGCTCGATGGTTTGGCGGTGATTTTTCCGTTCGAGCCGGCGGTGTATGCGGATACGCCGCTGCCGGTGGAGTTTGTCGGACACCCGTTTCTTTCGCCGGAGCATCGCTCGCCGGTGAGCTACGATCCCTCTGGGCCGGTCTTGCTCTTGCCGGGCAGCCGGAAAGCCGCGGTGGCGCGGATTTTCCCGGTGCTGCTGGCGGCGCACGCGGCGTCGGGCGTGCAGCGCGAGGCGGTGGTGCTGTATCCGAGCGAGGCAATCCTCGCGGTGTTGCGCGCGGCGAAGCCGCCGGCGGGTGTGACGCTGAAGAAGCTGGAAGAGGGGGTGGCGCCGGTGGCGGCGTCGGCGGTGCTTACGTCGAGCGGCACGATGTCGATGCAGTGCGCACTCGCGGGCATCCCGGGGGCGGTCACCTATCGCACGGATTTTCTCACCTATGTGCTCGGGCGGATGTTGGTGAAGATCGAATACCTCGGGATCGCGAATCTTCTTTTGAAAGAGCCGATGTATCCCGAGTTCATCCAAGGGGCGGCGACGGCGGAAGCGCTGGCGGAGCAACTGCGGAGTTGTGTCGGCAATCCGGCGCGACGGGAGCGGACGGCGGCGCAGGCGATGCGGTTGCGGGCGTTGCTGAGTGTGCCGGCGACGGGCACGGCGGCGGATTGGCTCGCACGCCAGCTCGGCTGAGCGCGATTTGCAAAGATGAGTGGTCAACCCACGGGTTTCTGATTTTCTGCCGCGAATGTCCGCCCCTGACCGCACGACCCCTACCCGCCAGGCGCGCAGCCGCGCGTTGCCGTGGTTCGTGTTGGCGGTGGGGTTGCTGCTTTCGTTCGCGGGATGGCGGGCGCTGCGGACGGATATCGAACGGCAGGACGAAGCGCGGTTTGAACGATTGAAAGAGCGCGTGTTGGCCGCGATCAACGGACGTTTCCAAGCGGCGGCGGAGGCGATCTACGGTGGACGCTCGTTTGTCGAGGTGCAGAGCGTAATGACGCAGGCCGAGTGGGCACGCTACGCCCGGGCGACCTCGCGTTTTTTTGACCGGGGCGTGGTGGGGTTGGGTTATGTGGAACGGGTTGGCCGGGCGAATCTGGCCGAACTTGAAGCGCGCGTGCGCGCCGACGGGCTGCCGAACTTCACAGTGGAGCGTCATGGCGAAGGTGCGTGGTGCGGTATCGTGACGCACATCGAACCGCTGGCGCGGAATCCCGGGGTGCTCGGGCTCGACGTGCTGTCGGGCAATACGCGCCGCACGGCGGCCGAAGATGCGGCGCGGAAGGGGGAACTCGTGATCTCCCGGCGCATCAACATCATCGAGGGCACGCGGACGGTGCCGGGGTGCCTTTTGCTACTGCCGGTCTACCGGGACGGAGAAATGCCCGTCGAACCGGCCGCCCGAGCGGAGGCGGTGCGTGGCTGGGTGTATGCGGCGCTGCGGCCCGACTGGCTGCTGCGCGGAGTGGCGGATGCGGCGGACGGGCAGCTGGATTTCGAGGCGTTTGAGAGCGGTCAGGCGACCGCGACTACGCTGCTGTTCGACGGCAACGGCGAACTCAATTATGCCGACGACCAATGGAAACAGGTCGTGCGCGGAGCGGGCTCGGGACTGACCGCGTCGTTGGAGGTTCCCCTGCACGGGCGAGTTTGGACGCTGCGCATGAAGACGAGCGCGATATTTCAGGAACGCGGGAACGAGTGGCTGGCGTGGGTGCTCCTCGGTGGGAGTGTCGTCCTGAGCTTCCTGGGCGCTGGGGCCACCTGGGCGCTGGTGAATGCGCGGGTGCGGGCCTTGTTGCTCGCAGACCGGATGACGGTGGGAATGCGCTCGGCGGAGGCGGAGGCGCGGCGCCTCGCGCTGGTGGCCAGCCGGACCGCCAATGTCGTTGTGCTGACGGACGCGGATTGGCGGATCGAATGGGTGAACGAAAGCTTCACGCGGTTTTTCGGCTATACACTGGACGAGGTCAAAGGACGCCGGCCGGGCGAATTTTTGGCCGGGCCCGAAACGAAATCCGAAACGATGCAATCGATGCACGCGGCGTGCGCGGCGGGCATGGCGTTTCGCGGGGAAATCCAAAACTACACCAAGGACGGACGGGCCCTCTGGGTGGAAATCGACATCCAATCCATCCGCGACGCCGACGGGATGATCACGGGCTTCATGGCGCTCCAACTGGACGTGACGGAGCGGAAACGCATCCAGGACGAGTTAGCGCGGGCGGAGGCCCAGTTCCGGTTTATTTTCGAACGCGCGCCCATCGGCATCTATTGGCGCCTGACGCGGGCCGACGGCACGACGGTCCGCCGGGTGAACGACGCGCATCTCCGTGTGACGGGATTGACGCGCGAGGAGTTTGTGCAGCCCGGGATATTCAAGACCCTGAGCGATCCCGGGGAATACGCGAAGCAACAGGAACTCTACGCGCAGTTGGTAGCGGGCGAAATCGACCAATTTTCGCTCGAGAAACGATATCTCCGGCGCGACGGGAGCGTGGTGTGGGTGGTGCTCACGCAGCAACGGCGGCGGCTCCCAGAAGGTGGCTACGAGGAGCTTTCGACGGTGGCGGACATCACGCAGTTGCACGACGCGCAGGAACGCACGGCGCGGACCGAGGCCCAGTTCCGGTTTATATTCGAAGCGGCGCCGTTTGGCGTTTCGTGGCGACGCGTGCTGCCGGACGGGACGCAGGCCCGACTCATCAATGACGCGCACCTCCGGCTGTGCGGCCTGACGCGTGAGCAAGTGGACGAGCCGGGGATTTTTGAAACGGTCACCCATCCGGAAGACCGCGCGAGGCAGCGGGAGTTGGTTGCCCAGCTGGAGCTAGGCCGGGTGGCCTCCGTGGCGATGGAGAAGCGGTTCCTGCGGCCGGACAGGTCCGTGGTGTGGGTGGCGTTTACAATGCAACGCCGCGTGTATGCCGACGGCAGCGTGGAGTTTCTCTCCACGGTGATGGACATCACGGATCTGAAGAAGATTCAGGGCGAGTTGGCCGTGAAGGAAGCGCAGTTCCGCTTCATCTTCGAGTCGGTGCCGGTCGGGCTTTCGTGGGCGGTGCCGGGACGAGACGACACGCGGATCGTCAACGGCGAGCATGCTCGCCTGACCGGCGTAAAGCCCGCCGACGCGATGAGGCCGGGGATTTACCAGCAACAAACGCATCCGGAGGACCGGGCGCGTCAGGATGTCCTCGTCGGGCAGATGATGCGCGGGGAGATCGATGCGTTCACGATGGACAAGCGGTATCTGCACGCGGGCGGAGAAACCGTCTGGGTGCGGCTGATCAGGAGGATTTTCAAAGGTGCGGACCGGCAGGCGATCGAACTCAACGCGCTGGTCGACATCACCGAATTGAAACGACAGGCGGCGGAGTTGCAGAAGGCCAAGGATGCCGCCGAGGCGGCGAATTTGGCGAAGAGCCAGTTCCTCGCCATGATGAGTCACGAGATCCGGACGCCGATGAACGGCGTGATCGGCATGACGTCTCTGCTGCTCGATTCGAGGCTGACGCCGGAACAACACGACTACGTGGAGACGATCCGGAACAGCGGCGATTCGCTGCTCACGATCATCAACGATATTTTGGATTTTTCAAAGATCGAGTCGGGGCGGCTCGAGTTGGAGCAGGCGGAGTTTGCCGTGCGCGAATGTGTCGAGGGCGCGCTGGATCTGCTCGCGCCGCGCGTGACGGAAAAGGGACTCGATCTGCTCTACGAAGTGGCGGACGGCGTGCCAGGCAGTGTGCGTGGGGATGCGACGCGGTTGCGGCAGATTTTGGTCAACCTGCTCGGCAACGCGGTGAAGTTTACCGCCGCCGGCGAGGTCATGCTTTCGGTGGGAGTGGAGCCCCGGGAGGACGGGCGGGTGACGCTGACGTTTGCCGTGCGCGACACCGGAATCGGCATCGCGCCCGAAGGGATGGCGCGTTTGTTTCAGTCGTTTTCACAGGTCGATGCGTCGACGACGCGGAAGTTCGGGGGCACGGGTTTGGGCCTCGTGATCAGCAAACGGCTCGCGGAATTGATGGGTGGCACGATGTGGGTGGAGAGCACGTTGGGGCTGGGTTCGACGTTTCATTTTTCCGTGGTGGCCGAAGCGTGTGCGGCCAAGCCGCGTCCATGGCTGTCGCCGGGCAATTCGCACCTCGCGGGCCGCCGCCTGCTCATCGTCGACGACAATGCGACGAACCGGCGTATTCTCACGGACGTCGCCGCGAATTGGAGCATGGAGGCGCGGGCGGCGGCGACTCCGGCGGAGGTGCTCGTCTGGCTGCGGGAGGGACAACTCTTCGATGTGGCCGTGCTCGACATGCACATGCCCGAAATGGACGGCGTGACGTTGGCCCGCGAGATTCGGCGGTTGCGGACGGAGATCGAAATGCCGCTCGTGATGCTCTCGTCGCTGGGCGAGCGCGATATCGCGGCCGAGGCGAAACTGTTTGCGGCGTTTTTGACGAAGCCGGCGAAACCGGCCCAGCTCTTCGATGTGTTGGCGGCGTTGTTCAAGACCGAGCCGGCGGAGGTGTGTCCGGTGACGGCGCATCCGTTCGTCGTTGCGGCTGCGGCGGCGGCGTCACGGACCGAGGCGGTCCTCTTGGCCGAAGACAATGTGGTGAATCAAAAGGTCGCCCTGCTGATGCTCGCAAAACTTGGCTACCGCGCCGACGTGGCGGCGAATGGTCACGAGGCGATCGCGGCGGTGAAACGCCAGCGCTACGACTTTGTGCTGATGGATGTGCAAATGCCGGAAATGGACGGCTTGGAAGCGGCGCGGCATATCAACGAGGCGATGCCGAAGAGAAGCGAACGGCCATGGATCATCGCGATCACGGCGAACGCCATGCAGGGCGACCGCGAACTATGTCTGGCCGCCGGCATGGACGACTACATTTCCAAACCGATGAAGACCGAGGAACTCTCGGCGGCGTTGGAGCGGGCGCGGGTCGCGATGGGCAAGTAAGGCGGCGCGACGGTCAATTTGCCGAAGTGGGCCCGCTTGCCTGCTGCGTTGACCGGGGCGCGCCGGTTCAGTTGGCCGCTTTGCGGAGTTGCTCGCGCAGGCCTTGGAGGCCCCGCACAGCATCCTGAAAATCGGGCTTCAGTCGGACGGCTGCCTCGAGATGCGGGAGGGCCCGGGTCAAGTGTCCCTGGCGCCAGAGCACGACGCCGAGGTTGTTGTGGGCGCCGGCGTGATCGGGAACTACGGCCAGGGCGGCCTCGAAATGGGTTTGCGCTTCCGGGAGCGAACCGCGGGAGAAGGCCGTCGCGCCGATATTGTTGTGCACTTCGGCGAGGTTTCCCTGCGCGTCCTTGTAATCGGGCTTGTTTTTGACGGCCTCTGTAAAGTGGACCAACGACTCCGCCAGCTTGCCTTCCTGGAAAAGTGAGACGCCCAGATTGTTGTGGGCGTCGGCGTAGGTCGGTTTCAGGCGGACGGCGATTTCGTAGTGGGCTTTGGCCTCCACCAACTTGCCTTCGCGGAAGAGCACGCCGCCGAGATTGTTGTGGGCCTCGGCGTGACTGGAGCTGAGCAGCAGGGCGGCGCGATACTGCTTGATTGCATCGGGCAGGCGGCCGACCCGGGTCAGGGCGTTGCCGAAATTATAGTGGGCGTCGGAGTAGTTTTCTTTCAGGGACAGCGCTTTTTCGTAGAGCGGCAACGCTTCGGCGGCGCGGCCGGTTTCGGTGAGCACCACGCCGAGATTGTTGTAGGCGCCGGCGAGAGTGGGCTTGAGCCGGATAGCCTCGCGGAAACTGGCGACGGCGTCGTCGTTACGGCCGAGCTGATAGTAGGCATTGCCCAGATTGTTGTAGGTATCGGCGAACCCGGGACGCAGCCGCAGGGCGAGTTCGAGATGCGCGACGGCGTCGGCGGCCTGACCGCGTTGGGTGAGGCTGTTCCCGAGGTTGATGATCGCGTCGGTGTAGGTGGGATTCAGCCGCACGGCTTCACGGAAACACGCGATCGCCTCGGGGTATTTTTCCTGCCGAAAAAGAATTTCGCCGACGTTGTTGTGCGCGCGTTCGCACGTCGGATATTTGGTCTGGGTGTCGCGCCAAAGAATCAACTCGTCGCTGTAGTCGCGGTTTCGTCGAACGGTCAGGGCGCCGGCGCCAACCGCGAGAGCGGCGAAAATCAGCAGGCAGCGTTTGCCGGCGACGGCGGTCAGCCCGAATACCGCCAAGGTGAGCAGCCCGGCGAGCGGCAGATACATGCGGTGTTCCGCCATCGGCTCGCTGGCAACGGGAATGAAACTCGAACTCGGTCCGAGAATGGCGAAGCACCACAACCCGAGGAAACCGAGGATTGGCCGTTTCCAGAGTGCGCAGGCGGTGGCCACGACCAACGCGACGATGAGCAAACCTTGGGGCAGAACCGGGAGCAGTTCCTTTTTCAAGCCGACACCGTAGTCGAAAACGAGGGGATCGGGCCACACCGTGAGCTTGAGGTATTTGCCGAGTGCGTAGGCCGAGGTGAGTGCGTAGTGCCAACTGGAAACGCCGCCGGCACCGAAGCCGGCGGTGCCGCCGCGATTGCCCGTGCCGGCGACCAAATACCCGAGCAGCAGCCAAGTGGCGGCGAGGGCGATGTAAAATTTTCCATGGCGGCGCCAAGCTTC
>CALRZR010000051.1:0-35754 GCA_943372705.1 Opitutus sp. GAS368 | reverse complement strand
CTCCGCCCACTCCCGTAGCCGCACCCGTGACCGCGCGGCCCTACTCCCCGAACCCGGCCGGCGCACCTCCGCCATCGCCAGCCACCTCCGCCCACCCTTAGTTTTCATCCGCCCCTCCCGATGAAACCGTTCCTCGCCTCCCTCGCCTCCGTCGCTTTCCTCACCCTCGCGCTCACCGCCCCGCTCACCCACGCCGCCGGTAACACCGACGAATCCAAAGTCGGCTCGCTCCCCCTGCCCGACGTCCTCCTCGCCGCAGACGGAAAACCCATCCGCGATGTCGCCGCCTGGCGCGCGCACCGCCCTGCGCTCCTCGAAATTTTCTCGCGCGAAGTCTACGGCCGCACACCCGCCGCGCGACCGCCGGCCTTCCGTTGGGAAACCACCTCCGTCGACCGCACCGCGCTCGGTGGCAAAGCCACGCGCAAAGAGCTCACACTGCACTTCACCACCCGCCCCGATGGCGCGAAGCTCCACCTCCTCATCTATCAGCCCAACGCCGGCGCCGCTCCCTACCCCGCGTTTCTCGGCCTGAATTATTTCGGCAACCAGTGCGTCAACGCCGACCCCGGCATCACGCTCTCGACCGCGTGGATGCGCACGAGTGCCGAGGCCGGCATCGTGCAAAACCGCGCCACCGCCAAAACGCGCGGCGCCCACGCCAATCGCTGGGAAATCGAGAAAGTCATCGCCCGCGGCTATGCCACCGTCACCGCCTACTACGGCGATCTCTGCCCCGACCACGTCGGTGGCATCGAGGAATCTCTCGGCGCCCTCTTCGCCACGGGCACCACCGAAAAACGCGCGCCCGACGCCTGGGGCGCCATCGGTATTTGGGCCTGGGGCCTCAGCCGCGCGCTCGACGCCCTCTCCGCCGATCGTGAAATCGACGCGAAGCGCGTCGCCGTCCACGGCCACTCCCGCCTCGGCAAAACCGCCCTCTGGGCCGGCGCGCAGGACGAACGCTTCGCCCTCGTCATTTCCAACAACTCCGGCGCCGGCGGCGCCGCCCTCGGCAAACGCGACTTCGGCGAGACCGTCGCGATGCTGAACAAAAATTTCCCGTTCTGGTTCGCGCTCAATTTCCGCGCCTACAACGGCCGCGAATCCGCACTCCCTGTCGACCAGCACCAACTTCTCGCGCTCGCCGCGCCGCGCCCCGTCTACGTCGCCAGCGCCACCGAAGATCTCCACGCCGACCCCAAGGGCGAATTCCTCGCCGCCAAATTCGCCGAGCCCGTCTACGCGCTCTACGGCAAGAAAGGCCTAGGCGTCGACACCCAGCCTGCTCCCGAGCATCCCATCGGCGACACCGTCGGCTACCATCTGCGCACCGGCGCCCACAACATCCTCGCCTACGATTGGGACCAATACCTCGCCTTCGCCGACCGCCACCTGAAGAAGTAGGACCGGGTCTCCGACCCGCCCTCCGCCAAGCTGGACACTCCGCCCCCATGAGCACCCGCCGCATCGCCGCCGAAGCCGGACTCTCTCCGTCCACGGTTTCCCTCGCGCTGCGCAACAGCCCGAAGATACCCGCGGCCACCAAACGGCGTATCCAGAAAATCGCCAAGCGCCTCGGCTACCGCCCCGATGGCAAGCTCACCGAGCTCATGAGCCACCTGCGCCTCAAGCGCACGCGCACCCGCGAGGCCTGCTTCGGTGTCGTCTCGCTCTACCCCGACGCCCGCCCGTGGACGCACTCTCTGCACCTCACGCGCATCTACGACGGCATGGTCGCCCGCGCCGAAGCGCTCGGTTATCGACTCGAGCCGTTCTGGCTCCGCGAGCCCGGCATGACCCTCCGCCGCATGCGCTCCATCCTCGACGCCCGCGGCATCGAGGGCCTCCTCTGTTTCGGCAGCCCCACCCTCGACGAAGAATGGCCGGCCGAACTCGACCACTACGCCATCGTTTCCCAGGGCCTCAGTATCAAGACGCCTCTCCACCGCGTCGTCAGCCACGTCTACAACGACATGTGGCGCGCCCTCGATAAAGTCCACGCCCTCGGCTACCGCCGCCCCGGTCTCGTCATCGGCCGCTACGAGGAGGAACGCAGCGCCCACGCCTACCTCAGCGTTTACCTCGGTTGGTCCCACCTCGTGCTCGGTTCGCCCGCCGCGATTCCCGTGCTTCAGCTCGACCGCGTCGAAGAGCAACCCATCGCGTCGTGGTATGCGCAACACCGCCCCGACGTCCTCCTCTTCGTTCATCACTACGACGCGCTCCCCAGTTTTCAGGCGATCCTCCAACGTCAAAAACTCCGCGCCCCGCGCGACGTCGGCGTCGCCGTCATCAGCCAAAATCTCGCCGGCACCGATTTCTCCGGCCTCCAGGAAAACCAGCAGCTCATCGGCGCCTGGGCCGTGGAGCTCCTCGTCTCGCGCATCATGAACCGCGACTTCGGCATCCCCACCAATCCCCGCATCGAGATGGTCGAGCGCCAGTGGATCGACGGCAAAACCCTCCGCGCCTCGCCGCCATGAATTCCGTCCCAGCTCTCGACTCTCAGCTCTTAGCTCTCAGCTCTCTCTCCTCCCTCCGCGCCGGCGACTGCGCGCCCCTCGCCGCGTGGCTCCGCTCGCACCTCTTCGACCACGTCCTGCCTTTCTGGACACGCCACGCCGTCGACGACCACGGCGGCCTCTGCACCTGCATCAGTGACCGCGGCGAAATCCTCAACACCGACAAATGGCTCTGGAGCCAGTGGCGCGCCGTCTGGGTTTTCAGCCGACTCTACCGCCTGCACGGCCACGACCCCGCGTGGCTCCGCCTCGCGCGCCACATCGCCGATTTCTGCATCCGCCACGGCTGGCAGGAGTCCACTCAAACCTGGGCCCTCCTCCTCACCCAAGACGGTCGCGTCCTCCGCGGCTACGAAAGCACCTACGTCGACGCCTTCGCCGTCTACGGCCTCACCGAACTCTACCTCGCCACCGGCGACGAGTCCGTCGCCGCGCTCGCCCGCCGCACCGCCGACGCCGCGCTCGTCACGCTCCGCACGCCCTACGACCGCATCCCCCATTTCCCGTATCCGCTTCCCGCCGACGCCAAGCCCCACGGCATCCCGATGATCTGGTCTTTCGGCCTCGCTGAGCTCGGCGCCGCGTTGAAAGACGAACGCTACCTCCGCGCCGCCGCGTCGCTCGCCAACGACGTGTTCCGCGACCACTACCGCGCCACCCGCGATACGTTTCTCGAATTCGTCCGCCTCGACGGCACCGATTTCCCCGCCCCGCAAGGCACCGCCGTCGTTCCGGGCCACGTCATCGAAGACATGTGGTTCCAAGTCCACACCGCCGACCACCTCGCCGCCGCCGGCCTCCCGCCGCTCGCCCAAACCTCACCCGCCCTCCTCCGCCATCTCTTGCGCCACCTCGACCTCGGCTGGGACCGCACCCACGGCGGCCTCCTCCTCGCCGTCGATGCCGACCACCGCTCGCCTGTCGGCTGGGCCTACGCCGACACCAAACTCTGGTGGCCCCACACCGAAGCCCTCTACGGCGCTCTCCTCGGCTGGGAGCGCACCCGCAACCCCGCTTTCCTCGACTACTACGAGCGCACGTGGCGCGTCTGCCTCGACCACTACGTCGACTGGTCCCACGGCGAATGGCGCCAAAAACTCGACCGCACTTTCCGCCCGATCACCGACACCGTCGCGCTCCCGGTGAAAGACCCCTTCCATCTCCCCCGCAGCCTCCTCTTCCAAATCGAGCTCCTCGCGAAATCGTCCGCCTAGAGGTTCAACCTCGGCGAAAATCGCTGCGCGCCGCCGATCGACACTGACGCAAAAACTCCCGTCGGGCGCGAGGCCGCAAGGTCGGCCCACTCCGCGCTCGCCTCACCTCTCGCGCCACCTACGTTCCCGCCCATGGAATTACCCCTCCCCTTCCACGCCGTCGCCCGCCGTCTCGGCACCACGCTCGCCCTCGTTCTCGCCGCCGCGTTTACTGTCGCTGCCCCGTCTGCGCTCTTCGCCGCTGCACCCGCCGCCGTGACAACGACGCGCCCGCCCAACATCGTCTTCATCTACGCCGACGACCTCGGCTACGGCGACCTCGGCTGCTACGGCGCGAAAGATATCAAGACGCCCCACATCGATCGCCTCGCCATCGAGGGCACGCGCTTCACCAGTTTCTACGTTTCCCAATCCGTCTGCACCGCCTCGCGCGCCGCGCTCATGACCGGCAGCTACGCCAACCGCGTGAGCATGAGCGGCGCCCTCAATCACACGAGCCCCACCGGCCTGCACCCGAAGGAAAAACTCCTCCCGCAGGTGTTCAAAGAGCGCGGCTACGCCACCGCGATGTTCGGCAAGTGGCACCTCGGCCATCACCCGCAGTTTCTCCCCACGCGCCGCGGCTTCGACGAATGGCTCGGCATCCCCTACTCCAACGACAACGGCCCGCTCCATCCCACCACGCGCGGCATCCCCTCTCTCCCGCTCTACGAAAATGAAAACGTGATCGAGCTCGACCCCGACCAGTCGCAATTCACGCGCCGCCTCACCGAGCGTGCCGTGTCCTTCATCGAGCGCAACCGCGCGAAACCGTTTTTCCTCTACGTGCCGCACATCATGCCGCACGTCCCGATTTTCGCCTCGGAAAAATTCAAGGGCACGAGCCAACGCGGCCTCTACGGCGACGTCGTCCAGGAACTCGACTGGTCCATCGGCGAAATCATGGCCGCCCTCAAGCGCCACGGCCTCGATGACAACACCCTCGTCGTCTTCTCCTCCGACAACGGTCCCTTCCTCTCCTACGGCGAACACGCCGGTTCCGCCGGTCCTCTCCGCGAGGGCAAACTCACCACCTTCGAGGGCGGCATGCGCGTGCCGTGTCTCGTCCGCTGGCCCGGCAAAGTCCCCGCCGCCCGCGTCAGCGAAGCGCCGTTTTCCACCATGGATTTTCACGTGACCTTCGCCGCCCTCGCCGGCGCGAAACTCACCGACGCCAAACGCGACGGCGCCGACATGACCCCGCTCCTCCTCGGCCAACCCGGCGCGCGCGGCCGCGACGAATTTTGGTTTTACTCCGGCGAAGAGCTCCACGCCGTCCGCCGCGGCGACTGGAAACTCCACGTGCCGCACGAGTATCTCGTCGTCGCCGCCGAGCGCGGCCTGGGCGGTAAACCCTCCAACTACGGCAAGATGAAACCCGAATCCATCGAGCTCTCCGGCATCCGCGGCATCGCCAGCCGCCACGGCTACCGCGTCGAAAAAACCGAACTCGCCCTCTACAACCTCAAGGACGACCCGTCCGAACTCCGCAACCTCGCCGCCGCGCATCCCGACATCGTCGCCCGCCTCCAGGCCGACGTCGCCGCCGCCCGCGCCGACCTCGGCGATTCGCTCACCAAAACTCCCGGCACCCACATTCGCCCCGCTGGCGACGTTCGCCCCGCGCTCCCCGCCGGCGTGAAGCGTATCTCAAACGTCGAATACAGCCGCCCCGCCACCGGCGCCCTGCTCCTCGATCTTTACCTGCCCGCCGCCGCCGCCGCCCCCGCCCGCCCGCTCCCCGTCGTCGTGTGGATTCACGGCGGCGGCTGGAAAAACGGCACCAAAGAAAACTGCCCGCTTATCTGGCTCGCCGCCGAGGGCTACGCCGTCGTCAGTCTCAACTACCGCCTGAGCTGGGCCGCCAAGTGGCCCGCCCAGATCGACGACACCCGCACCGCCATCCGCTGGCTCCGCACGAATGCCGCGAAATACGGCCTCAACCCCGCGCGCATCGCCGTTTCCGGCGGTTCCTCCGGCGGCAATCTCGCGAGCATCACCGGCACCGCGCCCGCCACCACCGGCGAAACCGTCTCCAGCCGCGTCGCCGCCGTCATCGATTTCTACGGCGCGAGCGACATGCTTACCATGCCCGTCAACGTCCCCGGTCCCGGCAAAACCGAGGCCGACCTCGCCACGTCCAACGGCGCGAAACTCCTCGGTGGCACCGTGCGCGACCGCCCCGACCTCGCCCGCCAGGTCAGCCCGCTCCACAACATCACGCCCGACGATCCTCCCTTCCTCATCCTCCACGGCGATAAAGACGACCAGGTCCCGCTCGTGCAAAGCGAACGCCTCCACGCCCGCCTGCGCGAGGTCGGCGTCCCGTCCGAATTCCACGTCCTCGTCGGCGCCGGCCACGGCGGCAAAGCCTTCGACGCTCCCGAAATCCGCGCCAAAATCCGCGGCTTCCTCGCGCGCACGCTGCCCGCGCCATAAGGTTCACGCCGTCCCCGCGCCGTTTCCCGGCGCGGTCGACTCACTCGGCCTTTTTCTTCTTCGCCGACCCGTCCGGAAACTCCCGCTTCGGGTCCATCGCCTTCAAGTCTGCCGCCGTCGGTTCCACGCCGAACTGTTTCCAATAGATTTCCTTGAACGGATTGTAGCGCGGAAACGGGGCCTTTTCATTCACCAGCATCGGCTGCACATCGCTCCACCAGCGGTCGTAATTTGCCGCCATGCGTTTCAAGACGTCCGGGTGTTGCGCCGCGACATTCGTCTGCTCGCCCGGGTCGGCCTTCACATCGAACAGCTCCCACGCCGGCGCCTCTCCACCCGCCGCCGAAACCAAGTGCCACCGCGGCTCGCGCACCGACATATTGCGAAACTTCGCCAGCGCCGGATCGCTGCCCTTCGCCCAACGGCCTACGTGCGTGAACAACGTGCGATCCGCCCACGGCGCCCCTGCCCGCTCGATCAACGGCACGAGACTGCGCCCTTCGACTTGCGCGCGCACTTTTTCGTTCAGCTTCGCACCCGCGATCTCTGCCAGCGTGGGGAAAAAATCAATGTGCGCCGTGAGCGCGTCGACATCGCGCGGTGCGATGCGGCCCGGCCAACGCCAAAACGAATTCGCCCGCGTGCCGCCCAGCCACGGCGAACCTTTCTGCGCGCGCATCCCGGCGTTAAACACCTTCACGCCCGCCGTGCCGCCATTGTCGTTCATGAAGACGACGAGCGTGTTTTTGGTGAGCCCGAGTTCGTCGAGCTTCGCCAGCAGCTTGCCCAAATTCTGGTCGATGTTGTGGAGCATCCCGAAAAAATTCGCCGCCGCCTCGTCCGGCACCTTGCCGCGATAGAGCGCCGCATCTTCCGGTCGCGCATTGTAGGGCGCGTGCGGAGCGTTCGTCGCGATGTGCGCGTAGAAGGGACGGCCCGCCGCTTTCGATGCCTCGATCCATTTCGTCGCCTGCGCGAAAAACACGTCGGTGCAGTAGCCCTTGGTCTTTTCAAACTTCCCGTTGTGCAGAATCGCCGGGTCGAAATACGTGTTGCCCGGGGCGTCGCCGCACGAGCCCGGATAGGTCTGCCCGATGCCGCCCGCACCATGGATAAACACTTCGTCGAACCCGCGCCGGCCCGGTTGATACTCCGCTTCGTCGCCCAGGTGCCACTTACCGAAAATCCCCGTCGTGTAGCCCGCGCCCTTCAACACCTCGGCAAGCGTTGTCGCGCTCAAGGCCAGTCGCTCGCGTTCGAGAATCGTGTGGGTGATGCCGTTCTTGAATTCATGGCGCCCCGTGAGCAGCGCACTGCGCGTCGGCGCACACGTCGGGCTTACGTGAAAATCCGTGAAGCGCACGCCTTCCGCCCTCACGCGGTCCATGTTTGGTGTTTTCAGCACCGGGTTACCGTGCGCCGAGACATCCCCGTAGCCTTGGTCGTCCGTGAGCACGAACAGGATATTGGGCCGCGAGCCCGCCAGCGCAGCGGGCTCTGCGGCGCACGTGAGGCTGGCGGGAAAAACCAAAGCGATGAGAGCAACGAGATATTTTTTCATGGGGTAACGGGGCAGGACGCTCCCACTCAAATCCTGCGCCTTCGCAACACCACCCAAATCTCGCCGCCCCACTTAACGACATAAGCACGTTACCGCTGGTCCGGCCGCGCCGCGCGGCGTAGCGTGGAAGACATGAATTGCCTCAGCCCCGCGCGCCTCTTTCGCGCGACCGCTCTCTCACTCGCCTTCGTCGCCGTATCGCTCGCCGCCGCCGCCGAACGCCTCACCCTCAATTTCAATCCCGACTGGCGCTTCCTCAAAGCGGACCCCGCCGGCGCGCAGGCTCCCGGCTTCGACGACAAATCTTGGACCGTCGTCTCCACGCCGCACACCTATAACGACACCGACACCTTCGACAACTGGTCCACGCCCGGACACCGCGGCGAACAGATCCAGTGGTCCGGCCGCACGTGGTATCGGAAGACGTTCACCGCCCCCGCCGCGTGGTCCGGCAATAAAGTCTTCATCGAGTTCGAAGCCGCCCGCCAAGTCGCGGAGGTCTACCTCAACGGCACGCTCCTCGGCATCGCGAAATCCGGCTTCACGCCCTTCGGCTTCGATCTCACGCCGCACCTCAAGATCGGCTCCCCCAACGTCCTCGCCGTCATGACCGACAACCGCTTCATGCGCGATCCACTCGATCCCGCCACCGCCGCCGAGATCGCCAAGATGAACGGCACCGGCACGACCGCCCCCGTCCTCAGCTCCGCCGCGAATCCCAATCTCTCCAAACTCCACGAGGAGTTTAACAAAGGTATTCCGGAAAAACTCGCCGATCTCCAAGCCGACCAAATCCCGTGGAACAACCCCCACTGGCACCCCGCGCACGGCGGTCTCTACCGCAACGTCCGCCTGATCATCACCGACCCGCTGCACATTTCCCTGCCGCTCTACTCCTTCCTCGAAACCGCCGGACCCTACGTCTACGCGACCGACATCTCCACCGCCTCGGCAAAAATCGGCGTCGAGGTCCCCGTGCAAAACCGCCGCACCACCGCGCAGGACACCGAACTGCAAATCGCGATGACCGATGCCAACGGCAAACCCGTCTTCACCCTCAAGACAACCGAATCCCTCTCCGCCGGCGCAAGCACGGTGTTCAAACTCGCCGCCGTCATCCCCACGCCCCGCCTCTGGGAGCCCGCCTACCCACACCTCTACCGCGTCGTCTGCACCCTGCGCGCCAAAGGCCAGATCATCGACACCGTCGAAATTCCCTTCGGCATCCGCGCCGTGCGCTGGGATGTCGCGCAGGGCTTCTTCATCAACGGCCAACACCTGAAGCTCCGCGGCTGGGGCCAGAAATCCACCAACGAGTGGCCCGGCCTCGGCGCCGCGCTCCCCGACTGGCTCCAGTTCCACACGATGGAGCTCATGAAAAACGCCGGCGGAAATTTCGTCCGCTGGGGTCATACCGCCGGCAGTCCCGCGCAGATCGCCGCCGGTGACCGCTTGGGCATCATCGCCGATCAACCCGGCGTCGACGGCGAGGCCGACACCGTGCGTGCCGCGTGGCAGCTCCGCACGATGGCATTTCGCGACATCGTAATCTTTTTCCGCAACAGCCCCTCGATCCTCTCGTGGGAGGGCGGCAACCAAAAAGCCACCCGCGAACACGCGAAAGAAATGCGCGCCATCATGGACCGCTACGATCCCCACGGCGGCCGCGCCTACACGCACCGTCGCGCCGACCAAATCACCGCCGAGTTTATGGACATCGGCATCGGCACCGAGGGCGGACGCGAGATCGCCAAGCTCCCCGTTTTCGAGGGCGAGTATAACCGCGAAGAGGCCCCGCGTCGCGTGTGGGACCACGCCTCGCCCCCCCATTTCGGCTACCCCGAAGCCAAGGGCCAGACCTACCAGCTCACCTCCGAGCAATTCGCTGCGAACCAGGTCAACCACTACATGAAAAAACTCGGCGCGCCCGAGCACAGCGGCGGCGCCAACTGGATTTTCACGGACTCCACCAGCGGAGGTCGCGTCGCCGTCGAAGTCGCCCGCGCCAGCGGCGAGGTCGATGCCGTGCGCCTCCCGAAAGAAGCCTACTGGGTCTGCGCCGCCATGTGGCGCGACGACCCGCAGGTCCACGTCATCGGCCACTGGACCTATCCCGCCGGCACGAAGAAAAACGTCTACGTCGCCTCCAACGCCGACTCCGTCGAACTCTTCCTCAACGGCCAATCTCTCGGCCAAGGCAAAGTGTCCGACAAATACCTCTTCACCTTTACCGACGTCGCCTACGCCCCCGGTGAACTCAAAGCCGTCGCCACCACCGCCGGCAAAGTCGTCGCCACGCAATCGAAGCGCACCGCCGGCGCGCCCGTCGCTCTGAAGCTCACCGCCATCACTGCGCCCGGCGGCCTTCGCGCCGACGGCGCCGATGTCGCCCTGATCGACGTCGAGGTCGTCGATGCCGCCGGCAACCGCTGCCCCACCGCGCAACAACGCGCCGATTTTGAAACCACCGGCCCCGCCGTCTGGCGCGGCGGCTACAACAGCGGCAAACTCAATTCCATCAATCACCCCTACCTCGACCTCGAAGCCGGCATCAACCGCGTCGCCCTCCGCGCGACGCGCACCGCCGGGGCGATCACTGTGCGCGTGAAAAGCGCGGGTCTGAAACCGGCGAGCATCACAATCAATTCGCTGCCGTTCGGCGCCGACAACGGACTCACCACCACCGCACCCGTCCTGCAAACCGTCGCCCTCCCGAAAACCGCCCCCGCGCGCTCCTTCGACGCGACCTTCGCCGCCGCACCGAAAAAACCTGCTCCCACAAAAGCCACCGCGCTCCTCGGAAAATTCATCAAAACCTTCAACTACACCGGCCCGAGCGCCGCGATTGTGCACGTCGAATCCGGAGCCCAGAACGGCAAGAAAATCTACGTCGACCGCGACGCCACATTCACCGATCTGCCTGCATCACTCGTCGGCGCCGACTGGGTGCAGATCGCCGGCGACGACCAGCGCTACAGCGCCGTCGACCTCATCGAGCTCGCCGTCACCGGCGGCACCGCCGTGTCCATCGCGCACGACGAGCGCGCCCCGCTGCCGTCTTGGCTCACGAAGCAATTCAAAGCCACCCCCGCGACCCTCTCCGTCAACGGCACGCCGCTAAAGCTTTTCCAACGCACGATGGCCAACGGCGGCAGCCTCACCTTCGGCTCCAACACCGAGGGCGCCCCGGTCGACGCGAACCACTACATCGTTTTCGTGAGTGCTCAGAAACCCTGACCATTTCACGCCACGCGGCGCGGTCCGCTATAATATTGGCAGCCGGGGGCACGCCCGTCTAAACAGCCCGCTCGTCTCTCATGCCACCCCCCGGGCATAATTCCGCCGACGCCGCTCCACGACCGTCGCTTCGTTCGATCGCCGCTGCCGCCGGCGTCAGCGCGATGACCGTCTCACGCGTCCTGCGAAATCAATCGTCCATCTCGGAGTCCCTGCGGGCCAAGGTGCTCAGCGCCGTGAAGGCGTCCGGTTACACGCCCGATCCGCAGGTGGCGAAGCTCATGCATCACTTGCGCACACGGCGGAAACCCGCGTTCGAAGCGGCGATCTGTGCGCTCACCACGCGCAATACCGATGTGCCGCCACATTTCTTTTTTGAAGGGCTTGCGAACGGCTCCGCCCACCGCGCCAAAGCCGCGGGCTTCAGTTTCAGCACGCTGCAGATCGGCACGACTCCGGAATCTTGGCGCCCATTGCCGCGAATCCTGCACAGCCGCGGCGTCGAGGGCGTGATTCTGTTGCCGATGGTCCTGCCCATCGCACTCGACGGTTTGCTCGACTGGAACGAATTCTCCGTCGTCGCCGCCACGTTCAGCGTGCTCTCGCCGCAGCTTCACGCCGCGCAACCGCACCATTTCCGCAACGCCCGCCTGCTGGCCGAGCGGGTTTCCGCCCTGGGCTACCGCCGCATCGGCGTGGTCGCCAATTTCGAGCAAACGCAGCGCACCAACCATTCGCTCAACGCGGCCGTCCTCTGGCATGAGTTGCTCCACCAGGGAGATTTTGTTCCGCCGCTGCTCTACTCCGGCACCGCCCCCACAGACTTGGAATCATGGTTTCGACGGGAGAAACCCGACGTGATTGTGGCCCACCTCCCGCGTCTCTGCCGCGATTTCGCCGCGCGACTCGGTCTGCCGATACCAGGTCCGATCGGCTTCGTAAGTGCCAACACCATGCCCGGCGCCGAGATCGCGGGCGTCGACGAGCGTCCGCACGAAGTCGGGGCGACCGCAGTGGATCTGCTGGCGAGCCTGATCCAGCGCGGCATCCGCGGGATTCCCGCACTGCCCAGCACGACGCAAGTGCCCGGATGCTGGGTCGACGCGGCCTCTTGTCCGCCGCGACACCCACCGCCCGCGAAAAGACAGGCCGCTTCCAGATCACCGGCGGTCTATTTGGAAAAATAATTCCGTAGCATCGTCTGAAGTGACGCAGGAAAATTTCCGGCCAGTCCGGTTACGGTCGTCGGGTCGCCTGCAGCCGCAACCGCTCTGCTTCATCGAAATGGTCGGCAGCCTCGAGGTTCTTGCCGAGCGCCCGGAGCACTTGCGCGAGATTGCGATGTGCATCCGCAAAACCGGGACGCAATCGGATCGCCTCACGAAACTCCGCCGCGGCTTCGTCGGTGCGGCCAAGATTGCCGAGGGCCACGCCGAAATTGGCGTGCAAGTCCGCATCCTG
The DNA here is from genome assembly GCA_943372705.1 of Opitutus sp. GAS368. GTDB lineage: Bacteria > Verrucomicrobiota > Verrucomicrobiia > Opitutales > Opitutaceae > GAS368. Next base: position 23,278 of record CALRZR010000051.1, on the reverse strand, counting down.
CGGCGCGAGTTGCCGGGCCGTCCGAAACCGCGTGAGCGCATCCTCCCAACGCCCGGCGGCCGCAAGCGCGCTGCCCAGCGCGGCCTGCGCCGCAGGTGAGGCGGGATCGAGACGCACCACGTGTTCCCATTGCGCAGTCGCTTCCGACAATCGTCCGGCCCGCGCAAGGGCAGCGCCCAGATCACGGCGATACTTCACCGCATCGGGCTTCAGCCGAATCGCTTCCTCGAGACGCGCGATCGCCTCCGGCAACCGGCCCTTGAGCACGAGTTCGCACCCGAGGTTATTATTGGCTTCGGCGTGCGTGGGTTTGAGTTTCACAGCGGCTTCGTAGTGCGCGATCGCCTCGTCGCTGCGGCCCACCCGGCTCAGCGCATTGCCGAGATTGTTATGCGCCTCGATATAGTCGGGCTTCAGCCGGAGTGCCCGCTCGAGCAGCGGAACCGCCTCGTCAGCCCGCCCGATTGCCACCAACGCACAGCCAAGATCGTTGTGCACAGGGGGATCGTCGGGACGAAGTTGCAGACCGCGGCGAAACGCCGCGATCGCGTCGGCATGGCGACCTTTTTGCGCCAAGGTATCGCCCAGATTCGCCCACGCCATGAAGGCCCCGGGGTTCCGCGCGAGCGTGGTGCGCCAGAGGGTTTCGTTGTTCAAGTAAGTCCGACTCTCGCGCCACGTGAGCACCGCAACCGCACCGACCAGCATCGCGGGCGCAACCCAGCGTAAACGCGACCACGCCGCCGGCAGACGCTCCAATCCAACTGTCAACCCCGCGCCGGCCAACGCCAGCGGCCCCATGCTCGCGAGATATTGAAAATGATCTCCGACGAATGAATACCGGAAGAAATAGACGCTGAAAAATCCGAGCACGGGAAACAGCAGCGCGCCGAAGTAAAGCGCCGCGACGAAGACCGGCCGCAGCACACCTTCGCGCCGCCACCCGAGCACGCCCAACACCCCGAGCACCGCCGCCAGCGGCGCAAATGCGAGCAGGCCCGTCGCATCGATCGACCAACGCGGATAGATGAAAATCAACTCGGCGGGCCACACCAGTTTTCCGAGGTAAAACCAGCCGACGCGCCCGGCGATGACGAACCGCTCGGGCCACGTTTGCGCCCACTCGGCGCCTGACGCTCCGGAATTCACCCGCTGCTCCCAAATCGTCCACGCGGCGGCGGTCGCCGAAAGCGCGAGGAACGGCACGAGTGGCACCAGATCGCGCCACGTGAGCCGGCGGCGCCCCCACCACGTGCAGAGTGCCAGCACCACGGGAAGCATCACGGTCGAGGGCTTGCTGAGAATGGCGAGCAGCGCGCAGAGGAGAGCGGCGGCGTAGGGGCGGATTGAAGTAGGGCGCGGCTTCAGCCCGCCGTCCGGAGCTGGCAGGTTTCCCGAAGGCGGGCTGAAGCCTCGCCCTACTTCCAGCCATCGCAGCCAACACCCGATCGCCAAAAGAAAAAACACGGCCGACTGCGTGTTCTTGAGTTCGCAGATCCACGCCACCGACTCCACCTGCACGGGATGCAGCGCCCATAGCGCAGCACCCAGCCACGCGCCGGGCACGCGCAGTTGGGCGAGCACACGCCACAGCAGGAGCGCCGCGAGCGCGTGAAACGCCAGCGTGACGACGTGGTAGCCGAGGGGATTCAGTCCCCACAGCGCGTGCTGCACCCAGAAATTCGTCAGCACGAGCGGAAAGTAATTTGCCCGCGCCGTCGTCCAAATTTCCGTCAACCCCAATGGCCCGATGATCGTGGGATTCGCCGTGATGTGCAGATCATCGTCCCACAGAAAATCGCCGCGCAGCGCGCCCCAGTAGACCGCCACCAGCGCCACCACGAGCACAGCTCCGAGGATGAACGAACGCCCCACGCGGGAGCGCAGGGACAATATTTCGATCGAGGGAGGACGCATGCGATTCGACGTGGAGCGCACCGGGAAAGCGCGTTGAGGTCAACGCGCTCCACCTCGATAGAAGTGCGCGGACTAGAACCGGCCGGCCACGCCGAAGACCCAGCTGGCGCCGTATTCCTCCATCTGGCGGAGGGCGGCTTGCTGACCCTCGCGGTAACCGGCGGGAGTCGTCATCCATATATCGGGTTTGCCGGTGAAATTGCGTGCCTGCACGTAGAGGCGATAACGCGAGCTGAACGCCCAACCGAGCGAGAGGTCGAACTGGGTGAGCTCGCGACGATAGAGTCCGTAGGCTCCATCGGGACGGGCCGCGATCCAGACCATGCCGACGTTGCTGCTGAATTTCCGGTAGGAATAGCTGAGGCGCGAGGAGATGCGGTGCGGGGCAAGGCCGTTGCGGCGGACGGTCAGGTAGGACCGGGTGTAGGAGATATTGAAGCTCGTGCCGTTGAAGGGGCGGGGGAGAAAGCCCAGCTTTTGCGAGTAGGCAGCGGAGAGACTGCGGTTGCGACGGGTGCGGTCTCCGTTGCGAGTGGATCGGAAGATGTAGTCCTTGAAATCGGGATCGGTCACCCCGAACTCCTCGGCAGTGTAGTCGAAGGTCTCGCGGAGATTTTCCGTCCACACTTCCGTGCCGGTGAGCGTCGCCTGCCCCGGGGACTGGCCGCCGAAATAGTAGGCGAAACGGGCATCATAGCGGTCGATTTTTTCGGGCAGGAGGCCGGGATTCGGAGCGTCGACGCGATTCACGGTGCCGGCGGCATCTTCGACGATATTCCAGACACCGGTGAGGTTGTCGATCGGGGGACGCCCAATCGCCTTGGTGAAGCCCGTCTGAAAATCGAAATTGCTCAGAATATTGTATTTCAAATTCACCGACGGAAAGAGGTTCGTATACTCGGAATGGCGCTTCACCCGGGGGAGACTTTGATACTGATAGCGCACGCCGTTGAAGGTGGTGGCGCCGCCGTTGGCATTGACCGGATGGCCCGCCGCGATGATTTCGTCGCGCGTGCGGGGATCCCACTCCGTGGATTCGATCTGAGTGCGCTCCCAACGGAGACCAGCGACGGCGGTAAACTTATTCGTAAACCGGGTCTGCAACTGGCCGTAACCGGCAGTGATGGTCTGGCGAACTTTGCGCGTGCCGACAATCGTGGTCGTGAGATTGGCCGGCGTGCCGGTATTCGTGAAGAGTTCCGGCCTTTCATGAAAGAGCGCGGAGATCATGTTGGGGTTGGGCCGGGCAATGGTAGTCGGCAGCCCGGCTTGGTTCAAAAACGTGAGGGCGTTGGACGCGCCCATGTCGAACGGCTGCACGGCGACGAAGCCGAGATTGTTCCAATTGCCACTGGCGGTGACGCTGGGCGTGCCGTTGACATCGCGCGTCACGGTGTTGCCGCCGGGGCCGATGTAGCTCCAGACCGACATCGCGTCGTTCGTGCGATTGTTGCGGGTTTCCTCGGTCCATTTGCTGCCGAAGGACACCACCGTCGGGAAGCGAGACATGAACGAGGGCGTCCAGCGGGCGTTGACCTGACCGGACCAGATGTCGGTGATCCACGTGCGGTCGATATTGGTGAGCGCGGTGCCACCGGTCCAATTGGCAAGATTGGACGGATCGATCGCGGAAGTCTGACGGATCGTCCACTCATAGGATTGGGCGCTGGGCCGCGTCGCCGCCCATCCGGAGGCGAGCGAAATGGTGCCGCCGGAGGAGAAGCCGCGCTCCAGCGCATCGTAATTGTTCACCGAACGGGAATTGGAGGCGGCGCCGTCCACGATGATGTTCGAATATTTGTATTCGAACTTCTGGGCGAACGTGCGGGTGTAGGTGAGTTTGTCGCCGGGACCGTTGGCGTAGTTGATCACAGGGACCGTGTTGGCCGTAGCGCGCGTGGCCGTGATGCTAGTGAGGCCGTTGCCGACGAGACTGGGGCGACCGTTGTTGACGTTCGCGTTGTCGTTGGCCCCGACAAACGTGGCCGTGCGATTCCAAAATTCGGAATCGGCGTAGGTGTAGATGCCGGTAAGCGAAAGCACGAGGCGCGGCGTGACCTTCCAGTCGGCGGTGAGCGTCGCGGCTTCTTTCACTACAGTGAGGGGGCCGTCTTTGAACGCGATCTGACGCACCACTTGGGGACGGGGATCGGTGGCCGTGGCGGCATTGCTGTAGGTATTGGTCAGCAGGCGCTGCTCGGCATAGGAACTGGCTTTGCTCGCGCTGGCCAGGAGGCCGAAGCGGTTGTTGAAAAAGGATTCAGCGTAATCGAGGGAGTAGTTGGGTTTCGCCTTCGATTCCTTGCCCTCGCGGTTACCCAGGGTGCGACTGGCCGTGAATTCCTCGTCGTTAAAATTGACGCCAAAATTGTAGGAGATCGCGCGACCTTTGCGTTCGAAGGCTCGCTTCGTCTTCATGTTGATCGAGCCGCCAGGGGTGTCGGCATCGGAGGCGGCGGTGCGGGTGAAGTTCACCTCGATGGAATCGATGGCATTGATTGAAAAACCTTCGAAACTCGTGGCGCGAGAGGCATCGCCGCCGCCACGATTGGCATCGGCACTAGCCGTGCGGACACCGTCGAACGAGACGCCCACGTATTGGGACTCCATGCCACCGAGCGTGGGGCCACGGGCTTGTGATTCGACGTAGTCGATGTCGACGCCCGGCAGATATTTCAGGAATTCGCCGACGTTTCCGTCGGTCACATCGCCGAAGATGTCGGCCGAAACGGAATTACCGATGTTCATGCTGCGGCGCTGCTCCATGATGGCTTTCGAATTTCCCTCACGCTCGGAGTCGACGGTGAAGGCCTGCATCTGCACGACTCCGTTCTTGGTGGTGGTTGGAGCGCTGTCGGTGCTGACGAGGTTGATCTCGCGCACCGCGGGTAGACCGGGAGTGACCGTGAACGATTCCTTCACGGTATTGTAACCGGAAAAAGAGATGGCGATGTTCGCCGGGCCGACCGGGACGTTGTTCAACTGAAACGTGCCGTCGCTCTCGGTGTAGGCGACCTGCTTGCTCCCTTCGAGGCGGACCTCGGCGTTCGCCACGTATTCCTTGGTGGCGGGATTGTAAACGCGTCCGAGCACGGAGCCGGTCACAGCGGGTTGCGCGGAAAGCGTAGCAGCGAACCATGTGCACAAAATCGCCGCGAGGGCACACCAAGGGCGGAGCATGGGAATATTCATAGGGAAACGGGGTTAACAGCCGGCGATTGCGACCGAAAAACGGTCACATGGAGGCGCGGAGAACAGGTCAGGTGGGGCGAATCGGGGTGGAGAACCAACGGCTGCAAATTTTCAGAAAGCAGGAGGCTCAAAATAATCGGGGGCCGCAAGCGCGTTGATGGTGGCATCAATTTTCAACAGACGAAAAAAGCGCCAGCCCGAGGGCTGGCGCCGGAAAGCAATTATTTACTTTCGACCTCGATCAGAACTGGCCGCGCAGGCCGAAGACCCAGTTGGCACCGTATTCCTGCATCTGGCGCAGGTAGCGGTTGTCGCCCTCGGCGTAGCCGGTCGGTGATTCATACCAGAGCACCGGCATGCCGGTGAGATTGCGGATTTGCAGGTAAGTGGTGAGGCGGCGGGTGAGCTTCCAATTCAGCGAAACGTCGAACTGGGTGATCTCGCCGACCGTGCGGCCGTAGGTGCCGCCATCGGGAAGTTCCGGACGCCAGACCATGCCGATGGAACCGCTAAACTTCTTGTAGGAGTAGCCGAGGCGGGAGGAGACGCGGTGCGGGGCGAGGCCGCCGCGACGGGCGTTCGCGTAGGAGCGGGTGTAGGCGAGGTTGTAACTGATGCCGCGCAACATCTCGTGGGGCAAAAAGCCGAGAGTCTGATTGTAAGACAATTCCATGTTCCGGAATTTCCGGATCTGGGAGTTGTTCCGCGTCGCCCGGAAGGTGTAGCCCGCGAAATCCGGATCATCGACGCCGAACTCATCAGACGAATAGTCGAAGGTTTCGCGCAGATTCGTGATTTCGCTTTGCGACAAATCGAGACTGAGCTGACCCGGGGAACGTCCGCTGAAATAATACGCGAGCCGCGCCTGATACTTGGTCGTCTTCTCGGGCTGCAAATCGGGGTTCGGTGCCGAGACGCGCAAGTTAACTTCGTCGACGACCCAGAGTCCGGTGAGGTTGTCGATCGGCGGACGGGAGATGCCTTTGTTGAAACCGGCGTGGAATTCGAAATTCCGGAGGATGTTGTATTTGGCCGAGATGGACGGGAACAGACTACGATAGTCGGAGTGGCGGGTGACGCGCGGCTGGCTCTCGAACTGGTAACGAAGGCCCGCCAAGGTCGTGGCGCGACCGCCGTTGGTGCCGGCGGCGTAAACCGGGTAGCCCGCCGCGAGAACCTGGGCGCGCAGCAGAGGGTCCCATTCGCGCACGGCATTTTCGGTGTCTTCCATGCGCGTGCCGAAACGAACCTGCAGCTGCGACGTGGGGCGGACGTCAAACTGGGCATACGCCGACTTGATCGTCTGACGGAAAAGGCGGGGTGCGGCGTAAGTATCCGTGTAGTGATTCTCAGGCGTGGCTGTGTTGATGAACTGCTCGGGATGGGCGCGGAAGAGGTCGGCCACTGCATAGCGATTCACGCGCGGCGGCATACCCTGGACGCCGTTGATATTGTAAACGGTGAGCGCATTGGTCGTGCCGAGATCGAAGGCGTGCGGCGACACGAATTGCGGTCCGACGTTGGCCCAATTGCCCGTGGTGGCGTTTTCGAAAGCGCCGGTCGTCGCATTGGTGCGGATCGTGTTGCCGTTGGGTCCGGTGTAGGACCAAACCTCAATATTGCCATAGCCGCGGTGATCGCGGTTTTCCTCGTTCCACTTGGTGCCGACCTTGAGCGAGACGGGAAATTTTCGGATCGGCAGGACCCACTTGGCGTTCAATTGCCCCGTCCAGATTTCGGTCGCCCAGATATTGCTGCTGCTGTTGGCGCGAGTGCCGCCGTCACGGGCATTGGTGTTGGTGAAATTGCGGAGATCATACCAGTCGTTGCCGGAGGTCTGCCGGATGGTCCATTCCCACGATTCCGCGTGGGGCCGGGTGGCGGTAAATCCGCTCGCCACACCGCCGCCCTCCGAGCTGGAGAACCCGCGCTCCAGCGCTTCGTAATTGTTCAACGAGCGCGAGTAACCGGCGGCGCCGTCGATGATCCAAGTCGGCAATTTGTATTCGAACCGGGGCGAAAACGTGCGCGTGTAGGTGAGCTTTGACGCGGAACCGCCGCCGTTGTTGAGGGTGGCGGAATTGGCGGTGCCGCCGCGGTTGGCGATGATTGTGGTCAGGCCGTCTCCGCCGACCGAATTGCGGCCGTTGTTGATGTTGGCGTTGTCGTTCGCGGCGACGAACGTGAAGTTGCGGTTCCAAAATTCACCTTCGGTGTAGGTGTAAATGGCGTTGAGGGAGAGGACGAGGTTGCGGGTCGCCTTCCAGTCGGCAGTAAGCAGCATCGAGTCTTTCAAAATGAACTTGGGGCCATCCTTGAAATCGATCTGGCGTGCCACGAGCGGCCGGGGATCGTTGGCGTTCGGAGAGCGGTTGTAGCCGACGTTCATCAAATACTGCTCGGTGTAGGACGAGGCGTGGCTGGTGCTGAACAGGATGCCCAGGCGCTGGTTGAAGAACGACTCGGCATAGTTGAATTCGTAGTTGTGCTTGGCCTTGTGCTCCATCTTGTCGGTCGGACCCATGGTCTTCCGCAGGGTGAATTCCTCGTCGTTGAAATTCATGCTCGTGTTGAATCCGTAGGAGCGGCCTTTGCGGTCGAAGGCACGCTTGGTCTTCATATTGATCGTGCCGGCGGGCGAATCGGCGTCGGACTCGGGGCTCGTGGTGCGGCTGACCTCGATGGACTCGATGGCGGTGATGGAAAAGCCTTCGAAGCTCGTCGCTCGGGAGGCATCGCCACCACCGCGGTTGGCATCGGCACTGGCCGTGCGGATACCATCGAAGGAGACGCCGACGTATTGGGAATCCATGCCGCCGAGGCGCGGGCCGCGGGCTTCCGACTCGACGTAGTCGAGATCGACGCCCGGGAGGTATTTGAGAAATTCGCCGACGTTGCCGTCGGTGACGTCGCCGAAAATATCCGACGAGACCGAGGTCGAGATGTTCATATTGCGGCGCTGATCCATGATCGCCTTGGAATTGCCCTCGCGCTCCGAGGAGACGGTAAAGGCGGCGAGCTGCAGCACTTCCCCGGTCGTCGCGGTGCCGGTCGCCGGCGCGGCCGAGGCACTCACGAGGTTGATTTCACGGACGGCGGGCTGCCCGGCCGTAACCGTGAAGGACTCCTTGACGGTATTGTAGCCCGTGTAGGTGACCGTGATGGCGGCGGTGCCGGCGGCGACGTTCGCAAACTGGAACGAGCCGTCGTTTTCCGAGTAGGTCACCTGGTTCGTGCCGTCGAGACGGACCTCGGCGTTGCGCACGTATTCTTGGCTGGCCGGATTGAAAATACGGCCCTGGATCGAGCCGGTGGCGGCGGTTTGCGCGTGAAGCACGCCGGCGGCGAGGCAGGCGCACGCAAGGGCGACAAACGAGAGCAGGCGCCGAAGCGCCAAGGTAGCGGATGTGTTCATGGCAGGCAGGGAATCCCAATCCGCCACCGCAGTGTGCAAACTGTCACGCGGTCACAGATCGAGAAATACAGGGTATGGTCAGGTCAGGTTGAAAACCAACGGTTGCAGCGATGGGGAGATACAAAAGGCACAGAGTCATGGGAGGGCGCAAGTGCGTTGATTGAAAACCGGGGGCACCGGCGACGAAAAAAGCGCCAGCCCGGGGGCTGGCGCTGAAATCTAATTCTTCTGCTTTGACCGGATCAGAACTGGCCGCGGACGCCAAAGATCCAGTTGTCGCCATATTCTTCCATGCTGCGCAGGTGTTTACCTTTACCTTTCGCAGCGCCCGGCGGGGTCTCGTAGAAGAGATCTTTTTCGTTGGTCGGATTACGCGACTGCACAAATAGGGTCGCATATCGGTTGAGCTTCCAACTGAGCGAAAGGTCCCACTTGGTCATCGCGCCCCAGTAGCGATAGTCGACGCCACCGGTGGGCCGGTCATCGACCCAGATGAAGCTGAGATTGCCACTGAAGCGGCGGAGATTGTAACCGAAACGGCCGGTCCACCGGTGGGGCGCCAGATTGTTGCGGAGCACATTGGCGTAGGAACGAGTGTAGGTGCCGCCGATATTCACGCCGCGCAGGTATTCGCTCGGGAGGAAACCGAGCGTCTGCTGGTAGTTGAACTCCAGATTCTTAAACCGGTTCAGTCCCGGCGTGTTGAAGCGGGTGATGAAGTTGTAGTCCGCGAAATCCGGATCGGTGTTGCCGAACTCGGCGGCCGTAAACGTGCGGGACTGGATGAAATTGGTGGTCTCGACGCTGTTAAGCTGAAGCGAAATCTGCCCCGGGGAGCGGCCTTGGAAATAGTATGAAAGGCGAGTCTGGTAGACTTTCAGGCGCTCGGGCTCCAGCGCGGCATTCGCGGTCGTCACCGTCGGCGGATTCGCATTGTCGTTCTGGACCCATGTGGCGGTGAGGTCGTTCACACCGGGGCGAAGGAGGCCCTTATTGGCGCCAAACTGCCATTCGAGGTTTTGGGTGATCTGATACTTCGCCACGATCGACGGGAACCAGTCGGTGTATTGGGCGCTGCGCAGGAGCACAGGGTTCTTCTCAAACATCGTGCGCATCCCGGCCAGGGTCAGCGGGCGTCCGGAATTCGTGCCGACCGGATTCAACGGAACACCCAACGCGAGCATTTGCGAACGGGTCAAGGGATCGAACTCCTTGAAGAGGTTTTGCGTCTGCTCGGCGCGGACGCCGTAGCGCACCGTGATTTTCGGCGTGATGCGGGTATCGGCCTGCCAGTAGCCGGCGTAGATCGTCTGCTTGAAGCGCCGGAGATTCACATACTCGTCGGTGTAGAAATTCTCCGGCGTCGAGGTGTTCACGAAGAGCTCCGGACGCGAACGGAAGAGGTTGGCGACCTCGGAGCGGCTGACGCGCGGCGGGGTCTGCTCTTTGCCGTTGAGGCCGTAGATGTGGAAGGAGTTCGTCGTGCCGCCATCAAACGGGATGGGGGAGATGAATTGAGAGCCGACGTTGGCCCAGTTGCCAAACGCGGTGTTCTGCCACGCCCCGATGGTGTTGTTGTAGGTGACCGTGTTGCCGCCGGGTCCGATGTAGGACCAGATATCCATGTCGGAATCGGTGCGGTTGTAACGGTATTCCTCATCCCACTTGCCGCCGAATTTCATGACGGTCGGGAGTTTTTGCAGGAACGGAACCACCCAACGGGCGTTGAGCGTGCCGGTCCATTTTTCGGTGATCCACGTGCGGTTGTCGTTATTCACGCGGGTGCCTCCGGAGCGGTTGTTCGTATCGCTAAAGTTGCGGAGGTCATTCCAGTCGAGCCCGCCGGTTTGCCGGACATCCCACTCCCAGGATTGCACGTTCGGACGGGTCGCGATGAAGCCGGCGGCCACGGCCCCGCCTTCGCTATTGCTGAAGCCGCGCTCGAGTGACTCGTAGTTGTTTTGGGAGGCCGAGTAGGCGAACGAGCCGTCGACGATCCAGCGGTCTTTTTTGTATTCGAACCGCGGGGCGTATTGGCGAGTATAGGTCAGCTTGGCGGAGGAACCGCCACCGTTCGTAAGATTGGCGAAGCCGTTGTTGAGCACCGAGCCGTTGACCAAGCCGTTCGGCTGGGTCAGGTCGCGCGGTGCGATGATCGTCAGCAGGCCGTCACCGCCGACGGTCGAGCGGCCGTTGTTCACGTTCGCGTTGCTGTTGGCGGCGTTGAAGGCGAAGCTGCGGTTCCAGAAATGTCCCTCAAAGTAGCTGTAGGAGAGATTGAGGGAAAGGGTCAGATGCGGAGAGGCCTTGTAGTCAGCCGTTAGGAGCAGCGCATCCTTGATGATGAACTTCGGTCCGTCGCCGAAACTGACCGAGCGGACGACGAGCGGGCGGGGATCGTTGGCTTGCGGCGCGCGGTTATAGTCGATCGTTTGGGAAAGTTGCTCGGTGTAGGAGGCGCCGTGGCCGGCGCTCAGGAGGAGGCCGAACCGTTGGTTGAAGAAGGATTCCGCGTAGCTGAAATTCCAGTTCGGCAGCCACTTCTCGGACTTCCAATTGTCGCGACCGTCCTGAATACCCGGCTGCTTGCGCAGCGAAAATTCTTCGCCGTTGAAATTGAGCGAATAGTTGTAGGTGACCGCGCGGCCTTTCCGGTCGAAGGCGCGCTTGGTTTTCATATTGATCGAGCCTGCGGGCTGGTCGGCATCGTTTTCCGGGCTCGAGGTGCGGTTGATTTCGACGGAATCGACGCTCGTGATGGAAAACCCTTCGAAGCTCGTCGCGCGCGAGGCGGCGCCACCGCCGCGATTCGCATCGGCACTGGCGGTGCGCATGCCGTCCATCGCGACACCGGTGTATTGGACATCCATGCCACCGAGGCGCGGACCGCGCGGTTCGGATTCGACGTATTCGAGGTCAACGCCCGGGAGGTATTTGAGGAACTCGCCGACGTTGCCGTCCATCACTTCGCCGAAAATATCGGAGGAAACCGAAGTGATGATATTCATGTCCTTGCGCTGGGCGGCGATGGCCTTCGAATTGCCTTCGCGTTGGGAGGAGACGTTGAATGCCTGGAGTTGCAAGGGGCCGTCTTTGGTCGCGGCGGGGAGCACGTTGGCGGTGCTGGTGATGTTGATCTCCCGCACGGCAGTCTGCCCGGCGGTGACCGTGAAGGAGTCTTTGGCCTGGCTGTAACCCGTATAGTTAACCACGAGCGTGGCCGTGCCGGCCGGCACACCGCCAAATTGGAAAGAACCGTCCTGCTCGGAGAACGTCACTTGGTTGGAGCCCTCCAGGCGAATCTCGGCATTGTTTACATACTCTTTTGTGGCGGGATTAAAGACACGGCCTCGGACCGAGCCCGTGGTTTGGGCTTGGACGGACAAAGCGGCGGCAAACCAGCAGCACGCGACGACGATCAGTTTCTGCCATTGCAGCGGCAGGAATGTTTTGGGTTGGGTCATGGGGAAAGAGACGGATCGCTGGCGCGCAGAGCGCCGTTGAGTGGGGGTTTTTGGGGCAGGAAAACGCAGCACCTCACGATGTTGCGGACCACATGGAGAAGGGTATTGCCAAGGGTCGCTCCGATGGAAACCGCGGCGTCCAAACCGCAGCAATGGCTATTCTATGTTACAGTAACCAATCCGCCAAAATTTCGCTGTCGCCCGCGCCTTGCGCCCCGGGGCTGGCGCGTCGGGTCGATACCCCGGTCTTGGTTGTGCCCGTGCCGACCGGCCGGGAAAAACCGTGGCCACGAAACCCAGCGCGAAGTTCGACCCCGCGTGCCGGAGAAAATAAGAGCGAGTTCGCGTAGTGCGGTTTTGCTGCAGGGTGCGTTGCCACGAACTACGACTCCCGAAAAAAGCGGAGCCACCCGGTCGGTTCGTCGGCGGGATTTTTCCCGTTCGGTTTGGACCCCAACGCAACCCAATCCACCGCCCGCACTCGCCATCGCTTGCCCGACTGTGCGCGCAATTTGCGACGGCGAGCCCGCACGCTTGCCTCGTAAGGATCATGTGCGCACGCCTTGAAGAACCAGCCGCCGATCATGAAAACCAAATTCGCCGTCGCCCTATTTGTCCTTTCACTTGGCGTCTTCGCCTTCGCCGCCGGGCCCGCTCAACCGCTGAAACTCTGGTATCCCCAGCCCGCCCACCAGTGGACCGAGGCCCTCCCGCTCGGCAACGGCCGCCTCGGCGCGATGGTCTTCGGCGGCGTGGGCGAAGAGCGCCTGCAACTCAACGAGGACACCCTCTGGTCCGGCAGCCCTCACCACAACAACGTCGGCACCGCCCGCGACGCGTTTCCCGAGATCCGCCGCCTCATTTTCGCCGGCGACTACGCGGGCGCCTCCAAACTCGCCGGCGAAAAAGTCCTCCCCGGCCCCGGTAAGCCCAACGGCATGTCGCTCCAGCCCGTCGGCGACCTCCGCCTGCACTTCGCCGGCCACGAAAATTTCACCCACTACCGCCGCGAACTCTCTCTCGACGACGCCACCGTGCGCATCAGCTACGACGTCGGCAGCACGCGCCACACCCGTGAGATCTTCACCTCGATTCCCGACCAAGTCATCGTCATCCGCCTCACCGCCAGCAAACCCCGCGCTCTCTCCTTCACCGCCGATTGGTCGAGCCCGCAGCGCCACTCCGTCCGCGCCGATGCCGACGGCACCCTCGTCCTCGCCGGCACGGGTCCCGACCAAGAGTCGATCCCCGGCAAAGTAAACTTCGACGCCCGCCTCCGCGTCATCGCCCGCGAGGGCACGCTCGACACCGTCGGCGCCAACGTCGGCCTCAGAAACGGCACCGAGGCCCTCCTACTCGTCGCCATCGGCACCAACTTCGTCAACTACCACGACCTCTCGGCCGACGCCGCGGCCCGCGCCCGCACCGCGCTCGACGCCGCCTCGAAAAAAGATTTCGCCACGCTGCACGCCGCCCATGTCGCCGCCTACCGCGCGCAATTCGCCCGCGTCAGCCTCGACCTCGGCACGTCCGCCCCCGACGTCCTCGCGAAGCCTACGCATGAGCGGGTGCGCGACTTTGCGAAGAGCCACGATCCTTCCCTCGCCGCGCTCTATTTTCAATTCGGCCGCTACCTCCTCATCAGCTCGTCGCAACCCGGCACCCAGCCCGCCACGCTCCAGGGCATCTGGAACGAGCTCCCGCGCCCGCCGTGGGATTCCAAATACACGGTGAACATCAATACCGAGATGAACTACTGGCCCGCCGAGCCCACCAACCTCGCCGAGCTCCACGAACCGTTCATCGCCATGGCCCGCGACCTCAGCGTCACGGGTGCCCTCACCGCGAAAACCCTCTACGGCGCCCGCGGCTGGGTGCTCCACCACAACACCGATCTCTGGCGCATCGCCGGCCCCGTCGACGGCCCCGGACCCGGCATGTGGCTCACCGGCGGCGGCTGGTTCAGCCAACACCTCTTCAACCACTACCTCTACAGCGGCGACGAGAAATACCTCCGCGAAATCTACCCCGTGTTGAAAGGCGCCGCCCAGTTCTTCCTCGACACGATCATCGAGCATCCCACGAAAAAATGGCTCGGCCTCGCCCCCGCCGTTTCCCCGGAAAACACGCCAAAGGGCCGTCCCAACACCAGCAATTCCGCCTTCGATTTCGGTGTCACGATGGACAACCAGATTCTCTTCGAAACGTTCACCAACGTCGCGCGCGCCGCCGCCACACTCGGCCTCGACGCCGATTTCCAAAAACAACTCCTCGCCGCCCGCGACCGCCTGCCGCCTCAGCAGATCGGCCGCCACAACCAACTCCAGGAGTGGATCGGCGATTGGGACGATCCGAAGGACAAGCACCGCCACTTCTCCCACCTCTACGCGCTCTACCCCGGCAACGAAATCACCCCGCGCCGCACGCCCGCGCTCTTCGCCGCCGCCCGCCAGTCGCTCGAATACCGCGGCGATGTTTCCACCGGCTGGTCGATGGGCTGGAAGGTCAACTGCTGGGCCCGTTTCCTCGACGGCAACCGCGCCTACAAACTCCTCACCGACCAACTCCGCCTCGTCGGTGACGTCGGCACCAACTACGTCAACGGCGGCGGCACCTACGCCAACCTCTTCGACGCGCACCCACCATTCCAGATCGACGGCAATTTCGGCTGCACCGCCGGCCTCGCCGAACTTTTCCTCCAGAGCCACGACGGCGCCATCGACCTCCTCCCCGCGCTCCCCGACGCGTGGCCCGCCGGCCACGTGACCGGTCTCCGCGCCCGCGGCGGCTTCGAAATTTCCTCGCTCGCGTGGAGCGCGGGAAAAATCACCGAGGCCGCGATCCTCTCCAAGGTCGGTGGCGTCCTCCGCGTGCGCTCGCGCCACCCACTTGCCCTGAGCCCGTCGACTGGGCTCGTCCGCGCCGACGGCGCAAAACTCTCCACCGCCACCGGCGAAAATCCCAATCCCCTCTTCTTCACGCCGCCCGCCCCCGCCCAGCTCATTTCCCCCGAGGCGAAGCCGAACACCTACACGCCCCCGCAAGAATTCGCTTACGACATCGTGACACGGCCCGGAGAAACGATCACGTTGCGCGCCGCTCCCTAAGCCCGCGTGCGACTCAACCTCTTCAAATTTCTCGGCATCGCGTTTTTGCTGCTCACGCTCTTCATCGCGTGGCGGACGCGGCGCGACATCGCCAACGAGGAAACCCAATGGGGCCGCGCGCTCTTCCATCGCTCCGCCCCGGTTCGCCGCGCCGATTCCCCGCTGCGCTATTGGGCCGCCACGCTGCTCAACGTCGCCGTCGTGCTCCTCTTCGCCCTCGCCGCCGTGCTCATCCTCCGCGTCGGCGTATTGCGTTTGGCCGGACGCTGATCCGCACTGTTCACCCGGGGTTTCGAAAACCGCATTTCCGGAAATTCATCCCGCCCTTCGCGCCAGCGACAGCCCCCAACTCTGCCATGATGCGCCCCTTCCCGTTCGGAAAGATTATCGCGGGCAGCATGGTGATGGCCTTGCTGCTCACGACCGCGTGGCTCGACCGGAAATTCCGCTGGGAGTCGGCGTCGCGCGCGGCGCTCGCCGTTCACCCGCTCAGAATTTCCGGAACGGTCACCGACGCACAAACCGGCGGCCCTGTCGCAGGACTGACGGTGACCCGCGGCTCACCGTTGGGAAACAGTTTCTTCTGGGGAACGTCCGCAAAATATCCGGGGACTACCGATCGTTATGAGGAAATTTTCCGATCACCTCCGACCGACGTCACCCGTTCTACCGGCGGACTCGTCGAGGTAGTTTTGAAGTTCAAAGCGCCGGGCTTTCAGCCGCTCGTCTCAAGAGGCTTTCGGCCAAACGGCGGATCGGTCACGTTTGACGTGCGCCTGCAGCGTGCCGCGATGACCAGAGGCATTGTGCTAAGCACGGACGGCACGCCGGTCACCGACGCCGAGGTGCTCGTGCTCTCGAAATCCAACCCTTCGTGGCTGCATCTAGACCGTGGAAGCGTGCACGGATGGCGGGGTGATCGGTGCGGCACCGACGAGCACGGCCGGTTCGAGCTCGAATCCCCGCAAGACGATTTCCGACTGCTGGTCGCGCATCCGTCGGGATTTGCCGTGTTGCCCGGCAAATCATCCGAGTCTGAGTTACGGCTGATGCTCCAGCCGTGGGCGCGATTGGAAGGCCGGTGGCTCGCCGGAGGTCGACCGGACGGCGTCACTGCATTGTCCTATGGCACCGGGCAACAGTGGGACATCTCGATCAGTATGTCGGTGGCCTATTCGCCGAACGACGGAACGTTTGTCGCCGCGGAAATTCCGCCGGGACCATTCACGCTTCACTGGCAACCCCGACGCCAAAGTGGAGAGCCGTTCACGTTCGTCGAACTTGCCCGCGGTGATGCACCTGCCGGAAAGACCACCAACCTCGAATGCTCCACGGAATTTCGGATCGTCACCGGGCAAGTGGTGCGCGACGGCAGCACGAGCGGACTCAAGTTTGAACAATGCTCCGTGAGCCTCAGCCCGGTGCATGCAACGGCTCCTCCGCTCCCGCCCGAAACAAACACCCCGGAAGAACAGGAAGTGTGGTGGGCGCAATGGCGCGCGACCGAAGAAGGCCGGGCCCATGCCGCGACAGCAAACCGCCGCCGCCAAATCAACGTGCAGGCCGACGGACGGTTTATTTCTCCCTTTGTTTTTCCCGGCAGCTATTGGCTTTCCGGCGTTTGGCGCGACGGGCAACACAGCCAAGGGCGTATTGAACAACGCCGCGTCGAGGTGATAGCCGGGTCCGGCGCATTGGATCTCGGGAAATTCACCGTCGTGCCCAACGGGCTGCCGTTTCTCAACAAAGGCCAGCCCGCGCCCCCGTTTTCCGTGCCCGGCCTAACCAGCGGAACAGTGAGTCTGAACGCGCGCCCCGGGAAATTTGTGCTTCTCGATTTTTGGGCGACTGACTGCGGCCCTTGCATCGATGAAATCCCCCAATTGCGCGCACTTTTCGAACGTTATCGCCACGATCCTCGATTCGAAATCATCAGCCTCGACCTCGATTCCAGCCCACAACGCGCAGGCAAATTTGCCGGCGCCCACCGCATGGATTGGTCACAGGGCCATCTCGCCGGTGGCTGGAAAAATCCCGTCGCAATAAGCTACGGCATCAATGCGATCCCGGCCCTTTTTCTCATCGGCCCCGACGGCAAGATTTTAGCCCGCGACCTACGGGGAGTCAGTATCGAGGCTGAAGTCGCCGATGCACTTCGCGAGTGAGCACGCCAACCGCGGTTCGCAAACCTGCCTTCGCCACTATTTCCGCGGTCCGCCGTAGGACCCGAATCCATTCGGGCCTACTACGATATGGGCATCGAACTCGGAGTCGACGACCGCCACCTGTGTGATCGCCCACTCACCACCCATGCGCACGTTCTTGATGCTATTGGCCCGGACCACCTGCAAATTCCGCAACGCCGCTGGCTCCACCGCCGCAGTAAAGAACGGCTGCACCTGCAGCGCCTCCTGCGGAAACCGACCTCCGTTGGCCTTCATGTATTCCTTGAGTGCCGGCTGGAGCAGCTTGCCAAAACGGGAATAGGCGGAGTTCCGCAGACGCGCCATCGCCATCCTGAAATCCTCCGCTGTCTCCAAGGGACCCTCGACCGCTGCATACCAATCGGCCTCCGACGCGTAAGCGAGTTGGGGGATCTGCTGTTCAGGCAACCGTTGAAACGTTTCCTTGAGCGCCGCGACCCGGCCCGCGATGCCGTCCGCCGGCGCCGCTTTGATTTCGGCGATTCGGCGCAGCAACGAAATCTCCCGTCGCGCCGCCTCCAACTCGCCGTCGAGCCGCTCCCGCTCGCGAGAATCGACGGCCGAAGAAGTGGAAACACTCGGCGCCGCAACGGTCGGAGCGGGCTTCGTCGCGCTCAGTTCGCTGATGCGCCTCGCCTGAAAAACGATCACGCCAAGCAATACGACGACGAGGCTGATGACGATGGGGGTAGGCTTGAGCATCACATGCAGGGGCCGAGTTCGGCCGACTGTAAAAGTTAGAGTCCGCCGAGCCGTCGATGTCGAGCCGCGGCAATCCGCATCCTCCGAAGCGAACCAACCTACCCACCCTTCCCGCCCGGCTCTGCCGAAGCCCACACGACGAGCCAGCCGCTCTTGTCGTCGACGTAGACCATCGACGACGCGTCACCGGACACCTCGACAAATTCCGCCCGCGCCACGAGCTGCGATCCGTCCTCATCGGTCCAGCTCGGTCCGATCACGGCCACCGCTGCCAAGGCCGCGGCCGCCCCGAGCGGCAACGCCCAGCGGCCCAGATTCCACCACGCCCGCGCCACCGACGGCGTCGCGCGCAATTCGCGGCGGATATCGTGCCAGGCGCGCTCTTCGTCGGGCACCACCACCTGCGCGGCCGCCGTTTTCAAGCCCGCCGCCACCTCCGCCAGCCTCACCTCAAACCGCCGACACTCCGCGCAACCCGCGACGTGCGCCGCGAGTCCGGCGCGCTCACCCGGAGGGAGCGCGCCGTCTCGTTCGGCGGACAGCAGTCGTTGAGCGGAGTGGCAGTTCATGGTTTCAACACGTTGCTCGTTTCAAATGCTTCGCGCAATTCGGCTCAGCCGCGACCATGGCCGTAAGCGTAGCCGTGTCCGGGGCCCCGGCCGTAGTCACCGGGCCGACCCGTATCCGCTACCCACACACGCTCGGTCCGGTAGGTGAAGTAGCCCGGCCGCAGCGTGCGGACCTCGCGACCGTGATGGCCCCGAGTCACGACCCACTCGGCCGGCACCCAGACCTTTACCGACACATCTTTCCAGAAACCGTGCGGCGCCGGAGCCGGCCGCATCTCGCGACCGTAGCCATACGCGGGCGCCGCCGGCACCACGACCACGGGGGCATCGCACCGGGGGGCGACGATCACCGGGCCGGGCCGCGCGCCGATGCCGATATTGAGGTGGATGTCGGTTCCAGCACTCGCGGTATTCGCAAGGCCGGCCAAGCCGCTCACGGCGGCGATCATCGAGGCGAAAACGAATTTGGTATTCATGGTGGATAATTGGGTTCGCTCCTTCGGACGAACCTCGCCGCGCGTTTATTCATTTTTCCGCCCACATTTTTTGAATATTGCGCAAACCACGTTTAACCAACGGCTAATCCGCCACCAAAATCACCGCCCACACCTCACCACCCTTGCCGCTGGCGGGTCCGCCGAGCACCGCCGGCACGCCCGGGCGCAGCACGAGCCCGGTGTTCATGAGCGAGCGGCCGCCGTCCTGCCAATTCACCTTCAGGCGCACGCCCTTGCCGTCGGATTTCTCCGCCGCGAGTTCGAGCGTGTGCCCGCGACCGAGCTTCACACTGCCCCGCCCCGCCCCGCCCAACGCGGCCGCGCCCTCGCCCACCAGTTTGTAGCTCTCGAAGCGCAAGATGCGCCGCAGCGTCGGTTCGTAATCCGCGAGGCGCCCATCGGTCGCGCCTTTCTGATTCGAAGCGAGCACGAGCATCGCCCGCACCGTGCCGTGACCGTCCGCCGCCCGCGCACCGGCCAATCCGGCCACAAGCGCGACCAGCAACAGATAAACCTTCAGCAATTTCAGTTTCATGGAATTTCTCCTAGTTTTTGCGCCAGCAAGCGGCGCGCGTTGAACAACCGCGACATGACCGTGCCCGGCCGGCAATCGAGTTGCCGGGCGATTTCTTCGTAAGAAAGGCCTTCGACTTCGCGCATCGTGAGCACCGCCCGATGCTTCTCCGGCAGCGCCGCGATGGCACGCTCGAAACGCGCCGCGCGCTCCGCGCCCTCGACCTCCTCGCCCGGCCCCGGCGCCGACGACGCCGGCTCGATCGTCTCGCCGGTTTGCTCGTTCGCGAGAAACGGCAGGAACCGCACGAACCACCGCTGCTGTTTCCGCTGATGATCGATCGCGCGCCGCGTCGCGACCGAGTAAAGCCAGGTGGAAAATTTCGCCTCACCCCGGTAGTCCTTGAGGCTGCGCCACACCGTCAGCCAGATCTCCTGACACACATCGCGCGCATCGTGCTCATTGCGCACGATGCCGACCACACGCCGAAACACCGCCTCGTAGTTCGCCTTCACCATCTCGCCAAACGCCGCCTCGTCGCCCGCCTGCGCACGGCGCAACCGCTCCGCCTCGGCGTCCGCAGCCATCGGCTCGACTGGATTGGATTCAGCCACGGGACAAATTTTCGCTCATCGGGGAAACTCGCTTCGCACCATGGACCTCACCGTGGGCGCGCAGTGCCCCCGACAAAAGCCCAAACCCGCGCGCTCGACTGCGACGCTCGGAATCGCACACTCCCGCCCCATGCCCGACGCCCCGGACCCACCGCGCAAGCGTTACACGTTCAAGCCAACCGAGTTTGAAAATGTGAACGGCGTGCGCCGCGAATCCCCGCTGCACGAAGCTCAGCCGCCCCCCGACCCCGGCATTGTGCCGACCGAAAAGGTCCGCATCGATGTGCGCAACCTCATCCACAACGCCGCCATTCCCTCCGCCACCTCACAACCGGCACCGCCGACCGGCGAAAACGAAATCCATGCGATGCTCCGCGAAAACCTCGCGCGCGCCAACGCCGCCGGCCTCAACCACGTCGCGCTCCCGCCGAAACGAATCAGCCGCCGCACCCGCGACTACGTGATCGCCCTGATCCTCGGCAACGCTCTCCTCGCCGTCGCCACCCTGATCCAACCGGTCTTCGGCGCCGCCGGCCTCATCATCTACAATCTCGGTCTGACGTGGATCATGTGGTTCGTCTTGGACGACTACTGAACGATTGTTTCCCACCCCTGCCCATGCCTGAAGAACTCGATCCACCCCGCAAGTTTTACGGTTTCAAGCCGACCACCTTTGAGGTCGCCAATCAAGGCATCGTCCCCGCGCCCACCGCAACATCTGGCGCCGCCACCCCCGCACCCGATCCCGGCATCGTCCGCAGCGACGAAAAGCAAATTGATGTGCGCGAGCTCAACCGCATCGCCGCCACCGGCCTGCCGCCGCTCAAGTCGTCACCGGTGCCGGTGCCGGAAAACGAGGTTCACACAATTCTCCGCGACAATCTTGCCGTCGCGAATGCCGCCGGGTTGAACGACGTCGTCATCGATCCACGCCATCGCACGCCGCGCCAGCGTCGCCTCCGCGCATTCTGGCTTTGGCTCGCACTCATCAACATTCCCCTCGGCACCATCGCTTGGATCGCCAGCCACCCGCTGAACGAATCTACCATCGTTCTTTTCACTTCCGCGATCGCCGCCCTCGGCGTGTGCAACGGCCGCCTGGTGTGGCACACCTTTTTCCTCAACACCGACTAACCCACCCGTCGCCCCAGCAACTCCCACAGCAGCACGGCACCGGCGACTGACACGTTGAGCGATTCGATTTTGCCGCCGCCCGGAATTGTCACCAGCCGTCCGCACGCCGCGGCAACCACCGGGGTGATGCCGTGCTCCTCGTTGCCGAGCACCAGCGCGACCGGTTTGCGTCCCTGCGCCGGAGCGAGTTCCGGCCGCCCGCCACGCGTCGCCGCGCCCACGACGTCGTAACCCGCCGCACCCAAGTCACGCACGAGCCCCACGAGATCGCGCGTCTGCCACACCTCGACAAATTCCAATCCGCCTTCCGCCACGCGATGCGCCGCCTCGGTGGGCTTGGCCGCATTGGGATGATCGGGTATCACGATTCTCGGCACACCGAAAAACGCCGCGGTCCGCGCAATCGCGCCGAGGTTGTGCGCATTGCCGATGCGATCGAGCACGAGCACCGCTTCCCCCGCCTGCGCCCACGCGGCGATATCCGCCGCACCGGGCGTCTTCAACGGAACCGGCGTCACCACCGCGACCACACCGCCGTGATGGAGCGAGCCCGCAACCTTCTCCAATTCCGCGGAGTCGACCTGCCGGTAAATTTTTTTCGCCGCCGCGAGCACCTTGCAAATCGCGCCCACGCGCTGCCCGAGCGCCGCTTCGTAAAACAGCCGCAGGATCGACGCCGGGTCGCGCGCAAACCGCGCGTGCACCGCCGCGAGCCCGCAGAGCTTTAGCTCCTTCACTTCCTCGCGCACCGGCCCGCTCGGCTGCTTGGCCGGCGTAGCCTTCGCCGCCTCGCGCGCCGCCGCCGCCCGCGCGGCGAGAGAAGGACGAAAACCAAGCCGTGGATTGTGAGCCATGCCCCACGCTGACGCACCGCCCGCTCCGAAACCAAACAAAACTTCACCACACTCTCCCCTGGCCCACCCAATCGCCGGAAATCGGTGGGCGGGCGCGTCCCTGCGCCCGCATCGTGAAGTTTGCCCATGCCGGCACCGGGACGTGCCGGCCCACCCAGCAATCGTCCGGCTATGGCGCGACCATCCCTCACCCGCCTGCCTCAGCGCGGCGCCACTTCACCCACGAGCGTAAATTCCTCGCGGTCGTGATAGAGGTGGCGGATGCGCGCGCCGGGAGCGTGCTTCGCCAGCACGGCGTCGGCCGCGCGCAATTCTCGCAACAGCGCCGCCGCGTCCACCCGGCCGAATTTCAAATTGATCACGAACCGCCGGCACCAGCCCTGCGCGAGCCAAGGCACGACGATGTGCTGCACCACGTGATGCGGCTCCTCGACCATGTCGCAAAACAGCCAGTCGAACGTCTCGCCCGTTCGCGGCGAAAATTTAAACGCATCCTCGCGCAGGTGTTCGATTCGCGGGTTGTCGAGCGCACCGCCCTTGAGCGGGCCGTTGTCGATCGCCACGACACGTGCGCCGCGTTTCGCCGCGCTGTAGCTCCAACCGCCGGGCGCCGCGCCGAGGTCACACACCGTTTCACCTTCAGCTGGTTCGCGACCGAGCACGATGTAGGCTTCCTCCACTTTCAAATATGACCGCGATGGTGCGAGATCGTCGTCCGCCATGCGCCGCTGCCCGTGCACAAACGCCTCGCGCGCCACGTAGGCGCGGCCGAAATCCACGAAATACACCCACAGCCCGCGCGCCGGGCCCGCGCCGCGCGGCACATCGGCGACGGCCAGCTTCACCACCCGCGAAAATTTTTTCTTCAACAACTCGCCGCACGCCGACTCCACCGCCGAGAGGCGACGCCCGAGGCCGACCGTCTCCTGCGGCCCGAGCCACACATTGGGCCACGCCGCCTCGATGCGCTCACCACGCAAACTCGTGAGAAAATACTCCGCGACGCGCGACGCGAGGGCGTTGACGGATTCGCCGCGCACTTCGATCGGGTCGCGCAACGTGAGCCACGGACACGCGAGGGTTTCGGTCGTAGCG
>CALRZR010000050.1:0-35779 GCA_943372705.1 Opitutus sp. GAS368 | reverse complement strand
TCCCATGCCTAAGCTCCCGCAGTCTTTCACGGTGTGCTCTGCGATACGAGCTACTTAATCCGTTGGGCAAAACCGAATGAGGCGCTGCATCCAGCCGCACAGGCATATTTGAAGTTTCTGGTTGAGGCAGGCCATACGCTCTACGTCTCGACCATCGCATTGGCCGAATACGCGGTGCGCGACACCATCGCCAACCTGCCGCTGCGGTATTTTCGCGTTGTGCCATTCAACGTGGATCACGCACAGCGGGCCGGGGAGTTTGCCCGGACAGTGTTCGAATCTCGTGGTGCCTTGCCCCAGTTAATCACTCAACGCTCGATTATCCCGAATGACACCAAGATGTTTGCCCAGGCAGACGTCATGCCCGAGATCACCCATTTCCTCACGGCTGACAGCGAATGCGAAAAGGTTTATCAGCTGCTGAAAGCCAAAGAGCATCCCCGGTTCCAGTTCGTCCACCTTTCGACACCATGGCACCAAGCGTTCGGTCAACTCGACATCACCGCATAGGCGAGTCCCGGCGGGCCCGCAGCCGCCGGATCGTGGCCAAAGTGGAGCAACTGATGGCCTCGGTGGACGCGTTGGAGTAACAACTCGCCGCCTCTCGCGCCACCGCCGCAAAACTGCTGGACGCCCTCGTCGCCGAGCTCACCGCTGCGTGACGCATCGCGACTATGAGCGTGCGGCGCCGGGATAGGGCGGCCGCTGTTTCAGTGCGGGGGAATGCCCTTGCGGCACAGGCCCGAGCAGGCCGTGCCGTCGCAGTGACACCGGTGCATCCAGAGGCGTTGCACTTCGAGCGCGGCACTGCGCGCGGCTTCCCGGGTAGGCTCGATGCCGCCGTCGCAACACGTGCCGCGGGAATCAAAAAAGGCCCACGAAAAACCATCGGCCGATGAGTCCACGATGGAGAAATTGGTGAGACCGGGTTCGCAGGTGACTTCGAGTGAGTCGGGGTCGAGCTGTAGGCCGGTCAGAAAGGCCTTTTCCGGGCCGCTCAAGGCGGTCGATGGGCGCCACGTTTCCAAGGTCAAGGCGCGGGGCCGCGGGGTGCGTGCGTCCAGCGTCCGGCTTGGACGCTCACGAGGGGCGTCGGGTGCAGGGCGATGCGAGGGCCGGAGGAAATCATCGGAGTGGCGGTGGGCACACGCGGGCGACTCGCCCAGACGGTGGGCGGCAAAAAACAGGAGCGGCGCGGGCGTTGTCACGTCCCTTTGCTCGCTGCCTATTGCCCACCAGATAGCGGTGCTAATGGGAGTGCGCATCCGCGGTGTTTTCGGCGACCGGTGTCGGGGCGGCGAGGCGTCAGCGGCGCTCGAGGCCGAGGCATTTGTGCTGCGCGTCGCAGGTGAGGACGAATTCGCCGTGGATGCCGTCCGGGCTCACGAAGCGCTGGAGAAACGAGGCGGGGAACTGCACGTTCTGGCCGGTGGTGCAGCGCACGATGATGGAGCGCACCGTGCCGCGGTAGTAGTTCATGAAACGCTCCGGACTCAGGTGCAGGGTGAATTCGTAGTGGTGCATCGGTGGAGACGGTAATCGTCTCACGCCGGGGAGTTCTTAAGTGCAGGGGAGCTCGAGCGTGACGCGCAGGCCGCGGTCGGCGGGGCCGGCAGCGAGGGTGAAGGCGCCGCCGCCGATTTCGGTCACGGCGCGCGCGATGGCGGGACGGAGGCCGAATCGAAAACCGTTCGCAGCGGCTGCGGACAATACTTCCCGGATGGACCGCGCATTTTCGCCGCGCGGGGATTTCAGGCAAATGCCTCGACGGGGCCGGGCTGGCGCGCGGGAGCCGGGGAGCGGCGGGGCGGCGATTTTTCCGCGGTCGGACGTTGGGCGGGCGGATCGGCGGGTGCTGCGACGGGGGCGCTACCCACCGGAAGAGCGCAGATATCCTTATCAATGCGATCGACCGTGCCTTGGATTTCACGGGCGACGAGCGGCGTGTCGTGCGCGAGCCGATCGAGCCGATGGAGCGCATCGCTCAGCTCGGCGAGTTCGTCGTGCGTCTGGTCGATCTGTTCTTTGATGCTGATAAAGATATCCAGAAAATCGCCCCGGTTCGAGATGCGCGCGCTTTCGACGACTGCGCTGACTTGGGCGACTTGGAGGCTGAGCATGAAGCGCTCGAGGTCGTCGGCCAAGGCACTCAGCGGGTGCACGGTCGTCTCCAGATCGTGCAACGCGACGCTGGCCTGGCCCATCGTGCCGGAGAAGGCGTCATGGAGCGTCTTGATGAGTCCGCGGCGCCCGGCCCAGGCATCGACGGTCGATTCGCTGCAGATCAGCTCGTGCACAAAGGTGAGCACCATCTCCACCTGGAGGCGGGCGGACGCGATGTTGAAGATCACGCCGCGGAGGCGCGCGGACAGGGTCGTGATGCCGGAGACGAGCCCGTTGACCGAACCGGCGACATCGATGGACGTCTCGCCCATGTGGCGCGAGATCACGGCGAGCCCCTGGCCTTCGCCGCCGAGCCGGGTGGAGGCGAGGGCGACGTTAATCGAAGAGATGCGGAGCTCGTCGGTGAGCTTGTTTACGAAGGAGGATTTGCGGTCGAGCGTCTGGTTCAGGGAAACGAATTCGTCGAGGCGGTGATAAAGGCGGTTGAGCTGTTCGTAGGCGCGGGTGCCGTTGGCGTAGATCGTGCCGAGGCTGTTGAGGGCCGGCTGCTCGAGTGCGCGTTTGGTGAAGCTGGCGGGGAGCGGGCGAATCAGCGAGCGGTTGGACTTCGCCAATTCGGCGTCACGGCTCTTCAGCTCTTCGCAGAGCATGACCCACATGAAGGCGTCGTAGTCGGCAAACTTGTGGCTAGCGAGGCCCTCGTTGAGGACGGCGGCGCCTTCATCCATTTCGGTCTGCTGGTCGGCGCCGTTTTGGCGGGCTTGGACTTCGGCGGCCCGCATGCGGCCGTAGAGTTCCTCCACGATCGGGAGGAAGGGGCCGGCGGGTTTGAAGCGCACGGAAAGGTAGCCGGCGGGCGTCGGGGTGATCAACGCGACGACCCAGTAGTAGCAGCCGTCTTTCGCGCGATTTTTGACGAGCGCGGCGGCCGGTTTCCCGGCTTTCAAGCGTTCCCACACGAGCCGGAACGCGGCGCGCGGCATATCGGGATGGCGGATGATGTTGTGGGCGGTGCCCACGAGTTCGGCCGAGGTGTAGCCGCTGATGCGAACGAAGACCTCGTTGCCCGCGGTGATGATGCCGCGGGCATCGGTGGTGGAGAAAAAGAGTTCGTCGACAGCAAAGGCGCGTGGCTGACCGACGATCGGAACGGATGTCTGTTTCATGCGCGGTTTGAGAACGGGAGGTTTGTAGGGTAATCGGCCCGAACTGCGTCAGGTGAATTTGAAATGCGTGGTCCAACGCAATATCTCGCGCCGCGGTGACGCTATCACGGCAGCTTCTGGGCTGAACAAGAGATGCCGACGATTCCAAAAAATGCGGCGAGAAGACCAACGGACGCGTATCGGAAATTCCCAAACGCACCGAAGATCGGGTGAACCGATGTCTATCTGCCCGTTCCTCCCGTTGTCGCGCCGTCTCCTCCCCGGAGTGACGGCCGTGGCGCTGTGTTTGGTGTTGGCCGGTGCGGCCGCGGCGGCCCCCTGGCTCGAACTCGGATTGCTCGCGCGCACGGGCTACGATTCGAATCCGCGGCTGACCGGCGGAACGGCGACCACGACGATGGGCGGGGGCGAGTCCCTGATGTATGCGGCGGGCACGACACTCGGCGTGACGCGGAGCCGCCCCGGACCCGAGGCCGCGCGGTGGTATCTCGGCTATGCCGGGGAAGGGGTGCGATTTGCGCGGTTCGCCGCCGAGAATTTTGACACGCACCGGCTGACCGCGGGCGGGCAGTTTTCCGCCGGAAGGTGGCGGTTCCAAGGGGACGGTGCGAGTGTGCTCACGGCGGGCGGGACGGAGGCGCTGCCCGCGTGTGCGGCGGTGAACGCCAACGCGCTGGCGGTGTGGCGCGACCGCCGGGAAAACCGGCAACATCGGCTCAAGGTGCAGGCGCAGACCGCGGCGGGGGCGTGGGTCGTGCGCGGCGGCGGATCGTATCTCGGTAACGACTACCATACGCGGGCCGTGGCGGGAGCGTTTGCGTTTGCGGATCGCGACGATGCGCTCGCCTCGGTGGATTTCGGCTGGCGGCCGGGGGACGGGGCGTGGGGCTTTCTCGGTGCGCGGCGCGGGCGCCAGAATCAGGCCGTGGTGCCGCTGCCGGGCTGCGAGTATGACTATTCCAGCGACTACTCGCGCGTAGTGGCCGGGTGGGAGGGGCGGCTCGGCCCGGCGACGACGGTCGCGCTGGCGGCGGGGCCGGATTTCCGTCGCTACACGGGCGCGATCGATCCGCGCGCGATGCCGGGCGGGCGGGAGCGGACTTCGTTTTGGTATGAAGCCGCGCTCACGGCCAAACTGGCGGCGGAAGTCACCCTCACCGCGAAGGCCGCGCAGATGGACTGGCTGTCGAGCACGGGAAAATCCGCCTATGTGGATTCCTACGCCGAAGCGGCGGTCGCGTGGAAACCGCGGGGTGCGTGGAGCGGGCGCCTCTCGGCGCGGGTGCATCGCAGCGACTACTTTCCGACGGTGCGCGACGATTGGGAGGCGCTGCTCGGGATCGGGGGCACGTGGATGTTGCCGCGCGGCGTGGGATTGCATTGCGACGTGCTGCGGCACACGGGGTGGAATACGTTGAGCGGGGTGTCGGAGCGGGAGTTTCGCCGGCTCGCCGTGACCGTTGGCGCGAGTCTGCGCCTTTGAACGGGGCGGCGGGGCGCACCCGCGCTTGTAAGGTCCGGGCGCCGTGGCACCCGAGAAAATATTTCACGTTGTCAGGTGAAGCTCTGGGGAGTTTTGCCGATGTAGTTGGGCGAACGAACAAATTCCTTTGGTCGCCGCCTGCCGTTTTCGGGGCGCGCGGTATTCGCCATGAAACTCCATCATAAACTGCTTTTCTCCCTCCTCGGGGCTCTCGGGGTGGTGTTTGCCGGGTCGCTCGCATTTCAACATACCCGTCTCAGTTCGCTGGTGCGCCGGGTGGCCGTAGCGAACCTGGCCGTCGAGGAGTCCAACCAATGGCACGCGATCGAAAACCTCCAGCGGGCGTGCAATGTCGCGCTGGCCGATGCCATGTCCGAGGGCGAGATGGACAAATTTCGCCGGCTGTTGGCGGGCCAGAAAGTCGTGGAAGGTCTGCAAGAGATCACGGTGTTCAGCGCCAAGGGCGTCGCAACGGATTCCACGCTGCCAGCCGTCGTAAAGACGACGCTGCCGGCGCAGCACCTCGACCGGCTGCGCACGGCGAAGGAATCGTGGCGCGAGCTGACCGACGCCTCGTTTGTGCTCTACCAACCGATGCCGGTGGCGACCAGTTGCCTCGAGTGTCATCCGGGATTCAAGCAACTGACCAACGGCGGACTCTACCGGTATCGCTTCAGCACGGACGTGCTTCGCGATGCGCGGGCCCAGTGGTTGTCATTCCAAGGCGACATCGAGAAATCGAGCCTCGGCAACGGATTGCTCACTGCTTTGTTGTTGGTGGGCACGACGACGGTGGTCGTGAGCTGGCTTGTGCGGCGGCAGATTGCGCGTCCGCTCGACCGGGTGAGCGGTTCGCTGCGGCAAAGCGTGGCGGAGCTGGGCGTCACGGCGGGAGAGATCGGTGCGGCGAGCCAGGAGCTGGCGTCCGGTGCACAGTCCCAGGCAGCCGCGTTGGAACAGACCAGCGCTTCCGTGGAGGAGACGGCCTCGATGGCGAAACGCACCGCCGAGGATGCGGCGAAGACGCAGGCGGCCGCGGTGGCGACGCGCGAGGCCGCGCAAACGGCGACGACCGCGATGACGGAAATGAGCACGCACATGCGCGGGATCAAAGAAGCCGCGGCGAACGTTTCGAAGATTCTCCAGACGATCGACGAGATCGCGTTTCAAACGAATATTCTCGCGCTGAACGCCGCGGTGGAAGCCGCGCGGGCAGGGGAGGCGGGCGCGGGCTTTGCGGTGGTGGCGGACGAGGTGCGCAACCTCGCGCAGCGGTGCGCGGGCGCCGCCAAGACCACGGCCGGCCTGGTCGAACAAGTGACCGGACAGGTGAATCAGGGCGCCGCGATCAGCGACCAAATCGGTGAGCATCTCCGGAATATCCTCAGCAAGGTCGAACACGAAGACGCGCTCGTGCGGCAGATCGTGCAGGCTTCGAAGGAGCAGGGGCTCGGCCTCGCCCAGATCAACGAAACCGTGGCGGCGATCGACAAGGTCACGCAGCACAACGCCAGCATGAGCGGACAGACCGCCGAGGCGGCGGGCGCTTTGCGCGAACACGCGCGGCTCCTCGACGACGAAGTGCGGGCGCTCCTGACGCTGCTCCACGGCCGCGCCGAACCGGCCGATGCGGCCCGCCACGCGCCGACCCCGGAGCATCCGTTGGCCGGTTCCGCACCGCGAGGCCGCGGTGCCCGCGCCGAGCAGGAGCAGTTAGCCGCGCATTGAGCCAGACGGCCGGGCGGTTGCCGATGGGGCACCGGCCCGCCTATGTGCGGATTTTGGCGACCCCATTAGCGCGCGCGCTGTCGCAACGGAAAACGTCGGGCGACCTCAACCGGCCGCGTTTTCGGCCGAAGAAAACGTCAGTTGCTTCCGTTTCGGATGTTACCCCTCCGGTCACTGCCAAAACACGCAGATCTCTTCCGCATGGCTTCCGTCTCCAATAAATCAAACTTCGGCATCGGCGCGAAGATCACGCTGCTGGCGGTCGGTCCGCTGCTCGTGGCCCTCGGCGTAATTTTGGGCACGTTGCTCTGGGAGCAGCGAAAATTGGGCCGCGAGATCGGGCACACGGTGGAGCAGCAGGCGTTCAGCGAAGCGGCCAAGGTGGCCAAGAGCGTATATTTGCTCTGTTCGGCCAGCGAATCGCGCAATCAAAAGGAACTCGCGCGCAGCCTCGGCGTCGCGCGGGAGATCACGGAACGGCTGGGCGGTGTCCGCTTCGCCGAGGAAACGGTGGCGTGGAAAGCGATCAACCAGTTCACCAAGGATTCGGTCGCGGTGACGCTGCCGAAGGTCCTCGTGGGGACGACGTGGTTGGGGCAGAAATCCGCGGAGTCCGAGCCAGTGGCGGTGGTCGACGAAGCGAAGCGGCTGACCGGAAATTTCTGCACGATTTTTCAGCGCATGAACGAGCAGGGTGACATGCTGCGCGTGGCGACGAGCGTGTTGAAGGACGACCGCACGCGGGCGCTGGGGACATTTATTCCGGCGAAAGGCGCGGACGGTGTGCCCAACGCGGTGGTCCAAACGGTGTTGCGCGGCGACACGTTTCTCGGCCGCGCGTTTGTGGTGAACGACTGGCACACCACCGCCTACGAACCGATTTGGGACAAAGACAAAACCAAGGTGATCGGCATGCTCTACGTGGGCATCGGCATGGGCGCGATCAACCGGGAGCTGCACGCTTCGATCCAGCAAATGGTGATCGGCAAGACCGGCTACGTGTTTGTGCTCGGCGGCAAAGGCGATCAACGCGGCAAGTATCTTGTTTCCCAGCACGGTAAACGCGACGGTGAGAATATTTGGGACGCAAAAGATGCCGACGGGCGCGCCTTCATCCAGTCGATCGTCGCGAAAGGCCTGGCCACCAAGGAGGGCTCGATCGACTACGAGCGGTATTCTTGGAAGAACCCGGGTGAGGAGCAGGGTCGCGGGAAGTTTTGCGCGATCACGTATTTTGCCCCGTGGGATTGGGTCGTGGGGGCCGGCGCCTATGAGCAGGATTTTGCGGAAGTGCGGCGCAATCTCGACCAGGCCCAGAGCAGCTTGGTGCGGTGGATCGGGGCGATCGCACTGGGGATGGCGCTCCTCGCGGCAGTCGTGGGTCTGTTCCTGTCGAGGGGGATTGCGCGGCCCATTCTAAATATCATCGACGGCCTCACCGCGAGTTCCGCGCAGCTCTCGCTGGCCTCAGGGCAAGTCTCGGCGGCGAGCCAATCGCTCGCAGACGGCGCCACGGCGCAATCCGATAGCCTGACGAAGACCAGCGCTTCTCTTGCGGAAATGTCCGGCATGACCGGACGGAACGCGGACCACGCGACAAAGGCCAATGAGTTTACGCGGCAGACGCGGCAGGCCGCCGAGACCGGTGGCGGCGACATGAAGGCGATGATCGTCGCGATGGGTGAAATCAAGGCCTCGTCCGACGATATCGCGAAGATCATCCGCACGATCGACGAGATCGCGTTTCAGACAAACATCCTCGCGCTCAATGCCGCGGTGGAAGCCGCGCGGGCTGGCGAGGCCGGGGCGGGTTTCGCCGTCGTGGCCGAGGAAGTGCGCCGGCTTGCGCAGCGCTCGGCCGAGGCGGCGAAAGAGACCTCCGCCAAGATCGAGGGGGCGATCGGCAAGACCGCGCAAGGCGTGCAACTCAGCGCCAAGGTCGCGGCGAGTCTGGAGGAAATCGTCGCGAAAATCCGGGAGGTGGATACGCTCGTGGCGGAGGTCGCGGGAGCGAGCCGCGAACAGCGCGAGGGCGTCCGGCAAATCGACCAGGCGGTGGGTCAGATGACCCAGATCGTCGAAGCCAATTCAGCGAGCGCGGAGCAATCGTCCGAAGCGGCGCAGCAACTTACCGAGCAGGCGGAGGGCCTCAACCAAGCGGTCGTGGCACTCACCCGTCTGGTGGGTTCGCGGCAGGGCGTCTCGGTCGAAGTCGCGGCAAAATTGGCCGCCGAACCTGATTTGATCTCATGGGACGAAGGGAAGATGTCGTCCGGCGTGGAGTCGGTGGATGCCCAGCACCGCGAATTGATTGTGATGATCAACCGCCTCCACCGGGCCTGCCTTGAGAAGCGCGGGCGGGACGAAGTCGCGGAGATGATGCGGCTTTTGGGCGACTACGTGCAAAACCACTTTCGGCACGAAGAAGACATCATGGAACGCCATCGTTGTCCGGTGAAGGCGAAGAACCAAGCGGCGCACCGGGACTTCTTGGCGACGTTTCAGAAGATTGCCGCGAAGTTTGCCGAGAATGACGATACGACGACGATCCTGCTCGACCTCCGCCGGCTCGTCGCGAGCTGGCTCACCACCCACATTTGCCATGTCGATACCGGCCTGCGCGGGTGTGCCTCCGGCAGTGGGTATCGTTTGGGTAGTCATGCCCGGCTCGGCGATGGAGTGCCGGTAGCAGAGCCGTGATGCCGTAATGAAAAAATCGGCGATTTTTTTGCAGGTCAGCAGTGGATACGGAAGAAAAGACAATATCTGCGTAGCCCGTTTGGGCCGTTCCGCCTATTCTTAATGGATAGGGAACAAGCACTCGTCACGTGATGCGTCGCCTCCTTTTACCCCCCTACGCTTTTCACAGATGACGACATGGACCAAAGACTTCGAAACCGGGCACGCGCAGATCGACGCGGAGCACCGGGAGTTCATTCGACAGCTGAATGAATTGAAGGCCGCGATCGATGCGGGGGCGGGTC
Source organism: Opitutus sp. GAS368 (assembly GCA_943372705.1). Lineage (GTDB taxonomy): Bacteria > Verrucomicrobiota > Verrucomicrobiia > Opitutales > Opitutaceae > GAS368. The sequence continues at coordinate 26,294 of CALRZR010000050.1, read as the reverse complement.
GCGAGCGCACCGTCGAATTGATCGTGTTGCTGCAAAAATACGCGTTGGGGCACTTCGCCAGGGAAGAGGCGCACATGCACCGGGTGGGTTGTCCCTCGCACAAGGCGAACTGCGCGGCCCATGCGGAGTTTGCGGACAAATTGGCGGGGTGGCTGGAGCTGCTGACCTACAGCGGGACGCCCGTATCGCTGTTGTCCGAGGTCCACCGTGAGTCGATCGCGTGGATCTCGGCACACATCAAGAATATCGACTGCGGTCTGCGGGGTTGCCCGCGGGAGCCGCACAAAAACGGTGGATCGTTGTAAACACGGTTTATGAGTTCGGTATCAACAGCTCCGGAATTGGTGATCGGTCTCGGTGCCTCGGCCGGTGGCTTGCGCGCGCTCGAGAGTTTCTTTCAGGCGATGCCTCCGGACAGCGGTTTTGCCTTTGTGGTGGTCCAGCATCTCTCGCCGGATTTCAAGAGCCTGATGAACGATCTGCTTGCGCGCCACACGCGCATGCGGATTCACCGGGTCGAGGACGGTATGATGCTGGAGCGCGACTGCGTTTATCTGATCCCGCCGCGCAAGCTCATGACGGTGAAGGGCGGCGAGTTGTCGCTCACCGACCGGGAGGCTGCCCGGCAACTCGAGTTTCCGATCAATGTTTTTCTTGAATCGCTGGCCGGGGATTTCGGGCCGCAGGCGGTCGCGGTCGTGCTCTCCGGCACCGGCACCGACGGCACGCAGGGCGTCCGCACGGTGCATGAAGCCGGCGGTCTCGTGATCGTGCAGTCGCTGGAATCGGCCGACTTCAACGGCATGCCCCGGAGTGCGATCAACACGGAGTTGGCGGACTACGTTCTGGCGCCGGAGCGCATGCCGGAGGCGATCATCACCTACGGGCGCTACCCGCAGTTGCGCATGGTGCAGAACGCCCGGCCGATGACGGCGCATGAGGCCGCGAACAGCTTTGGGCCGGTGCTGGAGCAACTGCGGCGGCGCTATGGAATCGATTTCGGGGAATACAAAATCCCGACGGTGCAGCGACGCATTCACCGACGCATGAGTTTTCTGCAGATCGACGATGTCGGCACTTACGCACGGCATCTGACCGAACAACTGTCGGAGCTCGATGAACTCTACAAAGACCTGTTGATCGGCGTCACCGAGTTCTTCCGTGATCCGGAGTCGTTTGAAACGCTCGGGCGGGACGTGTTGCCGGCGCTGCTGACCGAACCGGGGCGGGAAGAGTTTCGCGTGTGGGTCGCGGGATGCGCGTCGGGCGAAGAGGCGTATTCGATCGGCATCTTGGTCGACGAGCAGGTGCGCGCGTGCGGGTATCGCGGAAAAGTGGCGATCTTTGCGACGGACATGCACCGCGATTCGTTGGCGCGCGCCGCGGGTGGCGTCTACGAGCGAGTCCGCCTCGAAAATCTCGGGGCGGAGCGCATCGCGCGTTACTTCAAAGAAGAGGCCAACGGAAACCTGCGCGTCGTGCCGGAGCTGCGGCAGCGGATTATTTTCTCGGCCCACAATGTGGTGAGCGATCCGCCGTTTACCAAGATCGACCTGCTGACGTGCCGGAACATGCTCATCTATTTCCAGATCGCGACGCAGGAACGCGTGCTGGCGATGTTTCATTTTGCGCTGCGGCGCGGCGGGTGCCTTTTTCTCGGCTCCAGCGAAGGACTCGGCGGAGTCGAGGGCGGGTTTACGAATATTTCCGTTCGCCACAAAATCTACCGCAAGACGTCGGACAGCCTCGTGGCGCCGCCGGAAATCCGCTCGGTGCCCTCGGCGCGAAATTTGCGCACCGCCACGGCGCCGTTGACCGGTAAACTGCCCAGCACGGTCACGGTCAGCCGCGCCCTGCTCCAAGCGTATGATTTTCTCCTGAAGGAAACGATGCCGATCAGTTTCATCGTCACGGAGAATGGCGAAATCGTGCAGTATTTTGACGAATCGAGCCGCTTCTTACTGCCGCCCGAAGGCCGCTCGCACGACAATATCTTCAACCGCACCGAAGGTGACATGCGGCTGGCGCTTTCGACGATCATTCCGAAGGCGATCAAGACGGGCCTGCCCGCCATCGCGCGAGGCATTCGCCACGTCCTCGACGCCGAGGAGCGCATGCTCGATTTGCAGGTCCGGCCGATCCCCGACGATCGCAACGGCATCACGATGGTGCACGTGTTGATCTTGAATCCACGGGAAGCGCCGGCGGCCGCCAGCCTCGAAGAACAGCGGTCGGCGGCAGACGCGTTTGAGACGCAAGACGCGCTGGGCCATCGGCTGAAAGACCTGGAACTCGAATTGCACACGACCAAGGAGAATCTCCAGTCGACCGTCGAAGAGCTGCAGACGAGCAACGAAGAACTCCAGGCCACGAACGAGGAACTGCTGGCGGCCAACGAAGAGTTGCAGAGCACCAACGAGGAATTGCATTCGGTCAACGAGGAGCTCTACACGGTCAACGCCGAGTTTGAGCGCAAGAACCATGAGCTGAAAACCATCGGAGAGGATCTCAATAATCTGCTCGCGAGCACCGATATTGGAACGCTGTTTCTCGACCGGCATCTGCGCATTCGGCGTTTCACGCCGGCGATCGCGCGCATTTTCAATCTCCTGCCGCAGGACATCAGCCGCCCGATCGATCACATCGCCTACCACCTCGACGGAGAGCCCGATCTCATGCAGCGGCTGCGTGACGTGCTCGCCAGCGGATCGCCGCTCGAACGCGAAATTCGCACCCGCGAAGGCCAGTGGTTGTTCCAGCGCGTCCTGCCGTTCCGGACGGCCGACGACAAGATCGACGGGGTCGTCATGACCTTCACCGATATTTCCGGTATCAAATCCATTCAGGACAAACTGAACCTCGCGATGGAGTTTTCGCGGATGGTCTGGTGGGAGTGGGACCTGATTGGCGAGACCTTGAACACCCACACCGGCGGCCAATCGATTTTCGGCTACGCCGGCGCGATGGTGACCACGACGTCCGCCGAGTGGCACAATCTCATTCACGCGGAAGACCTCGTTCGCGTGAAACAAAGCCTCGAAAGTTGCCTGCACGGCGATGTGGCTCGCTGGGAATGCCAGCATCGTTTCCTTACGCGCGATGGTCAGTGGCGGTGGGTGGTTAACAAGGGGAAAGTCGCGGCGCGCGACGCCGCCGGGCGGCCAGTGCGGATGCTGGGCACGACCCAAGACGTGCACGAGCGCTGTCTCGCCGAGCAGGAGATCAAGAAATTGAACATGGCCCTCGAGCGGGGCCCGGTGATGGTAATGATCACCGACCTCGACGGCGGCATCGAATACGTGAACCAGCACTTCACCGATGTCACGGGCTACACCGCCGCCGAAGTAGTTGGGCAAAATCCGCGGATCTTGCGGGCGGTCGAACAATCCGACGCGACGTTCCGGGATCTCTGGATAACTCTCAAGAAAGGGGAGACCTGGCAGGGCGAACTCTTCAATCGCCGCAAAGACGGCAGGACGTTTCGCGAGCGTTGCACCATCGGACCGCTCAAGGACGCCGACGGTCGGACGACCCACTACGTGGCGCTCAAAGAGGAAATCACCGTCGTGAAAACGGCAGATGACGAGCAGCGCCGGACCGAAGAGCAGCTTTCCCAGGTGCAAAAAATGGAAACGCTCGGCGCGTTGGCCGGCGGCATCGCGCACGACTTCAACAACATCCTCACCGCGATCATCGGGCACACGGAGTTGGCGACCGACCTCGCGCCGGCGCCGCACCCGGCGGCCGAGAGTCTAGCCCAAGTTCGCCAAGCGAGCCGGCGGGCGTCGGATTTGGTGCAACGCATCCTCTCCTTTAGCCGGCGTGGCCCGACCCATCGCGAAAAGATCGACCTCGGCTCACTCGTGGCGGAAGTCACTTCGCTGCTCCGCGCGGGCATTCCGTCGACGATCAAAGTCGATATTTCCCTCGGTCGCAGCGAACTCGCCGTGCTCGCGAGTCCGACGGACATCCAGCAGGTCGTGTTGAATTTGGGCGGCAACGCGGCGCAGGCGATGCGTGAACACGGCGGGATTTTGCGAATCGGCCTGGAACCCGCAAAACTCACCCAGCCGCTCAAGGCGACCGTCGGCACGATCCAGCCCGGCGATTACCTCTGTCTGCGGGTGAGCGACACCGGTTGCGGGATTCCCCCTCAAGTGATGGCCCGGATGTTCGAGCCCTTCTTTACCACCAAACCCTCGGGCGAAGGGACGGGCCTAGGGCTTTCCATCGTGCTCGGTATTGTTTTAGCCCACGGAGGCGCGATCGAGGTGCGCACCAAAGTGGGGCGCGGCACGACCTTTGAGGTCTATCTTCCGGCGGTCCCGGCCGATCCCGGCGAAATGCAGGCGGAAAATACCGCGAGAATTACGGGGCACGGTGAACGCGTCGCTTTCGTGGATGACGAGCCGGCGATTACCCTGATTGCCCAGCGCGGATTGGCGATGCACGGCTACCAGCCGACCACCTTTGACCTCGCCCATGGGCTCCTTGATTATTTGGAGTCCGGCGGAGAACCATTTGATGTCATCATCACGGATCAAATGATGCCGGGAATGACCGGTTTGGAGATGATTCGCGAGCTGAGGGCGGCCGGGAATCAGGCTCCTGTCATCATACTTTCCGGTAACGCCCGTTATGTGACCGATGACGACTTGGCCGGTTTGGGCAATGTCCAGTTCATGCCAAAGCCGTTTGATATCGGCAGCCTGCTCGAGCGCATTTCCGTCGTCCTCGCGCTCGGACGCTGACGTTTCGCGATCAATTCGCCAGATGCGTGCGGATTTTGGCGGGATCTAAAGTTTTGGTTGCATTCGGTTCCCTCCGCCGTATGACCTGACCCTCTTTCCATTACGCCTGCCCTCAATTCCGGGGCGACAGGGGGAACGAAATCCATGAGCCTACAGTTCAAACTAAACGTCACCGCGCGCGCCCAAACTGGTCGCAGCGCCTCACGCCGCCTCCGCAAAGCCAATCGCGTTCCCGCGATTCTCTACGGGAAGCACACCAGCCCCGAGTCCCTCTCGATCGATGGCCCGGAGTTTATCCGCCTTCGTAAATCGGTCGCCGGTCGCGCCGTCCTCATCGAGCTGACTCGCGCCGAGAAGGGCGACAAAGCGCTCTCCTTCCTCCAGGAAGTCCAGCGCGATCCAATTACCGACAAGTATCTCCACATCGACTTCCAAGAGGTGAAGCCGGATGAGAAATTCGAAATTCGCGTCGCCGTCCGCGTCACGGGCGAATCGTTTGGTGTGAAAAACCAAAGCGGCGTTCTCGAAATGAACACCCAGCAGCTCCGTATTCGCTGCTTGCCGAAGGATCTGCCCGAAGCGATCGCGGTGGATGTGACCGAGCTCAAGGTCGGCGAAACCATCAAGGTTTCCGGTCTCAAGCCCATTCCCGGTGTCGATTTCCTCGACCTCAAGGGCCAGCCGATCGTCTCCTGCGTCGAGCCCGTTGCCGAAATCGTGCAGGAAGCCGCCGCCGCCGCTCCCGCGGAGGGCGCTGCTGCTCCCGCCGCTGGTGCTACTCCCGCTGCCGGTGCCGCTCCCGCTGCCGGTGCTGCTGCTCCCGCCGCCGGTGCCGCCGCCCCTGCGGCCGGTGCCAAGGCTGCCGCACCCGCCGCCGGTGCCAAACCGGCCGCTCCTGCCAAGAAGTAATTCTTGTTTCTCTTCCGCGCCGCCCCGCTGCCTCACCGCAGCGGGGTTCTGGCGAATGTTCTTTGAGTCATGTCCATCTCGCTCGTTGCCGGCCTCGGCAATCCGGGCCGCGAATACGATGCCACCCGCCACAACCTTGGCTGGGTGGTGCTCGATGCCTTCGCCAAGAAACAGGGCCTTGCTTGGAAACAAGTGGCCCAGTTCGAAGCGGAGGTGGCGCGCTGGGATACTCCCGGCCGCACGCGTTGGCTCCTGAAGCCGCTCACGTTCATGAACGCCAGTGGGACGGCCGTCGGTGCTTTCGCGCGATTCTTCAAGATTCCGCACACCGACATTGTCGCCGTCTACGACGACATCACGATCGATGTCGGACTCGTGAAAGTATCGATCAAAGGCAGTGCTGGCGGCCATAATGGAGTTGCCAGCCTCCTTGATCACCTCGGTGACGGGTTTGCCCGCTATCGCCTCGGAATCGGCCCCAAACAGCCCGCCCAGATGGATCTCTCAGACTTCGTCCTCGGAAAATTCACTTCAGAACAACAGACGCTCCTAACTCAAAAACTCGAAACTCACGTGCAAGGCCTCGAATTGCTGCTCTCCCGCGGCACCGAGGCGGCCATGAATCAGCTCAATCGCAGAGACCCAAAATGAACGCCACCAAACGCAACTACCGCGCGACCTTCATCCTCGACAACCGCGGCAAGGAAGAGTCCGTCGACCAAATCATCGACGGTGTGAAGAAAGTCATCGCCGACGTGCAGGGCGACGTGACCGCCGTTGAAAACATCGGCAAGAAGGACTTCGTCCGCGTCACCGACAAGAAGCTCACCGGCGCGACCTACGTGCACGTGAACTTCGCCGCTCCGGCTGCCGCTCCCGCGCAACTGATTGAGAAGCTCCGGCTGAACAACAGCGTTTACCGGACCTTTATCCAGTCGGCCTAAACCGGCGCCCGCGCCGTCCACGCCATGCCGTCCCTCAACAAAGTCTTGCTCATGGGCAATCTGACGCGCGACCCCGAGTTGCGCGTCACGCCCAAGGGCACGCCGATCTGCCAATTCTCGCTCGCGATCAATCGCCAGTTCAAGATGGAGTCCGGCGAGACGCGTGAGGAAGTCATCTACGTGGACGTCGAAGCTTGGGGCAAACAGGGCGAGACGATCGCCAAATATGTCACCAAGGGCCGTCCTCTCTACGTCGAAGGCCGTCTGCGCCTCGACCAGTGGGAAGACAAGAATACTAAAGAGAAGCGCAGCCGCATGAAGGTTGTGCTCGAACAGTTCCAATTCCTCGGCGACGGCCGAGGCGGCGCCCCGGGTGGTGGTCCAGCAGGTTCTTCGGAGCCTGGCATCGATCAGACCGCTTCGCCCGAGCGCCATTCACCTCCCGTCCGCAACGCAGCTCCAAAGCCTGCGGCGCAGGAAAATCTCGACGAAGACGTTCCGTTCTAAATCGAGCTCATAACCATCGGAGCGGTGCCGTCAGCGGCACCGTCGGCGGCAAGTGCCGTCGCGACACCCGCAAACCACAATCCGCGCCCCGGCGCACGTTTTACCCAGAAAGAAATAACATCATGGCCTCCACAGAAATTCTCCTCGTCAAACCCGTCGAAGGTCTCGGCGGCGAAGGCGATCAAGTCAAAGTCCGCGCCGGCTACGCCCGCAATTATCTGCTCCCGCGCAAGATCGCGGTGTCGCTCAATGCGGCCAACAAGAAGCACGTCGAGGCGCTGAAAAAGCGCCGCGCGAGCCGCGAGCAGGAAGAACTCTCCGGCGCGCAAGAACTCGCCAAGAAGCTCGAAAAGACGAGCCTCGCATTTGCCGTCAAGACCGGTGAAGGCGGCAAGATGTTCGGCGCGGTCACCGCGAACGACATCCACGACAAGCTCACCGCTTCCGGTATCACAATCGAAAAGAAGAAGATTCATCTGCACACGCCGGTGAAGACCCTCGGAAAGCACACCGTGAAGGTGAAACTCCACGCCGACGTCTCTGTCGAACTCAACTTCGACGTGGTTTCCGAGAACCCGATCGAGCCCGTGGTCGCCCCCGAGGCGCCCAAGCCCGAAGGCCGTCGCTACGAGCGTCCGGACCGCAGCAAATAAGCAGCCTGCCTTTGCAACTCTCCGAGGGCCGTGTCCGTCGCCGGATGCGGCCTTCGTGCTTTGCGAACAGAATGTTGAAAACCTGCTGTTGCCGCACCGCCGCCGATTTCTCTGAATCAACGTTCGCGCATGGCTGACGAAGCACCCAGAAACTCCCGCCGCTCCGAGGCACCTCCCGGTGCCGCCGGTCGCTCGTTGCCGCATAGTCTGGAGGCCGAAGAGTATTTGCTTTCGTGCTGCTTGCTCGATGGAGCAGACGTGCTTTCAAGGTGCCTCGAGGCTCGCATTCGCCCCGAGTCCTTTTACGACCCCAAACACGGGGTAATTTATGAGGTCTTGGTGAACCTCTACAACAACCAGAAGCCTATCGAGGTTTCGGTGGTGGCCGAAGAACTCAAAACCTCCCGCCAGCTAGACACGGTCGGTGGCTACGCTTTCCTCGCGCAGGTCAGCAGTCGAATTCCTACCACGGCTCAAGCGAGCTATTTTATCGAGAAGGTCCGCGAACAAAGCCTGCTGCGCGAAATCATCCGCTCCGCTACGGGTGCGGTCGAGGACTGCTACGGTTATTCGGGCGGCATCGATGAGTTCGTTGATCAGATTGAATCAAAGATTTTTGCGGTTACCCAAAACCGCGTCAGCGAGAGTGCCAAACAAATGCGCGAACCTACGCGCGAGGCGATGAACGTCATCACAAAGATGATGATGAAGAAGGGTGAGCTCACGGGCATATCGTCGGGTTTCAAAGATCTCGATGCGTTGATGTGGGGTTTTCAGCGCCAAGAAATGATCATTTTGGCCGCGCGTCCCTCGATGGGAAAGACCTCGCTCGCGCTGAACTTCGCTGAGGGCGCTTCGATGCCGCTGAGAGGCGAGGGCGTCGCCACTTTGATCTTCTCGCTCGAAATGAGCGCGGCCCAGCTCGCGCTACGTATGCTGTGCTCCCGCGCCCGCGTGAACATGAAGCTGCTCCGTGACGGCTTGTTGTCGAAAAACGGCGACGAGCAGAACCGCCTGGTCCACACCGCGGACGAATTTTCCAAAGCGCCCATTTTTATCGATGACTCCAGTGCGCTTTCGATTATGCAGCTGCGCGCGAAGGCCCGGCGCATCCATGCCCGCACGCCGCTTGGCTTCATCGTCGTCGATTATCTCCAGTTGCTCAGCCCCACCGACAGCAAGATGCCCCGCGAACAACAGGTCGCCGAGGCTTCCCGTGGACTAAAATCGCTCGCGAAGGAACTGAACGTGCCGGTGCTTGTATTATCCCAGCTCAACCGCTCGTCCGAAAAGGAGAACCGCACGCCGAAACTCGCCGATCTGCGCGAATCCGGATCGATCGAGCAAGACGCAGACGTAGTTCTCATGCTGGCCCGACCCCGCGACGCCGACGAAAAATTCCAAGTAGCCGCCGACTCGGCCGAGTTAATCGTTGCCAAGTCCCGAAACGGCCCGGTAGGAGAACTGAAGCTTACCTTCCTTCGAGACATCACCCGCTTTGAAAACTATCACCAGTAACCCTATGCGTAGGGTCACCTCCTCAATCATTGCAGTTCTCTTGTTGGTGGCAGCGGGTGGAACTCCGGTCCGGGCTCAAGCTCCCGCACAACCGGGTCCGTCGGAGCAGCAACCACAACAGACTCCGGTGTTTAAGGCCGGCACGATTACCATCAAGTTCGTCGGCACGGCCAACGTAAACGAGCAGGTCGTGCGGGCCAATATGCAGGTCCGTGAAGGCGGCGATTTCGATGCCAACATGTTGGATCGCGATCTGCGTTCGCTTTACCGAACCGGGCTCTTTGAGCTGATCGAATTCAAACAGGAGCCTGCCGAGAAAAATACCCTCAATCTCGTAGTGGAGGTCACGCCGAAATACCGTGTCCTCGCGGTCAAGTTCGAGGGCAATCTTAAGATCAAGAGCAACCGCTTGGAAAAAGAAGCCAAGACGCGGCCGAACTTCGCTTTGGACGAGCGCCAAGTGAAGGATGATGCCGGCAAGCTGATCGAGTTTTACCAGAAATCCGGCTACAATCAGGTGTCGGTCACTTACTCCATCGAGCGCGACCGCGTCGGTGGTTTCGGCACGGTCATTTTCAAGATCAAGGAAGGCGCGAAGGTCAAAATCACCGATATTCGTTTCATCGGCAACACGAGTGTTAAGCCCCGTAAGCTCAAAGGTGAGATGGAGACCAAGAAATGGTGGATGTTCTCGTGGTTGACCGGTTCCGGTCGATTCAAGGACGACCAATTCGAAGACGATTTGGACAAACTTCGTGATTTTTACCGGGAATTGGGATTTCTCGACGTCGAGATTCCTCAGGAAAAGGTCGTGTTCAGCTATCCCACAGCCGACAAGCTGTTGATCACGATCAACATCACCGAGGGCCGCCAATACCGGGTGGGTGAAATCAGCTTCTCGGGTAACAAGATTTATGCGACGACGCTCTTGAAACGTGTTGCCCGCATTCGCAGTGGCATGGTGTTCGTGCCGTCGCGGCTGGATAAGGACACCGAGCGCGTCGAGGACTTCTACGGTAAAGATGGCTACCTCCAGACCAACGTTCGCATCCTCCGGAAACCCAACGTCGCCACGGGCAACATCGACATCGAATACCAGATTCAGGAAAGCGAAAAATTTAACGTCGAATCGATCATCATTGAAGGAAACACCAAGACCAAGAGCACGGTGATTCTGCGCGAGCTCGTCCTCGGTCCCGGTGACGTTTTCAGCAAAGTGATGATGAAGATCAGCAAGCTTCGTTTGGAAAACACGCGCTTCTTCGACGATGTGAACGTGACCGATCAGGAGACGAATATTCCTGGACGGCGCAATATGCGCATCGCCGTCAAGGAAGGCCGCACGGGAAATCTGACATTTGGCGCCGGCTTCAGTTCTCTTGAGCGCGCCACGCTATTCGCCGAAGTCTCCCAGTCCAATTTCGATATCTTCAATCGCCGGTCTTTCTTCCAAGGCGACGGCCAGAAGTTCCGCCTCCGGCTGCAGCTCGGTTCGCTCTCCAGCGAGGCCGTTCTCTCCTTCGAGGAACCCTGGTTGTTCCAGAAGGCTTTGGCCCTCGGTTTCAGCGTGTTCCGCAGCAGCTCGGACTACAACAGTTCGTTCTATAGCCAAGTTGAGACCGGCGCGGAAGTTTATCTGCGCAAGCGGCTCTTCGAACTCGTCGAGGGTCGGTTGGCCTACACTTACAAGGTCGTCGAAATCAAAGACGTCTCTTCCTCTGCGTCGTCGATTATTCAGTCGCTTGCCGGTGACAACGCCCTCTCGGAAATTAGCTTTCAGCTGCTGCGGGATACTCGCGACAAGATCATCAACACGACCGCCGGCAATCGTGTCGAGATCAACACCGCAATTGCCGGCGGCCCGCTCGGCGGCAGCAAGATCAACAACTACTATAGCCTCGAATTCCGTGGTTCACAGTTCTTCCCCGTTTTCGAAACTCAAACCCAAGTGTTGGCCCTGCTCGCCCGTGGCGGCGTAATCCAGAACTTCGGAGACAGTGCCGACGTGCCCTACTACTCCAAATTCTACTTGGGCGGACCTACGACTCTGCGCGGCTACGAATTCCGCGATGTCGCGCCGCGCGACACCTTTAACGAACCGATCGGTGGTAAGACCTACGGCTTTTTCAGCGCGGAATATTCCTTGGATATCGTCAGCCCGATTCGTGCGGCCGTCTTCTACGACGCCGGCTTCGTCAATAAAGGCGCTTACGATTTCAATCCCCGTGACTACGCGGACAACTTCGGCTTTGGCCTGCGACTTTTCGTCGCCGGTGCCCCTTTGAGTTTGGACTTCGGTATTCCGATCAAGGGCCCGAAGGACGCCAAGAAGGGTAACCAATTCAATTTTTCCTTTGGCACGCGCTTCTGATTCTGTTCCGTTCTCCCCTTACGTTTTTAAAACCACCCATGAAGAAATCCATCCAAACCCTCCTTTCGGTCGCCGTTTTCGGTGCGCTCTCCCTTGCGGCGAGTGCCCAGCCCGCCGTCAAGCTGCTCGTCGTCGATATGGCCAAGCTTTACGACGGACACTACAAGACTATCGAGCAAAATGCCAAAATTCAGGCCGATGACGCCAAGGCTCAGGAAGAAGTCGACAAGATGAACAAGGAGGGCAACGCCCTCGTCGAGGAATACAAGAGCCTCAACGATCAGTCGAATAACCCGACCCTTACCACCGAAGCAAAATCCAAAGCCCAAGCGGAAGCGCAAAAGAAGCTCGAGGCGATTCAGACCAAGCAGCGTGAAGTGCAGGGCTTCATCCAGAACACCCGCAACTCGCTCGGTCAGCGCCTTAACACCTTCCGTAGCCTCATGCTCGAAGAGATCAGCAAGCTCGCGACCGAGGTCGCCAAGCGTAAGGGTGGCACGGTCCTTCTCGACAAGGCTGGCCCGACCGGTATCGGCATTTCGAACCTCATCTACGCTGACGCCGGTTTCGACATCACCGAAGACGTCTTGAAGGAGATCAACAAAGACCGCCCGGCCAATGCACCAACTGCTCCCGCAGCCGCACCGGCTGGTTCCGCCGGTGGCATCACCGTTCCCGGTCTCGCTCCCAAGAAGTAATTGGATCGCGAGTCCGCGCCCGAAACAATTTCAGCCCCGCTCGTTGAGCGGGGCTTTTTGTTTTTTGACGCCACGACTCAACTTCGCGTTGCTCCATCCGGTATTGTTCCCACGCTCGTTCCTCCTATGCAGGTCTCATTTTCCCCCGCTGAGATTGTCGCAATTGTGCAGCCGAAATCGGTGCGTGGTGCGACCGACGAAACGGTCCGTTCGCTTGCCTCGTTGTCTGCCGCGGTGCCCGGCGATCTCTCCTTTCTCGGCAATGCAAAATACAAGGCAGAGGTAGCCTCCAGCCGTGCATCGATCATCTTGCTGCCGGCTGATTACCCCGGCGAGCCGGGGGGCAACCAACTGTTTCTGCTGGTCGACAATCCCTCGGCTGCGTTGGCGCGCATTTGCTCCCGGATCGAACAGACCTTGTGGCCCAAGCCGGCGGCGGGCATCCATCCCTCTGCAGTCGTTTCATCCGAAGCCCAAATTGCCGTTTCGGCCACGGTCGGCCCGCTTTGTGTGATCGAGGCTGGTGCGGTCGTGGGCGAGCGCACCCACCTTCAGGGGCAGAACTTTGTCGGACGTGGCGCTCGGATCGGCAGCGATTGTTGGCTAATGGCGGGCGTAGTGTTGTCCGCCGAGTGTGTGCTCGGCGAAAGGGTGCGCGTGCAACCCGGCGCGGTCATTGGTTCCGATGGTTTCGGCTACGAATTTATCAAGGGGCGCCACGAAAAAGTCCCCCAAGTCGGCCACGTTGTAGTCGGAAACGACGTCGAGATCGGCGCCAACAGCACGCTCGATCGCGCGCGTTTCAGTCGCACCGAGATCGGCGAGGGCACCAAGATCGATAATCTCGTGCAAATCGCCCACAACGTTGTCATCGGCAAACACTGTCTCATTTGTGCCCAGGTGGGTATCTCTGGCAGCACCACATTGGGCGACTATGTCGTGTTGGCTGGTCAAGCAGGACTGGGCGGGCACATCTCGATCGGCAAAGCAGCAAAAGTGGGCGGCGGCGCCGGCGTGGCGAGCGATGTGCCTCCGGGCGCCTTTGTTAACGGAAATCCCGCCATTCCCTACATGCTTGAGCGGCGAATCGCCGTCCTCTCGCAACGCTTGCCGGACTTGTTTAAGCGGGTCGACGCATTGGAGTCCCGATTTCGCTGAAGGGCTTTCGCAGGTGCGACTCCGGCGCCGTTCACGGACCCGTAGTGGCTTGACGCAGAAAAGTCTTCCGCCTCGTCGGGTTCGCCTTCACCGTCCGGCGTCATGAGCGAATCGCGGCTGAAAATTTTCACAGGCAACTCCAATCGCACACTGGCGGAAGATATTTGCCGTTCCATCGGCGAGCCGCTCGGCGAAGCGACGGTAACCAGTTTTCCCGATGGTGAGTCGTTCGTGAAGATCAATGAAAACGTCCGCGGCCACGACGTGTTCATCATTCAGTCGACCTGCCCGCCCACGAATCACCACCTCGTCGAATTGCTGATCATGATCGATGCCGCGCGCCGGGCCTCGGCGCAGCGCATCACAGCAGTTCTTCCGTTTTACGGTTACGCTCGTCAGGACCGCAAGGATCAGCCCCGCGTGCCGATCACCGCGAAGCTTGTGGCTAATCTCATCGTTTCCGCCGGGGCGAATCGGATCCTCACGATGGATTTGCACAGTCAGCAGATTCAGGGGTTCTTCGACATTCCGGTTGACCACCTTTTCGCGTCGCCGGTTTTCTTTGAACACTTTGCGAAGGCCAAACGGGAGAACCTCGTCGTCTGTTCACCCGATGTCGGCGGTATGAAAATGGCCGCAGCCTACGCGGACGTGTTGGGGGCCGGTCTCGCGTTTGTCGCGAAAAAACGGAAAAGCGCGACCAAGGTCGAGGCGATCAACGTGGTCGGCGAGGTCGCCGGATGTGATGTTTTGTTGGTTGATGATATTACGGAAACCGCGGGGACGCTCTGTGCCGCGGCCAAGATTCTCCGCGAGCACGGCGCCCGCAGCATCCGTGCGGCGGTTAGCCACTGCATCCTGAATGAAACGGCAATCGAGCGCCTGAAGAGCGGCCTGATCGACGAACTCATCACGACGAATTCGACACCGAATCACAATACGCACGGCTTGCCTCTGACCGTTCTAAGCATTGCACCTCTGCTCGGCCAGGCGATCCAGCGCATCAACAGCAACGAGAGCGTTACCGGTTTGTTTCGCATCAAAGGTTTCTGAGCGCGGTCATTTCTTTCGGCGGGCTGTTTGTCGCGCCGGGGTGGCGGCGGGGATTTGCGCTCGGGAACAAGTCGATTTACCACTCTGTCGTTACGCTCTCTCATGAATTCCAAGCTTCTCGTCGTCTTATTTTTGTTCGTGACCGGTGCGACCTCGGTCGTTGCCGCCTCCAAGGCAGGGAAGTCCGCGATTCCTAAGAAGCCGGTGTCTGCGGAGGTGAATAAGAAACCGGAACTCCGTATCGACCCAACCGCGATTTCCGAGGGAAAATCCAGCGTGGTCACGAGCTACGCGGACATAGTGGAGCCGGTGCAAAAAGCAGTGGTTTCAATTTATTCAACGAAGCACATCAAGGAACGTTTCCAAGTGAATCCGTTGCTGCGGCAATGGCTGCCGGGGCTCCCGGATCTGGAGCGCGATAGCAAGCAAGAGGGGATGGGCTCGGGTGTAATCGTGACCGCGGATGGTTATATTCTCACCAACAACCACGTCGTCGAAGGTGCGGACGAACTCAAAGTCTCCCTCTCTGACGAACGCGAGTTTGTCGCCAAGGTGATCGGCACCGACCCCAAGACCGACGTTGCCGTGATCAAGATCGAGTCGGAAAACCTCCCCGTCGTCACGCTTGCCGACAGCGAAAAGCTGCGCGTGGGCGATATCGTGTTTGCCGTGGGCAATCCGCTGGGGGTCGGCCAAACCGTCACGATGGGCATCGTCTCCGCAAAAGGGCGCAACAAGGTCGGCATCCTCGATGGTGGCTACGAAGATTTTATTCAAACGGATGCGGCGATCAACATGGGCAATTCCGGTGGCGCTCTGGTGGATGCCAAGGGACGGCTCGTCGGTGTAAACAGTGCCATTCTTTCGCCGTCACGGGGCAACATCGGCATCGGATTTGCCATCCCCATCAATCTCGCCGCTTCGGTCATGAACAGCCTCGTCGTCACGGGCCGTGTCGCCCGCGGCTACCTCGGTGTGAGCAATCACGACAGTCTCACACCTGACGTGGCCGAACAGCTTGGGCTGCCTCGCGACACCAAAGGTGTCTTGATCACTGATCTCGATGCAGGAAGCCCGGCAGAACAGGCGGGCCTGAAGCGCACGGATGTCATCCTCGGTGTCGACGAACACACCGTAACTTCGCTTGAAGACCTGCGATTGAGAATTTCCCAGATGATTCCAGGAACAGTCACGAAGGTTAGAATCGCGCGGGATGGCAAAGAAAAGAACATCGACGTCACCCTTGGAAAATTATCGGAGAACCCGAATGAACTGTTCGCCGGGGTCAACGTTGCTCCCCTGACCAGCGAGGTCCGACGGCGACTGGGGATTGGTGATCCGCGGATCGCGGGAGGCCTCGTCGTTACCGGAATTTCCGAAGACTCACCGTTTCGCGAACGCTTGGCCGTCGACGTTGTGATTGTGGGTATCAACCAAAAGCCGGTCCGCGATTTGGAGAGCGCTAAAGAGGCTCTGAACAAAACAGGAGAGAATGATTTGCTGGCTGTCTACTACCGTGGGCAGATTCGGTTTTTGGTGGTGAATGTCGCCAATGCAAGGAAGTAGACCGCGGTTTCCGCGCCTCGCAGTTCACCGGAGAGCCCTTCAACTGCCCGGCTTCTCGACGGGGAGTTTGGCGAGCCATTCGGGCACCGCTTCGGCCGGATAGGTCGGAAAACTCAACTCCAGAAGAGACACCGCAGGCACTTCGAAACGGGCCGCGCCAGCACTGCGATCCACGAGCATTGCTATCGCGACCGGCGTGCCACCGGCTCTGCGAACAATTTCCAAGCTTTCCAGGACTCGTCCGCCGCGCGTGACAACGTCTTCGACGACGAGCACCCGCTCACCAGCGGCGAGTGTAAATCCGCGGCGCATCACGAGAACGTTGTTTTCTTTCTCCGCGAAAATGTAGCGGGCCTTGGCCTGGCGCGCGACTTCCTGGCCGATCACGAGTCCGCCCATCGCAGGCGCCAGCACGGTCGAAAAATCCAAACCCTGCGCACGCACTCTTGCCACGAGCAGTTCGGCGAGGCGCTCGACTGCGTCCATCCGCTGGCAGACTTGCGCACACTGGAAATAGTGCCCGCTATGCAACCCTGAGCGGAGCACAAAATGCCCCTGAAGTAGCGCGCGTGTGCGAGTAAAGATATCGAGAATCTCCTGTTGTCCTGCGTCCATCTCGCGACGTTGCGTCACCTTTTGGAAAAAACAAAATCAATTTTGCACTGGGCCCGCTTTGCTCGATAGGCTTTGGCAACGTGATCTCTTCGACTATACCGCCGTTGGAAGATGAGTTGGGTGATGTGCTCGAGAAAGCGATGCACCGCGCCGGCTTGACGGACGAATCGCTGGCGGCCCGGACGGGTGTGAGCGCCGGGCGGATCTTGGACGCGATCGACTACCGGTCAGATCTGACAATGTCGGAACTGCGTCTTTTGGCCGCTGAGCTTCGACTCAACGAGGTTGGCCTTTGTGCGTTGGGGTCCGGCAGCTACCCGTTGCCACCGCCGTGCACACTTCCTTTCTGCGTGTGGCCCTTGCGCATGCCCCACGGCATTGGCGTTGCCAACGCCTACTTGGTCGGTGACTGCGAAAGTGGACGCGCCGTGCTTTTTGACACGGGTCCCAGCCTCGAGGCGCTTGAGGCGGTCTGGCCGCGAGGAGTTCGGCAGGTGGATGCTGTGTTTATCACCCATATTGAGCCCGAACACGCGGGCGGATTTTGCCCGATCATCGCGCGGTTCAATGTTGGCGCGGCATTCTATCCCTTCGGCGCTTGTGCTCCCTGCGGGCAACCGATCTGCGAAGGGCGCTCATTGTCGTTTGGGCCTTTGGAAATTTCTGTGCTTAGCACGCCTGGCCATGCAGCCGCCCACAATTGCTATTTGATTCGATCCCCGATGGCCAGACACGGCGGCGAGTTGTTGGTTTCTGGCGACCTGGTTTTTGCCGGATCAGCGGGTGGCGGATATTTTTCCCACGAACAACTCCAGACGAATCTGAGGCGGGTTCTTAAGGTTGCTTCCCACGGGGCGGTGATCGCACCGGGCCATGGTCCCATGAGCACGGTTGGTCACGAACTTCGCTACAACGCATTCGTGGTTTGAACAAACTCCGTCGACGCGATTTGAGAAATGGTCGGGGCGGCGAGATTCGAACTCGCGACCTCTACGTCCCGAACGTAGCGCTCTACCAGGCTAAGCTACGCCCCGAAAACATTTCTACCAAGGCTATTTGCCCCGAAGAGTTGGAACGAAAACAAATTTGCCCATCAAATCGCAAACAAATTCGTCTGATTTCATTTTTACCCCCGAATCATTAGCCAGGCATCCGCCGGCCTGCGGCGGCGTGGCGGACGCACGGATGTGGTGGGAGGCGGCGCGATTTTCGCGGCGGCGCGGCCCGCAAGCCATGCGTCCGGTGCGGCCGACGGCGGTGGACCGCCGCGCGCGAAGGGATTTCCCGGCCAGGCGGGCAGGCGGGGCCGCCCGCGGAGCGCCGCGGTGGCCAGTGGGCGTGAGGTGAGGCGGCGCGGCGCGCGGGCCGTTCAGCCCGGAGGCGCAGTGGCGCTCGCGGCGAGCGCTTGCGCGCGCCACCAGCGCGCTTCCCACGCCTGCCACCAGCCCAGCCAGCTCGGCGCCACTTCCACCCGCGCCAGCAGACGCCGCGCGTGCTGCACGAGCGTGGCCGGCAGCCGCACCAGTTGCTTCAGCAAGGTCGGCACCGTCCAGCCCTGACACGCGTCGGGCAGACAGCGCAGTTGCACCGCTTTCATCAGATTGTAGGCCAGCGCGGCCACCGCGTAAAACATCCGGTTGGCGACCAGCTTTTCGCACGGCGGGTGGTGCAGATCGAGGCCGCGCAACACTTCCTTGAACAACTGCTCCTTGCCGCCCTTGAGCTGGTGGCGCGCCAGCACCGCCGCCGGATCGGCGCGCTGGCCGTCGTGCGCGACGAAGGCGTGGCGCCAGAACAGTTCGCCGTCCTTTTTCCACCGCGCGCAGGCGAGCGTCATCGTAAACTCGCTCTCCGCCGGCGTGTGGCGCAGCGCGGCGTGTTGCTCGGTCACCTCGGTGCCGTCGCGCCAGCGCGTCGTGCTCGCGGCCGTCCACGCCGAGTCGGGTAGCTCCGCGGCGGTGCGCTCGGGCACCGTGGTCCACTTGTTGTAGCTCACGCTCCAGTGCGTGAAGCCGGCCTGGTCGATCGCCTGCAGATACGCCGCGCTGCACGAGCCGCTGTCCGCGAGAAAGTCGCACGCACGGTTTTGCCAGAGCGGCCGGTGCGCGCGCAACATCGCGGGTAACGCGGCGCTCACGTCGCCGGGTGCGCCGAGTTCGCCGCCGACGAGGAACGGGCCGAACCAGAACGTCTGCCACGAGAGCGCGAGTTCGCCGTTATAGTTGATCTTCGCCCCCTCGAAGCTCGGGCCATGGACCTCGATCTGGGTGTCGTCGAAAAACGCCTCGGCCCGGCCCGCGTAAGTCCAGCGGCTGGACGCCGCGCGCACGAGCGCCCACGCGACGAACTCCCCGCTGAGCCCCCACACCGCCGCGACCGAGGCATCCGACTGGCCGCGCAACCACTCGCCGAGCTGGCTCTGATCGGCGAAACGCGCCACGCGCGCGAGCTGCCGGGCCAGCGGCTCGTCGTTGAGCCGCTCCGCATCGGCCAGGCTCGCCCCGCCACTGAAAAACGAATACGGCAACTGTGCGACGATGAGTTCCGGGCTGTAACCGTGCGTGGTGCGCGTGCGCGGATCAAGCCCGGGCAGCGCGCGCAGTTTCTTCCACAGGCCGAACTGCTGGGCCAGCGCTTCCAGCGCGGGCAGCCCGCCGAGCGTGGAGAGCTTTTTCGCGGCGACGAACTCGAAGCGCAACTTGGCGGTGCGTTTGGCCGATGACAGGCATGCCCGCCCGACGCATCCCGCCGCCCAACGGATCGAAAAACTTCACCCGCCGGTGCAGACCCGCGTCGTTCGCTAATGATTCGCGGGGTGACCTGAGACGGGAAATCTAAGTTGACATCGTAGGTTCGTTTGTGAGTTTTTCATCTCTCTGGATTTTGGCTTCCTAGCTCAATGGTAGAGCAGTTGACTCTTAATCAATTGGTTCGGGGTTCGAGTCCCCGGGGAGCCACCAACTTGTTTTTTAAAAGTTTAGATCGGTTCATGCTGCGCGTTTTCTGCCGGCGTAGCTCAATGGTAGAGCACCTGTTTTGTAAACAGGCGGTTGCGGGTTCGAATCCCATCGCCGGCTCCAACAATGCGCCGGATGAACACGAACGGCATTTGTAAGCTTAGCATGGTATCCATGCGATTTCACTGCCCGATGGTGTAATGGTAGCACGAACGACTCTGACTCGTTCTGTCTAGGTTCGAGTCCTAGTCGGGCAGCCAATCTTCAACTAATAAAACTTAAGCTTGTGCGTAGTGCCGTTGGTCCCGCGTCTACGAACAGCAGGTTTTCTTCAAAATTCATCAACAACAAGACAAAGTAGGTTGACAGCTACAAATCCATCGCCCCAGTTTCAAATCTCCACGCGCATTCCCCTCGAAAGAAGCTTGGTTCTAAGCTGAAAACTTTATCACCCAAAAAAACATATGGGCACGGATTCTGCGAGTAATCTCAATGCCCCGCCTCACTGTTCACCCGAAATCGCCTCCAAACAACCGTCTCGCTTTAGCTAGTGATCCAAGCAACACGAATTAACTTTAGGAGATATCAAACAGTTAGCAAATAATCCTTCATCACCCTACCTTCAATATGATCGACCTAATCGCCATCCCACTAGCCATTCTGCTGAAAAACGAAGACGGCAGCGACATGTCCATGATGGATCTCTTCCACGCGGGCAAAGAAATCATGTGGCCAATTTTGCTGTTGTCGTTTGTTGGTATTACTGTTGTTGTTGAGCGTCTGCTATTTATTGTTCGCGAAAACGGCACTCGCGAAGCCGAGGTCGTTGAGAAAATGTTGGAAAGTGTAGAAAAACGAGACATCGAAGGCGCATTGGCTATCGGAAAGAAAAGCAAGGATTTCATCGCGCGCATTCTCGTCTACACGTTGACCAACAAAGAGTTTTCAATGTCCAACGCATTTGTGCGTGCCTCTAGTCAGGAACTTGGGCGGTTTACGCAAGGAATGGCGACCTTGGATACGGTTATTACGGCAGCTCCGATGCTTGGACTTTTGGGAACTGTTACGGGCATGATGAAGACCTTCGGTGCTCTTGGCGGAGGCAATCTCGCGTCGGCGGCCGGAACTATTACCGGCGGTGTCGCCGAGGCGCTCATTGCTACTGCTTGCGGACTTCTCATTGCGATTATGGCGCTGTTTCCGTTCAACTATCTGAATGCGCGCACGGAACAGGCTAAGCAAGATGTAGCGGATGCATCGCATGCTCTCGAAATTTTGCTTAAGAAATCCGAGACTCACGCTCCTTTCGCGCGTTGATATTTTCTGTCCGATAAAGAATCCTCATTCGCAAACCTCCATAACCAACTAATATGGCCGGCTCATCGGGCGGAAACAGCGGCGGCAAAAAAAAGGCCCGCATTGAGATTATCCCGCTTATTGACGTGATATTCTTTCTGCTGGCAACCTTTGTATTGTTTACACTGTCGCTAAATACACCCCAAGGGGTTCCTGTCGTGCTGCCTCAAGCCGATAGCGGTCAGGAGCGTGATACTGCGGGAACCGCTACCGTCTCGGTTACAGAGCAAGGAAGTTTGGCTTGGGATAAGGAATTTGTCGAATTGAACGATTTCTTGAACCGGCTGAAGGCCTTCTACACATTAAATCCTGAGGGCCGCATCTTGATTAACGGTGATGATAATGCGCCGTTCAACCAAGCTATCTATGTTTTTGATGAAGCGCGTAAGGCAGGTTTCAAAAAAATATTCATCGAAACCCAAGTTCGTTCAACCGGCCGCCAGTAAATCTTCTCGTTCAACACTAATACATTATGGCTGGATCAAGCGCAAAACAAGAAGAAGGTAAAAAGAAAGCGCGTATTGAGATTATCCCTCTCATTGACGTCATCTTCTTCCTGCTTGCGACGTTTGTGTTGTTCACGTTGTCGCTGAACAAGATTTCGTCGCTACCTGTGGACCTTCCGGTTGCAAATCCAAATAGTCAGCCGAATCCGAATGATCCAACTGTATACTTACAGGTGTCGGATCAGGGAAATTGCTATTGGAAACAAGGTGTATCAACCGCTCCCGAGCTCATAACCGTTAGCGAAATTGCACCTCGACTAGCTGACTATAAAAACAGAGAGTCAAACCCCCGTGTGTTGATCCAAGGCGATAGCAAGGCAAGGTTTGGTGCGGCTGTTCTCGCATTAGATGAGGTGCGCAAAGCAGGGATATCCCAAGTTTCTGTGCAGACGACGGTCCAACCAACTGGCCGATAAATGCCATTAATACCATGCGACGCGATCTGATTCTAGGAATATTTCTATCGGCCTTGATTCACGGAGGAATATTTTTCGGCGAGAAACTGATTAAGTTCAAGCCCAAGCCAAAGCCGGTAGTTCAAGAGGCCCCAAAGGTTCAGCTAATGGAAATGCCCAAGTTGGAACCTGATGAACCGGAGAAAGTAGAGGCTACGGATGAACCTATAAAGCCACTCGATCTCGCGCCGCCGATGCTCACCGACGTTCCGCAAATAGTTACTGACACATCCTTTGTTCAGAAAGTCCAACCGCCGCCCCCTGAGGGGATGAAGCCTGCGGTTGGTGTGTTAACGATTCCTGGCGACCGCGATACTTCACACTTTAAAGGGCAAACAGTTTTTGACCCGTCCATGCTGGATAACCAGCCTGTTCCACGCTTGCAAGGACGTCCAACTTATCCATTCGAGATGCGTCGGGCAGGAATCGCTGGAGAGGTCGTTGTTGATTTTATCGTCGATGCGAATGGCGACGTGCAAAATGCGTTTGCAGTCAAAATGTCGCAACGGGAATTCGAGTCAGCTGCTGTCCAAGCAGTTTCGAAGTGGAAGTTCAAACCCGGCCGCAAGGGTGGCCGTCCCGTGAATACACACATGCAAGTCCCCATTGTATTTACCTTAAACGAGGACTAATATATACCGTGAATTCGTCAATAAAAAGAAGCATTTGTTCTAAATTCACGGCCTTTGCGTTTGTTGCAATTTCCGGATTGTGCGTAGGTCTTTCCGCGTTATCCGCGCAGGGACCTGCTAGGCAACCACCTAGCTTAAACGAGAAGGTTAGTGCCGAATTTCAGAAACTGAAACCTCTTCAGGACGCGAAAAATTGGGACGGCATGATCGCCCTCCTTGATGGTCTTATCCCCACCGTGGGACCGAGCAGTTACGACTATGCGTATATTCAAGATATGCGTGCTCGCCTTCTCGCAGGCAAGGACCAATGGACTAAAGCGATTGAAACGATGGAGGCATCGCTAAATGTATCCGACGCCAACCAGTATTTCGACAAATCGAAAACACTCGAAATGCTTCTCTTTTTGGCTCAAGTGAGCTACCAAGAAGCGACGACGCTAAAGGTTCCTGCTCTCCAACAGCAATATCTAACGAAAGCATCCAACTACTTTAGGCGCTGGCTGAAGGATACCCCGAAAGCGACTCCTGAAATTAGTGCATTTTACGCGACGATCTTATTGCAGCAGGCGGTCTCTGACCCGAAAAATGTAAACCGCGACCTGCTCAAACAGGCTAGAGCCGAAGTGGATAAACTTTTCCTTACATCTATTCGGCCAAAGGAGCAGCTCTATTTCTTACTTCTGGCTATATTGCAGCAAGAAAATGACGTTGCTCGTGCTGCGGAAGTTTTGGAGCTAATTGTAAAGCAATTTCCTACTAAGAAAGACTATTGGCCCCAACTATGGGCCACTTATCTCAATCTCGCATCGGATAAAGGGAACGATGAATCGAAGGCACGTCCTCACTTTATTCGTGCAATTAATACGGTTGAACGAGCTCAAGCTTTGGGCTTCATGAACACCCCGAAGGATAACTTTAATTTGGTTAGCCTTTACATTCAAGTTAACCAATTCGGGAAGGCTACTGACCTTTTATATAAAGGCCTGAAGGATGGCACGATTGAGAACGATCCGAAAAACTGGGTATACCTAGGATATTATTATCTGCAAATCAATCGGAATGTTGATGCGTTGAAAGTTCTCAAAGAGGCTGCCCAAAAATTTCCGAACAACGGACAATTTGATCTCCAGATCGGTGAGATCTACCGCCAAGATGAAAAGATGAGAGATGCGCGGAAGCACTACAAGGATGCCCTGCGGAAGGGTGGCTTGGATCGACCTCATGCTGTTCATACTTTGTTGGCAAATGTGTCTTATGAATTGGAGGATTTTGAAGAGGCAATGGCTGCTATTGTCGCTGCCGAAGGCTTTAAAGAGGCAAAGCAGGATGCGTATCTCGGACGCCTTAAAGATGCTATTCAAGCCGCAATGAATGAGCGTGAGATAGCCAAGCAGGCGAAGTTGCAGCCCAAGAAGTCTTAATTTATTATATAAATAAAATACTTTTAAAATGAAGAAGAAATATGTATATTTTTTTCCGCCTCTCTTTGGCCTGATAGTTTTCGGTTTTGTTTATTGGCAATACAGTGCTGGACACGATGCTAGGATTGCAGCCTCTGAGGCGAAAGCACGAGCAGAAGTGCAGGCAAAACTTGATGCAGACGCTAAATCGCGCGAAAAGGCGGTCAAAGACGCACTAGCGGCCCAAGAAAAACGCAAAGCGGAAAAGGCTGCTAAAGAAATTAAGGACGCCGCAGACAAAGAGATGCGCGAGAAGGCTATGCAGGCGAAATTTCGCGCCCAACGCGAAGCTGACAAGTTGGAACAACAGGTTAAGCGTTTGAAGAAGGAGATTGAAGAAGAAAAGAAAGAGTTGGACAAGATTGACGCCGAGAAAAAGCGTCTAGTTGATGAGATAACATTTCAACGCGAATACGTTAAAAAGGCAGAGGAGAATGTTCGTAGCTTAGCAACCGTTCTCGACCGAATTAAATCGGCTGACGAAGCTGCTGAGGCTGCAGCGAAAGCTGCGCGTGCGGCGGCTGCAGCCGCTGCAAAAAAGTAACCTCAATAAAATTACCAATGAAAAAGTGGATGTATTTGATTTTTCCTGGACTAATGCTCGGAGCCTTTTTGGCAGTGTTCTTTAGCCATCAAAAAGAGGCCCAAGCTCGGGAGAAGGTTCGAACTGAGCTAGCTCGCAAGTTGGAAGCGGATAAGGCCGCAAAGAAGGCTGACGCGGAAAGGAAAGCTGCTATAGATGCCAAGGAGCGCCAGAAAGCCCGCGAAAAGGAAGATGCTGATAAGGAAGCTGCGAAACTAGCAAAACAGGCTGCGGCTGACAAAGAAGTAAAGGACGCAACTGATAAGGCACTCGCTGAGGGCGATAAGGCGGCAAAAGAGTCGTCCGCATTGGATATTGAGTTGGATCGGTTGCGCCGTTCTAAAGATAAATCTAACCGAGAGGCGTTTGATTTAGCAAAGCAGGTAGAGTTAGCCAAAGTCGCGAAACGTAGTGCAGAGTTCGAGATCCAGCGCACAACGGAGATGATTTCTCGTCGAGCAGCTGATAGTTCCCTCACACGTATGCCGGCACCACCTCCACTGCCGCCAGTGAAATGATTCTATTGAAACCCAGACTGCACGGTCTGGGTTTTTTTTTGGTTCCCAAATGTCGTTGCGAGTGCCACGCAGCCAGAGAAATGCTGTGCTGATATTATCCCAAAATCCGCAGTTGAGGGTTCAAATTTTGAAGTAAAGTGCTCGGCTGGGAGGCTATGGCACAGACGAAGACGACGGAGGTGATTCACCCGTTGGGTGAAGGTGATTTTAGTTTTTCGACGCCCGGTGGCCGGGTGCGACTATCGGTAACCAAGGATGCGTTGACGCCGTTTGCAGGCTGTAAACGACCGGCCGGGGACCACCTAGGCGAGAAGGGATGAGTCGTATAGGATGTCGCAATGGGAAACATTGCGACGGAGTTGCTGGAGGCGAAACGGGATGAA
The DNA here is from genome assembly GCA_943372705.1 of Opitutus sp. GAS368. Classification (GTDB taxonomy): domain Bacteria; phylum Verrucomicrobiota; class Verrucomicrobiia; order Opitutales; family Opitutaceae; genus GAS368. Next base: position 701 of record CALRZR010000050.1, on the reverse strand, counting down.
CGTGGCCGGCGGATAACGCCGGCGGCCGAACGCGAGGCGCTGGTGCGGGCGTATACAGAAAGCGGACTCACACAGAAGGCGTTCGCGAAAAAGGAGGGGGTCAAGTATCCGACGTTCGTGTCGTGGGTGCAGGCGCAGCGGCGGCGGAGACCGCGGGCAAAGGTCGGATTTACGGAGCTGACGTTGCCGCGGGCGGTGGCCGGGGTGGCGCCGCTGGAGGTGCAATTGGCGGATGGGACCATCATCCGCGGCAGCCACGTCGAGGAAGTCGCCCGGTTGCTGCAACTCGTAAGGTCAAAAAACTCGAAGTGACCAATTTTCAGGGATTGACGGGGCGACCCTGAGGTTGCGCGGACGCCGTTGCCTGGGTTGATTCTGCGCGATGAATTGGAAGCGACTGCTGGCGTACATCTCCGGCTCGGTGGACCAGGAACTCCTCCTTCGGAACGAATACTTGGTGACGGAAAATCGGATTCTCAGGAACCAGATCAAGGGCCGATTGCGGCTCACCGACCCGGAGCGAATCAGTCTGGCCGAAATTGGCCGGCGCCTTGGCGGGAAGGCTCTGGCGGAGGTGGCCCAGATCGTTCGACCCGAGACCATCCTTGGTTGGCACCGCCGACTCATTGCGAGGAAGTTTGACGGATCGAAGGTTCGATCCCCGGTGGGGCGCACGCCGACGGTGCCGCAAATCGAAGAGT
>CALRZR010000049.1:0-36054 GCA_943372705.1 Opitutus sp. GAS368 | reverse complement strand
CGGCAGATGCGCGGCCTGCAGCGCGCCGTTCCAGTGGGCGGGACGCGCCGCGCCGGCCGGACCGGCGAGCGACGCCGCGAGGGATTTGTTTTGCAGCATCGCCAGCGCGAGGCCGCCAAGGCCGTAGGCGCTCTGGGTGAGAAACGAGCGACGGTTGATGCTCAGCGCGTGGGCTGTGGGATCGAAAGTTTTCATGGCAGCGGGCGGTCAGTAACGCGTGATGGTTTCGTGGGCGTTGAGCAGGACGCGGGCGAGATTCGTCCACGCCGCGAGTTCCACGGGGTCGGGGGCATTCTTCGCGGGCGGCGTCGGCGCGAGGCCGATTTTCAGCAGCTTTTCCGCATCGGCGGGCGCAGCGCGGTAGGTGTCGCGTTGCGTGGCGAGGAATTTTAGCAGCGAAGCGGTCTCGGCGGGTTTCGGGTCGCGCGCCAGGGCGAGCTGGTAGGCGCGGCGGATGCGCTGGTCGTCGCCGGTCGCGCGCGCGTCGCCGAGCAGGCGGGCCGCGAAGAGCCGCGCCGCTTCGACGAAGGTGGGATCGTTGAGGAGCGTGAGCGCCTGCTGCGGGGTGTTGCTCACCGTGCGGAGCGCCGCGCACTCGTCGCGCGACGGGGCGTCGAAGTTGGCGAGCATCGGGTGCAAAAATGTGCGCTGCCAATGCATGTAGACGCCGCGCCGCCATTGTTCGGCGCCGGTGCTGGCGACGTATTTGCGGTCGGGAAACTGGAGCGCGTCGTAGTAGCCGTCGGGCTGGTAGGGTTTCACGCTCGGGCCGCCGATGTCCGCGAGGTTGAGCGCACCGGCGACGAAGAGCGCGTTGTCGCGCACAAACTCGGCTTCGAGACGGCGGGGATTTTGCGACGCGAGGAGGCGGTTCGCCGGGTCGAGGTCTTTGAGTTCGGGCCGCAGATTGCTGCTCTGGCGATACGTGCGGCTCGTGACGATGAGGCGCACCATGTGCTTCACGTCCCAACCGCTGTCGCGAAACTCGCACGCGAGCCACTCGAGCAACTCCGGGTGCGAGGGCAATTCGCCCTGCGAGCCGAGGTCGTCCACGGCCGCGCTCAGGCCGACGCCGAAGAACTGTTGCCAGAGGCGGTTCATCACGGCGCGGGCCGTGATCGGGTTTTCTTTCGAGACGATCCACTTCGCGAGGTCGAGGCGCGTGAGGCGGTGCTCGGGCGTGCTCGCCAGCCGCGCAGGGAGAAACGAGGGCGTCGCCGGCAACACGACCGGGCCGGTTTCATCCTGCCAATTGCCGCGCGGCAGCACGCGCACCGGGAGCGGCTCCGCGACGGCCTGCGTGATGAGCGACCACGCCCGGCCATCGCGCAACTCGCGCAGCGCGCCGGCGAGCTTCTGAAAACGATCAAACCCGGCGCGATCATCGGCCGTGCTCAGGAGCCACGTATCGACGAGTAAGTCGCGTTGGGCCGCGCCGGGCTTTTTCGCCATGAGCGCGGCGGAGAGTGCGGCGGGCGCGACTTCCATCGGACGGGCCGCGCCAAAGGGACTCGCCGAAAACCGCATCGGCACCGTGGTTTCGCCAGTCACGGTGATTTCGAGAGTTTCGCCGGCCGCGAGCGCCACCGGGCCGTCGAAAAGCCAGACACCCACGAGCGGATCGGCCGGAAGAGGTGCGGGCAATTTCCAGCCGGCGACGATGCCGTGGAGTTCCGCGCCGTCGCGGTAACGCGGGGCCTTCGCGTTGGCATCGGCGAACGCGAAGGTGACCTTGCGTTCTTTCCCGACGGCATTGCGCACGGCGACAGCCACGGTGATCGCGGCCGCGGCGCGGGCGCGCGAGAGTGTTTCGGGATCGGGCGCCTCGGCCGGGGGAAACGCTTCGACGCGCAGCGCAGCCAGCGGACCGAGCTCCGGCTTCAGCGTCACGCGCAAGGTCTCGCCGCGGGCGAGGGCTTTTTCGGTGCGCACGGTGCCCTCGGGCGTGACCACGGCACCGCGGCCGGCGACCGGTTTGTTGGCGCGGTGGAGCGCGGCGAGCGGAGCCGGTTGCTCCCAACCGGCGGGGACGCGGGCGAGGTAGGCGCGCGCGGATTCCTGCCACGCCGCGAAGCGCGTCGCGGCGGCGGGATCGGCAGCGTGCGCGCGAGCGACGACCAGATGAGTGCGGAGTTCGGCCTCCGCCCGATCACGGCGCACCGCGAGATACGGGCTGGGCACCTGAATCTCGGGCGGGAACGGGTATTCGTTGTTAAAGCCGGCGAGGTCGGGATTCCGCGTATAGGTGTAATCCGAATACACACCCCACTGCTTCACATCGGCGAAGAACGATTGGAGCTCGTAGAAATCGCGGGTCTTGATCGGGTCGAATTTGTGGTCGTGGCACTCGGCGCAACCGAACGTGCTGCCAAACCACGCCGCGGCGACCGACCGCACGCGCTCGGCGCCATATTTGGCGAGATACTCCTTCGGCTGCGCACCGCCCTCGCGCGTCATCATGTTCAGCCGGTTGTAGCCGGTCGCGACGAGCTGCTCGGGGGTCGGATTCGGCAGGAGATCGCCGGCAAGTTGTTCGACGGTGAACTGGTCGAAGCGCTTGTTCGTGTTGAACGCGTTGATCACGTAGTCGCGATACGGGAAGATGCGCTGGTTCTGGTCGCCGTGAAAACCCACGGTGTCGGCGAAGCGCGCCACATCCAGCCACCACACGGCCATGCGCTCGCCGTAGTGCGAGGAGGCGAGCAGGCGCTCGACTTGCTTCGCGTAGGCGTTGCCGAAAAAGCTCCGCGAGCCCGCCGCCAACTCTTCCAGCGTCGGCGGCAATCCCGTGAGGTCGAGCGAGAGCCGGCGCAGCAGACGCGGCGTCGGCGCCTCGGGTGAGAACGTGAGTTTCTTCTCGGCGAGCTTCGTTTCGACGAAGGCGTCGATCGGATTTCCCTTCTTCGCGACCGCCGGCAATGGCGGCCGGTTCAGCGGCGCGTAGGCCCAGTGCGGCTCGTAGACGGCGCCCTGCTCCACCCAGCGTTTCATCAGCGCTTTTTGGCGCGGCGTGAGCGGCTTGTGGGCTTTCTCCGGCGGCATCGGTTCATCGGTGTCGAAGATGCGCGCAATGATCTCACTGGCCTTCGCGTCGCCGGGCACGATGGGGAAGCTGTCGCTCTTGGTTTTCTTCAGCGCCTCTTCGCGCAGGTCGAGACGCAGGCCGGCCTCGCGGCTCTTGGCGTCGAACCCGTGGCAGTGAAAGCACGTGTCCGACATGATCGGACGGATGTCGCGGTTGAACTCCACCTTGGCCGGCAGATCGAGCTCGGCGGCGGGGAGCAGCGCAGGCACGGCAGACATTCCGAGAACAAACAGAGCAGGTAAGCGCATGGCGGATCGGGGAGACGAATGGGAATACTACGCGAGGATCGCTTTGACGACATGCGCCTCTTCGACGCCGGTCAAACGCACGTTCAACCCGCGGAATTTGTGCGAGAAGCGGGTGTGGTCGATGCCGAGGCAGTGCAGAATCGTCGCGTGCAGGTCGCGCAGGTGGACCGGGTTTTCCGTGATGTTGTAGCAGAAATCGTCGGTCGCGCCGTATTCGATGCCACCTTTCACGCCGCCACCGGCGAGCCACACGGTGAACGCGCGGCCGTGGTGGTCGCGACCCATCGCGGGATCGCCGAGCTTGCCCTGACTGAAAACCGTGCGCCCAAACTCCGTCGCGAACACGACCAGCGTATCTTCGAGGAGCCCGCGCGCCTTCAGGTCTTTGATCAGCGCCGCCGTGGGCTGGTCGATATCACCGCATTGGTTCGGGAGCTGGCGCGCGATGGCGATGTGTTGATCCCAGCCGCGGTGAAAGAGCTGCACGAAGCGCACATCGCGTTCGAGCAGGCGCCGTGCGAGCAGACAGTTCGCGGCGTAGCTGCCGGGCTTGCGCACCTCGGGTCCGTAGGCATCGAGCGTCGCCGCGGACTCTTTGGAAATATCGGTCAACTCCGGGACCGACGTCTGCATGCGAAACGCCATCTCGTAGGCGTCGATGCGGGCGATCGTCTCGGGATCACCGAGTTCGTCGGCGCGCTGGTGGTTCAGCCTCGCGAGATCGTCGAGCTGCGCGCGCCGCTGCTCGCGGTCCACGCCCGGAGGATTGTTCAAATAAAGCACGGGATTCGCGCCCGGCCGCAGACCCACGCCCTGATGCGAAGCGGGCAAGAAACCGCTGCCCCAAAGGCGCGAGAAAATCGGTTGGCCGGGATTCTTGCCGGTGCCCTGCGAGACCATCGCGATGAAGGCCGGCAGATTGGCGTTTTCCGTGCCGAGTCCGTAGCTGGCCCACGCGCCCATGCTCGCGTAACCGGGCTGCTGGTTGCCCGTGTTCATGTAGGTGATCGCGGGGTCGTGGTTGATCGCCTCGGTGTGCAGACTCTTGATGATGCAGATGTCGTCCGCGATCGTCTGGATATGGGGCAACAGATCGCTGATCCATGTGCCGTGTTTGCCACAGAGTTTCCCCGGCTTCAAAGGCGGCACGACGGGATACGCGCTCTGGCCGCTCGTCATGCCGGTGAGCCGTTGCGTGCCCTTCACCGACGCGGGAATTTCGAGTCCCGCGTATTTCTGGAGCATCGGCTTCTGGTCGAAGAGATCGACGTGCGAGAGACCGCCGCTCTGAAAAAGACACAGCACGCGTTTCGCCTTCGGCGCGAAATGCGGCAGGCCGGGCAGGCCCTTGCCCTTGGCGCCGACGGCATGCGCAAGGCTCGACGAAAGCAGCGAGCCGAGCGCGACCCCGCCAATGCCGCGGGCGGCTTGGCCGATGAACGTGCGGCGCGTGAGATGCCGGAGATAGTCGGCGAGAGGAGGCGTGGGTTGCATGGCGTGGGCAAAAAGACGAAACGTGCTAATCGGAAGGGGTCACAGAGGACACAGAGCTCTGACACAGAGAACACGGGAGGAAGCCAAGGCGTGCGGGCAGAAGCGAGGCGGCTTGGAACTGTTGGGGCCGACTACACCACGGCCTCCCGCTGCCTCCGGATCGGGCCTCTGTGAACTCTGTGACAAAAACTGTTTCATGAACTCTCAGTTCCTGGTGATCGTCTCGCTGAGATTCAACAATGTGGCCGCGACGAGCGTCCACGCGGCGTGTTCGGCGGCGGGCAGCTTGGCGTTGCGCGGGGATTCGCCGGTGGCGAGCAAGGTCTGCGCGGCCGACTCGTTCTTCGCGTAGCGCGCGCGCTCGCGGTTGAGCGCGGCGCCGATCACCGAGAGCTCGATCTCCTTCGGCTGCCGCGAAACACATTCCGTAAATGCCCAGCGCAAGCGCGCCGCGTCGTCACCTTTTCGCGCCAAGACTCGCTCGGCAAAGGCCCGCGAGGCTTCCACGAATTGCGGGTCGTTGAGCGTGACGAGCGCCTGCAGCGGCGTCGTGGTGTTGCCACGCGCGACAGTGCACACCTCGCGGTTGGGCGCGTCGAACGCGACCATGTTCGGCGGCGGCGCCGTGCGTTTCCAATACGTGTAGAGCGAGCGTCGGTAGAGTTTTTCGCCGTGATCCTGCACAAAGGTCTGCGCGGTCGCGGGCGAGCTGCCGTAGTGGCTGACTTCGCGCCAGAGATCGCCGGGCGTGTAGGGATTCACGCTCGGGCCGCCGATGCGCGGCACGAGCAGGCCGCTGACCGCGAGGGCGTGGTCGCGCACGAGTTCGGCGGGCAGGCGGAAACGCGGACCGCGCGCGAGCAGGCGGTTTTGCGGATCGCGTTCCAACAGGTCAGCCGTCGCCGCGGAGGATTGCCGGTAAGTCGCGCTCGTCACGATGAGGCGCACGAGGTGTTTCACATCCCAGCCGCGCTCGACGAATTCCACCGCGAGCCAGTCGAGCAGCTCGGGATGACTCGGCCATTCGCCCTGCGAACCGAAGTCGGCCATGGTGGCGACGATCCCAGAGCCGAAGAAGTTTTTCCACAAGCGGTTCACGGCCACGCGGGCCGTGAGCGGATTTTCTTTCATCACGACCCACTGCGCGAGGCCGAGGCGATTGGCGGGCGCATCAGCGGGCATCGGCGGCAGCGTGGTGGGCGTGCCGGCGGTAACTTTCTCGCCGGGCTGCGAATAATCGCCGCGGTTGAGGATGAACGTGTCGCGCGGTTTTTCGGCCACCGCCATGACCATCGTCGTGAATTGCTCGGTCAGCACAGCGAGGCGCTCGCGCAGATTCGCGAGGGCCACGCGGTCGGCGTGCAGCTCCGGCCCGTGCTCGGCGCAGTGGGCCCAGAGACGCGCGGTGTGCTCGGGCGTGCGTTGCGGCGCGGGTGTTTTCAGCAGCGCCACGATCTCGGACGGCAAGTCCGTGCCGTCGTCGGTGCCCGTGATCGCGCACACTTCGATCAGGCCCGGGATGTAGGCTTTGCCTGAGCCGAAATTCAACTGGACGGTGAGGTGCGGCGTGGCGGCGGCATCGAGCGGACGCGCGAGCGTGGCCGTGAGGTGCACGGGGCCCTCGGCCGCGAGGTCGGGCGACCAGCCGGAGTCGTTGCGCGGATCGAGCGCGCCCACGGCGGGATTTTGAGGCTCCCACGAACTGGCGGTGACGCGCGAGATTTTTTCCAGTTTATGCAGATTCACCTGATCGCCCGGCACGGCGTCGACGGAAACGGCAACCGCCGTCAGTTTGAACGAGCCCTTCTGCGTGGGCTCGGGCGGCGGCGCCATTTTCTTGGCGTTCTTCGTCGCGGGGGCACGCGCAGGCGTGCCGCGCGAGGGACCGTAGCCCCAACCGCCGAGCGCCGCGTCATCGACCGGATGCATCACAAAACGCAGACCGGTGATCGGCCCCGCATTCTTCGGCAGCTCCGCGAGAATATCGAAGGCGCCGAGGTCGCCGGGATTCTTCAGGCGCACGCGCCCCTCGGGCGTAACGTCGAAACCGGCCCCGCGATTCGGCGTCGAAATCTTCACGGCCTTGAGCGGAATCACGCGCAGGTCGCGTCCGCGCGCGGCGAGGCGCGTCTGTTCGCGCTGCTCCCAGGCGGCGAGCTTGGCGTCGTCACGCTGCGCGAGCTTCGCCTCCAACGCGGCAATCTCGCTGCGCAGCGCCGTCTCTTCGCCGGTCTTCAACACGGTGCGCGCTTTCACGCTGGGACCGGGATTCACGCCCGCGTTGCCGTCGAGACCTTTGTCGCCGAGTGAATTGAAATACGCGTAGGTGCGGAAGTAGTCCTTCTGCGTGATCGGGTCGAATTTGTGGTCGTGGCACTGCGCGCAGCCGAGCGTGAGACCGAGCATCGCTTCGCCGAGCGTCTTCACGCGGTCGGCATTGTAGTTGGTGAGATTCTCGTCGGGGATCGTGCCGCCCTCGTGGGTCACCATATTATTGCGCTGAAAACCGGACGCGATCAGGTCGGCATCGGTGCGGCTCGGCAACAGATCGCCGGCGAGCTGCTCCACGAGGAAACGGTCGTAGGGCTTGTTGTCGTTAAAGGCCTGAATCACCCAATCGCGCCAGAGCCACATGTGGCGGCCACCGTCGATGGAGAAGCCGTTGGTGTCGGCGTAGCGTGCCGCATCGAGCCAATCGAGCGCCAGGCGCTCACCAAAATGCGGACTCGCGAGCAGGCGCGTGACGAGTCGGTCGTAGGCCTGCGGTTCGCGGTCGTTCGCAAAGGCCTCCACCTCCGCGCCCGACGGCGGCAGCCCCGTGAGGTCGAACGCCAGCCGGCGGATGAGGGTGCGACGGTCCGCCTCGGGGGCGGGGCGGAGTTTTTCCTGGGCGAGCCGCGCGCGGACGAAAGCGTCGACGGGATGCGTCCCTTTCGGGGGCAACGGCGCTTTCTTCGGCGGCACAAACGACCAGTGCTCAGAATACTTCGCGCCCTCGGTTATCCACGCCTTAATTTTCTCCTTCTGCTCGGCGGTCAGGCGTGCGTGCTCCTTCGGCGGCGGCATCATCTCCTCTTCATCGGTGCTGATGATGCGCGTCCACACATCGCTGTTCGCCGGATCGCCGGGCTTGATGCGGACAAAGCCGTTGCGCTCGGCGTAGGCGGACTCCGCGACATCGAGGCGGAGCTTTCCCTTGCGGCTTTTTTCATCGAAGCCGTGGCACGAGAAACAGTGTTCGGAGAGGATCGGTTTGACGTCGCGGCTGTAGTCGACGGCGAGCGCCAGAGGGCCGAAGCAGACCGCGCCTAGACGCACGGCGGACCGCCAGAAGCCGGCAAGATTTCTCGGTAGTTTCATGGGTGGGGCGAAAACGGGGGCACAGAGGATGGGGACAGGGCCAGATAACAAAACGCCGCCCGCAACAAAGTCACTTCTTCCGTGCACTCGGCGCCACGGCGGGTCCGGCGGTGGCAAAGGCCCGTCCGGTCGCGAGCAACGCGGCCCATTGCTCACGCAGCGCCACCGCCATGGCAGTAGCGATGTCCGGAAAGCGCGCGGCGACCTCGGTCGATTCGGTCGGGTCGGCGGCGAGGTCGTAGAGCGCCGACTTACCGCCCGGCAATGCGTGAAACTTGAAGCGTTCGCCGCGGAGCACGAGGTGGTGGTCTTCGAAACGGCGCGGGCGCGGATTGCCTTCGTCCTGCGGCTTGGGGGAACCGGCGCCCGAGATGGCGATGCGAAAGGCGGGCGCGCGTTCCCGCACGACGGCAGCGTCAAAGAGCGCGGGACGCAGCGAGACGCCGGCGAAGGGCAGGTGCGACACCACGTCGGCGCGGAGCCCGGCCACGTCGAGCACGGTGGGCAACACGTCTTCGACGGCACCGAACTGTTGGCGTTCGCCCGGGGCGATCCGACCGGGCCAGCGAACGAGGAGCGGGACGCGCAGGCCGTTTTCCCACGCCGTGGCTTTGTGGCCGCGCAAGCCATGGACGTTGCGCTGCGCCCAGTCCGCCGCGGCGAGATCGCGGTCGACTTCGGCTTTGTGGCTCATGCCGTTGTCGCTCAGAAAAACGACAACGGTGTTGTCGGCCTGGCCGGCGGCGCGCACGCCGTCGAGGAGGCGGCCGATCGCGGCGTCCATTTGCGCGATGCTGCCGTAGCAGCGCGCGAGATCGGCCGAGAGGCCCTGCGCGAGCAAGGGAGCGGAGAATTTTTCGTCACACACCCACGGGAGGTGCGGAACGAGATAGGCGGCCGTGGCAAACCAGGGCTGCGCGGAATCCTTCCGGATGAAATCCAGAATGAGGTCCGTCACAAGATCGACGGTCCAGCGTTTGGCCTGCAGCGTCTCGCCGCGGTTCGGCAACGTGGGGTCACGGTGCTGGTAGCCGCTCACGAAGTATCCCTGGTCCCATCCGCGCTCCCACGGCGACGATTCCGGCAGCCGCGCCGTGTCGGCCTTCCCGGCGTAGAAAGTCCGGTAACCGCCGGCGCGGAAGAAAGCCGGCATGAGCGCTTCGTCGGTCCGCAGATTGGCGCGCGGTGGCACGCCCCAGACGCCCGTGCTCAGGTGCTCGCGTCCCGTGTAAAGCGCGGCGCGCGTGGGCGAGCACGCGGCGGCGACGACGAAATTTTTGAAGACCGCGGACTCCGCGGCGAGGCGGTCGAGCGCGGGCGTCTTGACGAGCGGATTGCCGGTGAAGCCGAAGTCGCTGAAACCCTGATCGTCGCTGACGATGAGCAGGACATTGGGCTTCGAGCCGGGACGCTGAGCCATCGCCGCCGCCGAAGCGCCCACGGCCCAGAGCAAAACGACGAGGCCCAGCGAGGTGAGTGTCCGCGGCATAAGTTGAAATCAGAACGCACGCGTCACGGTCACGCTCCAGCGGCGCGGTTGCTGGAAGAGGAGGCGGTAGGTGCCGGTGTTGTCCTTGTCCGTGATGATGAGGTCGTCGTTGGCGAGGAGGTTGTCGACGTTCAGCTGCGTGCGAAATGGCCCGAATTTCGTCGTCCACGACTTGCCCAGCATCGCGTTGAACAAGATGACCTCGCCGCCGAAGACGGGCGCAAAATTGCGGGAGGAGTCGTAACCGGTCACGGGCTTCGAGCGGTAGTTCACGCCGCCGCCGAGGCTCAACGAATCATACCATGCGCCGCTCTGGCGAAACGTGTAGGTGCCGAAGCTGTTGACGCGGTATTTCACAGTCTGGCGCGGTGACTGACCCTCGGCGCGGCGGATGACGGCGAGCCACGTGTTGGCGCTGCGGATCGCGTCGGCGATCGTGGGATTCACATTCGTGTCGATCCCGGTGAACGGAGCCACGAGCGGGCGCGCGGCGTTCTGCTGCCAAGCCGCAAGATTGCTCGCGAGGTAGGCGCCGGCGCGGGGCAGCGTGCGCGACTGGACGACCTCGGTTTCGCTCGCGTTGAGCGCGACGCGGAAGCTGCGCGTTGGGTTCGCGGTCACCTCGACCTCCCAGCCGCGGCCCGTGTTGTCCACGCTGTCGCGCGGATTCGCCATCTGTTTGTCGAGGCGGCCGAGGGCTTCCCAGATTTCATTGATCGCGGGGACGAGGCTCGTCGTCACCGAGGCGTCAGCCGACGTGCGGTTCGTCTCCGTGAGTTCGTAACGCGAGACGTTGACGTTCACCCGGCCCTGCAGGAAGGCGAGCTTCACGCCGATGTCGGTGCCCTTGCCGAAGCGCGGGCCCATCGGCTGGTCGTTGATGTCGATCGGTGTCTGCGGAACGAAGTTGTTCGAGTTGTTGTAGACGAAGCCGAGCCAGGGCAGCGCGCGAAACACGAGGCCGTAGGTGCGCGTGTTCCCGGCAAAGTCGGTGTTCGCCTGCTTGGCGAGCTTGCGGCTGAATTCGCGCGTCACGGGATCACGCGTCGCATTGCCGCCGGTCCAAAAATCCTGGGCGTCGCGCCGGAGGCCCCACGTTGCGACGATCCGGTCCGACCAAAAACTGCTCTGGCCGGCCAGCATCAGCGAATCCGTCGTGGTCGTCTGGAGATTGCTCGTATCGCCCGTGCGGCGAAACCCGGAGGTGAATCCGTTCATCCGCACCAAGGGAAATTCCTTGTAGTCGAGGGCGCCGCGTTTGCGCGGATCGGCCGACGAAAAATCGAGGTAGGTGCGGCGCCAGATTTGGTTCGCGGCCACCGTGATGTCCAACGGGTAGGTCGCATTACCGGCCGGCGTGATGTTCACCTCATTCACCGCCTCGGTGAAAAAATCGAATTGCTCGCTCGTCGCGAGCGCCGCGAACCGATGCAGGCCGAGGCGGCGCTTTTTGAGATCGAGTTCATACGCGGCGGTCACGCGCCACGTCTGCGTGTCGTTGTCGATGTCGCGGTAACCGGGCTGCGACTGCACGTAGAGTTTGCCGGCGTTGGGATTGCGCTGACCGGCATTCGCCGGGAGCGAGCCGTCGGGCAACGGCGTGCGCGGGATGAGCGCATTCACATCGGCGAAGGCGCCCATGTTGTTCCAGGAGACGCCGAAATCCGCGCGGCGGACATCGCGCTGGCGGTTGTAGGCCACCTCGACGACGAGATCGCCGAGGCGCTGTTCCGCGAAAGCCGACCACGTGCGATACCAATTGTCCGAACCGGTGCCGGGACCGCCGAGGTAGGCGGCGCGCGGCACGAGCGAAAAGTCGGTGAGCGCGCGGGCGTTGCCAGTAAGCGTGGGCGCGCCGGGTGCGCGGGTGGTTTGCCGAGTGCCGGTCCACGAGACGAGCGGCGTGGTCCCCAGCGGATCAAAGACCACGAAGCGGTTGCCGTTCGCGATGGTGCCGCCGACGGCCTCGGTATTGTTCGCCGCGATCGGCCGGCCCGCCGCGATCCAGTCACCGGTGTAGTCCGCGCTGGGCCACGGCATCGCGTTCAGTTGCTGGCGGTCGGCGTATTCGCCCTGCACGCGAATCTCCGTGTGGCGGAAGGGTCGGTAGGCCGACGCGAGGGCACCGGCCTTGGTCTTGAGAAATTCAAACTCACGCCAGCTCTGCCGGTCCTGCCAGAGCACGTTCGCTCGCACGGCGACGGTTTTTCCGATGCGACGGTTCACATCCGCGGTCGCGCGGTAGTCGTCCCAGCTCCCGACGCGCACCTGCACCTGGTCCGTGGATTTGCCGGCGAGGTGCGCGCGTTTCGTCGTCGTATTGACGATGCCGCCCGGGCCGCCGACCCCGAAGAGGATCGAGTTGGGCCCGCGCGAAAAATCCAGCCGCTCGGTGTTGAACACGTCGCTGGAGACGCGCCACGTGAAAAAATCCCGGCCGAGCGAAGCGCCGGTGAAGCCGCGCACCTGGATGTTGCCGTCGCTCTGTTGCGCGGACGCGAGGCCCGTGTAGTCGGTAAACTCCCGCGACGCGTTCATCGCATACTCCAACGCACCGAGTGTGCTCAGCGCGCCGATGTCATCGAGAAACTCCTTGGTAAAAACGGAAATGGCTGCCGGCGTGTTGCGCAATTCGGTATTGAGGCGGCTGCCGGAGAGCGAATTCGCCGCGGCATAGCCGACGTCGTTGTCGGTCGTAACCTGGAACGGCGAGAGTTGCACCGGCCCGCGTGGCGCCGCGTCGGGCGCTTCCGCCGCGAGGGCGAAGGCAGATGATAACAGCGCAAGGCCGACGACAGCAGCGGGACGCGTGAATGGAAACCAGCGGTGAGGGGTAGTCATGGGTATTGACGCAGGGTGCGCGCCAAAGGGGAAAGCGGCGCAAACGCTCAACGGGCCGAGGAGACCACTCAACGCAGAAGTTTCGCACCGCGCCGGTGCGGCCAAAGAAACGTCCTCCCCCGAAGTCTGCGCTTACTTTGCGCGTTTCGCTTTTTTGGACGCGGGCGACGGCATGTCGGGCGGCGGGGCGGACAGGGCGAGCTTCACCGTGAGGTCGAAGTGGTCGGTCCACAGCTTGGCGAGTTCGCGCATTTTCTCGGGATTTTTCTCCGCGAGGTTCTGCGCTTCGCCGCGATCGCGGGCGAGGTCGTAGAGTTCCCATTCGCCCTTCGCGAGCGCGACGAGCTTCCAATCGCCGACGCGGATCGCGCGATTTCCTTCGTGCTCCCACCAGAGGTAATCGTGCGCGACGGGCACGTCTTTTTTGAGCGCTGCCGCGAAACTCTGTCCCGGCGCAGTCGGCACGGGGAAGCCGCGGATCTCGGCGGGGATCTTCGCTCCGGCGAGTTCCAGCACGGTCGGCATAATATCGATCAGGTGCGTCGGGCTGCGGCGGAGTTCGCCGCGGGCCGCGATGCCGGCGGGCCAGTGCGCGATCAACGGCGTCGCGATGCCGCCTTCGTGCACCCAGGTCTTGTGGCGGCGGAACGGCGTGTTGGCCGCGCTCGACCACCCGGGGCCGATGCACAGGAAGGATTTCGCCGAGCCCATCGGTGCATTCACGTCGTGGCCATCGCCGCGCACCATCATCTCGGCACTCGCGCCGTTGTCGGAGGCGAAGAGGATCAGCGTGTTTTCGTAGGCGCCCATGGCTTTGAGCTGCGCGATCACGCGGCCGATCTCCTGGTCCATGCGGTCCACCATCGCGGCGTGGATGGCCATCTTCGCCGCCTGAAACATCTGCTGTGAACCGGTGAGCTCGCTCCACGGCACGGGGCGGTTCACCTCGTCGGGGCCGAGCTTCACGATGTCGTCGGGAAACGCATACGGCGGGCCGACTTCCCGCTCCATCGCCGGGAGCGCGTGCGTGACCATGCCCATCTTCTTGAGTCGGGCGTAGCGGGCCTCGGCGATGGCGTTCCAGCCCTTGCCGTAGGCGTCGCGATACTTCGCGATGTCGGCTTCCGGCGCGTGCAGCGGAAAGTGGGGCGCCGTGAAACACAGGTAGTGGAAAAACGGTTGCCCGCTGAATTTCGCCGCGTGGTCCTGCAGGTATTTGATCGAGTGATCGGCCGTCGCGGTGGTGACGTAGTAGTCGGGCGTCTGCACGTTCGGCACGCCGTCGTCGGTGTTGCCGGGGGCTTTGAAAAAATTGCTCTGGCCGCCGCCGATTTCGAAACTGTGGTCAAAGGCGTTGGCCAGCGGACGCCCGTCGATGTGCCATTTGCCGGAGTGGTAGTTGCGATAGCCGGCCGCGCGCAAAAACTCCGTCATCAGCGGCGCCCACGCGGGCCGGATGCCGCGGTTGCCGCCGCCGCTCGCGATGCCCTGCACGATATCGCGGCGCACCTGTTGCGCGTAGTAGCCGGTCATCACGGCAGCCCGCGACGGCCAGCAGCGCGCCGTGTTGTAGGCCTGCGTGAAACGGAGCCCGCTCTGCGCGAGCGCATCGAGATTCGGCGTCGCGATCTCACCGCCGTAGCAACCGAGGTCGGAGTAGCCGAGGTCGTCGGCGATGATCACGATGACGTTCGGCGGGGTGGCGGACGCAGCGGAGGCGGCGGTTCCGGCCAGGAGCACAGCGAACAGAGCGGCAAAAAGTTTCATGGGCAAAAAAGGGGGCGCGCCGATGAACGCCGCCGCGCCGCCCGAACGCAAGTGCGCGGCGCACTCCGCTCAGGCCTCGCGGTGCAACTTCGTGGGATACACGCGGTCCGCGCGCCACTGGCAGACGTAGAGATCGCCGCGGTCGTCGACGCATACGTCGTGGCAGTGTTTGAACACCGGTTGCGCCTGCAACATGAGCGCGAGTTTGCCGTCGGCACCATAGGTGGGCGCGTGGCCGCCGGGATTGGAGATCACCCGATTTTCGCGATCGAGGATCGTGACGAAACCGCGGTTCAGCTTCATGCGATAGTCACCCGGCTCCATGCCGAAGCAGACTCCGGAAATCAGCAGATCGCCCGCAATCACGGGCCGGCTCACGAAAGCGCCGGGCAGATAAACCGAGCGGACGAATTCGCCGCCAAGCGTGAACCATTGAAACTCGTTGCGCATCCGCTCCGTGCACACGAGCAGCGGCTCGGGCGTGCGCGTATCGACGGCGATGCCGTGCGCCTGCACGAACTTCCCGGGCGTGAGCGAGCTCTCGCCGCCGAATTTGCCGAGGTATTTTCCCGCCGCATCGAAACGCAAAATAAACTGCGACCCGTAGCCATCGGCCACGTAGACCTGTCCGTCGGGGCCGACCGCCACCTCCGTCGGCGCATACTTCGCGCCGGCCGCGTAGGCACCACAAGCGCTGGCGTGTGGCAGCTCCAACAACAGCTCGCCGTCGAGCGACGCTTTCACGACGCGGCCCTTCGTATCGGTGATCCACAGCACCTCGCGCCCGCCCTCGCGCGCGAGCGTGAGCCCGTGCGCGCCGGCGAGATTAAGCGTCCACGAGCCGAGCAGTGCGCCATCGCGCGCGTAGATGAGGACGTTATTGCGGGCGTTGTCGGTCAGGAGAAACAGGCGCTTGTCCGCGGACATCACCATCTCGTGGCAGTTGTTGACCGGCGTCTTCGCCGCGTCGGCGCGACTCCAACGCAGATCCACGCGATACCGGTGCGCGCCGTGGCCGATGATGGTGCCGTGAAAATCCGGCGCCGTCTTGCTCTGCGCCCGGATTTGCGGCGCGAGCCACAGTCCGCCGGCAGCGGCGAGCGACCCGCCCAGAAAAGTGCGCCGCGTGGTGGCGCGGAGTGCGGCGGGAGACGTGGGTTCGGGCAGGGCAACAGCGACGCGGGGGTTCATGGAGGCAAACGGTGCGGAGCCGTGGCCGGATTAAAAGCCGTAAGTCGCGCGCATCGTCGATGAGTCGCGCACGCGCCGCGGGCCAGCCCGAATCCACTCTACCTGAATCGGGCCAAGACATGAGCCACCGAGGGCACAGAGCCCAGACACAGAGGCCAACGAGCAAAACAAAGTGACTACCTCTGTGAACTCTGTGTCCGCGCTCTTTGTGCTCTGTGGCAAAAAAATCTGCCTGAAAAGTGCGATGGATGCTGGCGAACCGCGGGGCATCGGCGCCGAAGCGGTCGCTCGTGAGGGCGCCATCGGCTTTTCGCCACCTTTTTTCTCGCCCCAGATTGACCTTTTTCGACGCGCCGCCACCCGTTTTCGCCATGCCTTTATTGACGATTGTCCCGCCGATGCCGGGCGCTGAGCGCCGCTTCAAACCGTTCGTCGACTTCGTGCACACCTGCGGTTGGGAGACGGAATTTGTCCGTCTCGAATGGCCCGGCCATCGCCCACCCTTTGGCGCGACCGAAATCTTTCCCCAAGTCGACGCCCAGACGGCGGGCAAGGTCGTGCTGGGATTTTCGCTCGGCGCGCTTTACGCCCATCTCGGAGCCTTGCGCGCCCGGCACCTGATTCTCGGCTCAATTTCGCCGTTCTTTCTCGAGGACGAAGATGAGCCCGAACGCTGGATGATTTCCTACCGCAGCGGCAACGCCGCGACGCCGGCCGACGTGCTGGTGGGCGCCCTCGAAGACGAGCAGATGCACCGCCGCGCGACGGCCGTCCGCGACTTCTACCGCCAGCGCAGCTACACCGCCGTCCCCGCCGCCGAGCACGAGCTCTGGCACCCCAACTATCTCGCAGCAATCAAGTCAGCCCTCGACCGCCTCGGCGCCGAGCCATCGAAGGCAGACGGCAGTAGCCCAAGGCCCAAGACCTGAACCTAGTTTTCAGCGCTCACCTCTCTGCCGCCTCCGCGATGTCCCGCTCGGCAAAAGAGCGGACAATCAGCCGGTGTAATTTCACGACCCAGCGAGCCGGCGCTTGGCGTCTTCCCACGAGCTGCCTTCCGCGGGATTCGTGAGGCAGTCCGCGTAGCGGCGGTCGAGCTCGAGTTTCACGGCGGACGAAAGCGGGATGCCGTTGGGCTGGCTCGCGAGATCATCCCACAGGTCCTCGACGAGGATGAGCTTCTCGGAGAACGAAAGATCGCGCAACGCGGGTGCGACAGTGGAATTCATGCGAAAAAGCTAGGTGCGATAGTCTGCGCGGCAAGGCGCGGATTTTTTCGTCGCCGAAGTGGCACGGGCGCAGTGGGCGTAGGGGCGCGGCTCGTCCGCGCCTTGGCCTGAGGGCGCGCACGAGGCGCGCCCCTACACTCACGGCTTCGGCGCGGTCGCGGGTGCGGCCATCGTGTCGGCGGGCGTGATCGTGAAGCCGGGGGCGATGGAGCGCGCGGGGTCGGTCGACGTTGAGCTGGAGCTCGAGCGACTGGCCGCAGCCCGCGGCGAAGCTTTCCTACCGCAGCGGCAACACCGCGGCCCCGGCCGACGTGCGGGTGGGCGCCCTCGAAGACGAGGAGATGCACCGCCGCGCCACGGCCGTCCGCGATTTCTACCGCCAGCGCAGTTACACCGCCGTCGCCGCCGCCGAGCACGATCTCTGGCACCCCAACTATCTCGCAGCAATCAAGTCGGCCCTTGATCGCCTTGGCGCGTAGCAATCCCAGGACCTGTCCCCGTTTTCTATCCGCATAGTGCAAAGTTTGACCCGTTCAGCTGGCCTCCCTTTCGGCTGGCCCCGCACTTGGCGTTCACCCAACAGTCTGATGCGTTTGCGAAATTGTCTGCGATTGGTGGATGGCAACGGTAGTGAGCCCAATCATCGTCGTTTTCAAAAATGCTCAGGTCCTTTCCGCTTCTGGGCTCTCGTTGTGGAAGTGTCGCAAGATTGATTCTACTGAGATGCTGGACTCCGCCGGTTGGTGCCACTTTTGATTCCAAGCTTGGAATTGGACGAGATCGGCGCGGCCCAGCGTTGTGTAATACATGAACTCGGGAAGGTTGGCGTCCTCGGCGAGCGCTCGCCGCACCTTGTCCGTCAGCTCAGCCGGATAGCAGCGGATGATCAAATCATACGCTTCTTTAAAGGCTTCGGAGCGCGTTCGCGGATTCATGGTTTTAACAAACCACTGCCCCTGAAGTTCCGGTGCATCCGCCGTTGTTACATCTCTTCTGATTCCGAGCCGATCGTGAATTACGGCGTGAAGATCTGTTAGGTAGGAAGTTCGCACGGCATGACTCACGAATGAAGACCAATGCGGATGATACGGATTCTCCGCCGCTGATCCCAGATTACGGAGGAGCCGAGTGTAGAGGACGCTGCCTTTTATCACGTTTACGGGTAGCAACGTGCAGGTGACAGCAAAGGATCCGGCCTCGAAAAACGCGTGTGCGATGGTGTTAGACGATCCGTAGAGTGGAGCCCCCCAACATGCGCTCATAACAACCAACGGGATTTGGGGTAACCGAGCCACAACATCGTTTCCGTTCAGGTATTCATGGCCAAACTGGATTTCGGTTCCAATTTCGTTAGACTGGTAGCGCCCGTGCGAATCGATGATCAAAAGCTCAGGCCGGAACTCGTTGACCAAGCCACAAAATGCATCGACGGAATCGCACTTCTCTAGACGCCAAGGTCCGGTAATTTTCTTGTCGCGGTGCATTTCAACAATCCCTGCGAAAGCCCGCGCTATAGCGTCTCCATCGGGAGCCCCGCAGACCACTAACGTTCGCTTCGGCGTTTCCGTGGTCACCTCAAAAGTCGAGCCCGCATTGTGAGTAAACTGCGAGAGTAGATTGCTGATCATCCCCTCGGGCAGGCGGCAAACGTCCTTTGAAAAGCCTAGCGGCACGCCATCGACATCGAGCCACTCCAACGGCAGGTCGCTCATCGCGACGATCCCGCCAAGATAGTCGCGGACTGTTGCACGCAGGTCCATGTGCAACGCGTCGCCGAGTGCGCGCCCAAAGCCAAACACCCGTCGTCGGATAGCCCGAGATGACGAGTTCTCGTTGAAATTTATCGGCGAGAAAAAACTGTGTTCCTGTGCGAGGGACTGACCTTTGATCGGCCCCCGCAAGTATGGAGCGGCCTTGAAGCTGGCGTGCAAGGTGCCAGCCAGATCAAAGAACTTCGTGTAGGCGACTACCTCCTCGGCCCCGGCTCGCATGACGAGTTCATACGCATCGGTTTTTAGCGCTATGGAATTCTGGTAGTTGGTCGAATCCTGTTCAGCGACGCGCACGGCGATAATGTCGCGCAGCAGGTCTCTTTGATCTGCGGGAAGCGTTGCAACGTTGCGAGCTAGGCTCGCTCGAAGTTCCGGGTGAAAACTGGGAAACGCCAGAATCGCGCTTGGTAAAATTCCATATGGCCCGATATTGATATCGTAGCCTATCACTTCCAATCCGCGTTGAACGGCCTGGAATGACTGTGCTAGGCCCGTCGCACGTTGGTCGCGCTCGTTGGCCAGTTCCTCCCACAGATCATCGCGAAACTGCGCGAAGAGCTGCGCTAGTTGGTCTAAATTCACGCGTAGTGGCGAAAACGGCAGGGCTTTTCGCGGGAAGAAGTCGCCGTGAAATTGATCGGCGAAATTTCGGACGTCGGCTTTGCGCTCGGCCAGCAGTTCGGTGGTGACTCCGTCGACTGCGAGCAGGCTACGCTCAATCCGATTCACCACGTCGGAGTAGGCTTTGACGATGATATTGGCGTCTAATCCACGGGCAACGAGCGCGTTCTTGATTTCGTCCGTTGCAGGGAAAACTATGTGGTTACGGTCGAGCGCGCGAAGCGCGTCGATTGCCTGTGTATTGATCGTGTGCCACAGGAAAATGTGCATCAAAGCAGGGGCAGAGGTGAGTTGATCCAACCACGCGGGAAACTTGTCTGCAAACACGACCCCAAAGCGGAGGTGCTGAACACCGTTTTCCCTAAGGTGGCGGAGCTGATACTCGATTGGGTTCAAAAACTGAAGGCCACTCTTGGGAAGCATGCCCAGCATTCTCAGGAGGGGTGCGCGGAGCAAATTTGGCACACGTGAAGTAACCTCTTCTCGGTCTCCTACGTGATAATACGAGACTTGGTCCTCGCTCGGGAGACGAAGGCCTGTTGACGGGTGCTGTTTTTCCAAATCGATCTCTGGCATTGAAAACAAGTGTGGTGCTCAAGGACGCCTGATGGAATCTGGTTCGCTACGCAATTCGACTAGCAAAGCAGGGGGCATTTCGGGGCCTCAAAAGAGGTCATTTCCGGGGGGCATGTCGAAGCCGTAAAGGGTTTTGGCGTGACCCTTGACAGCCTTTACTGCGGGACCCGCCGGGCGTTCAGCAAAAGCAGCGAGGAATCTGATTCGGGTGCCGCTGTGCATCGTCGCGCCGCCCGGGTGATCGTCGCCCGCGGCATTGACACCTTTTCCCGGCGCAGCCGAAAGGGTCAGCTCGAAACGACGCGGGATTCATGCGACGGCGTGGTCACTGGGAAGAGTAGGCCGCGCACATGCAACGTTACCTTGCAGCGACTCATCGCACCATCGAGCTAGCTGAATGAAGACCTCGAGCCCGCGAAGCGGAGTGCAATAGAGGAAAACGGCGTAAAGGCGTAGTCGGCTCAAAACCCGTAGGTGGCCCGCATCGTCCACGAGTGCCGCACGCGCGGGAGCAGGTAGCGCACGATTACGCCGGGGGCGGTCGCGGAATACGGGAGGCGGGCTTCCTGGCCGAAGATGTTTTCGACGTTGAGCTGTAGGTCGCGCGACTGGCCCCGGCGCAGGGCGAAGCGTTTGCCGAGCATGCCGCTCCACGTGATGGCGCTGCCGCCGAGGATCACCGCGTCGCCGTTCGCGGCGTCGTAACCGATCACGGCGGGGCCGCGGTAGTTGGCGCCGAGACCGGCGCGAGCTACACGTAGAAAATTTCCGGGCCGGCGTCGGTCTGCACCACCGTGAGTTCCGGGCCGACGATCGGGATGACGCGCTTTTCCTCGATGTAGTTGAGCAGGTCTTCCCACGCATTGTCGTCAAACGCCGCGACGGCGGACACGGAAGATTCCGGTGAGGAGCGGCATCGGGGCAAGTGGGCGGATCGGAGGCTGGGGCGGAACGCTCAACGTTTTAGTTTCGGGCCGGCGTAGCAGGACGCATCTCCGTTTTCGGCAGCGCCCCAGCATCGTCGGGAAGGGCGTCTCTCCGAGACGACCGCGGACGCTACCGCTGACACGCGCGCTCGGAAATGAGGATTTGATTTCGCCGACGCCGTGGACTTCCTTGACCGCATGAGCACCGCAACGCTTTCGCGACCCAAGGCCAAGCGCACGTGGACTTACGACGAGTTCGCCGCGGCATCGACAGAAACGAACCTGCCCACGGAGTTGTGGGATGGAGAAATCATCATGTCTGCTGCACCCCGGCCCACTCACCAACGCCTCACCGCCCGCACTTGGCGATACCTCGAAGATTTTGTGCTCGCCCGAAAGCTCGGCGAGACACTGATCAGCCCAATCGACGTGGTGTTTGGTGCCAGCAAGGTCGTGCAGCCTGACGTGGTGTTTGTTTCGAACAGCCAGAAATCAATTATCGAATCCACGTGCATCCGCGGCGTGCCAGAATTGCTCGTCGAGGTGATCTCCGAGGGCACCTGGCGGCGCGACCGCGTCGACAAGAAGGCGCTCTACGAACAATTCGGCGTAGCCGAGTATTGGATCATCGACCCCGACTCCCGGCTCATCGAGGTGTTCACTCTCGCGAAGGGAACCTACCAGTTGCACGCTCGCGGTGTAGACGCGGAAAAAGTGAGTTCGAAGCTGTTGGCCGGGCTAAAGGTGTCGTTCGCGCAGCTCGAAGCGTAGACGAGAGCCCGCTCGGCCGTGGCGGACGCCGAACATCGCGATCCCGATTCGCACGCAGGCCGGCTCAGAACCCGTAAGTCGCCCGCATCGTCCATGAGTGGCGGACGCGTGGGAGCAGGTAGCGCACGATCACACCGGGGGCGGTCGCGGAATACGGGAGGCGGGCTTCCTGGCCGAAGATGTTTTCGACGTTGAGCTGGAGATCGAGCGATTGGCCGCGGCGCAGGGCGAAGCGTTTGCCGAGCATGCCGCTCCACGTGATGGCGCTGCGGCCGAGGATCACGGCGTCGTTGTTCGCGTTGTCGTAGCCGATCACGGCGGGGCCGCGGTAGTTGGCGCCGAGACCGGCGCGCACGCCGCGGGCGAAACGCGGGGCATCGGCGGCGAAGCGGTAACTCGTGAACGTGTTGAAGGTCTGCTCGACGTGGGCGAAGGGCGACTTGCCCGTGCCGCGGAGGAAGGGCTCGGCGACCGCGAGGGTGTAGGCATACACGTCAGCAAACGTGGCGGGGTTCGTCACGAAGTCGCGTTGCGGCGTGGCGTCGCGCGTGCGCACGAAGGTCGCGACCACGGCGGGCGTGTCGTCGAGGCGCGTGGTGCTTTTTTCCCAATCGGCTTTCACGCTGCCGAGGAAGGCCATCGAGTCGGAGAGGATGTTGGCCTGCTTGAGCTGGTTGCGGGCGACGTTGAGCGTGACGCTCCAGCCGGGCGCGAGGCGGCCGGTGATTTCAATCTCGGAGCCGCGGCCGGCGAGGTCGGAGGCGTCGCGCGCTTGCGACTCGGAGTTGAGGAGCGTGATGCCGGCGGCGGCGACGGACGCGGGGAGCGGCTGGCCGCGGGCGCGGAGGGTGGTGAGCACGGCGTTGGACGCGGTGGAGATATTGTTTTTCGGCGCGTTGAGCGCGGGCTGGAACTGGTTCACGCCGTCGGCGCGGTAGACGTTCAGGTTGGCCGAGAGGCGGCCGCCGAGGAGCATGAAGCGCAGGCCGTAGTCCTGGCCGTCGCCCTCGATGGGCGGCAGCACGCGGGCGAAAATGTCTTTGAACGCGCCCTGCGGAAACACGCTCTGCGAGCGGTTGTAGGAGAGGCCGAGCCACGGCAGGGCGGTGAAGACGGCGCCGAGGGTTTTCGTCGCGCCGTTGGAGACGGTGCGGGTCGCGTTTTCGAAACGGTAGGGGCGCAGGAGCCACGCGTTGGTGGAGTTGGGCAGGCGCACGCCGCCGGCGTCGGCATCCATCACTTCGGCGCGGTCGCGGCGGTAGCCACCGGTGAGCACGAGGCGGTCGCCGGCCCAGCGGCTCTGTGACGCGAGCATGCCGCTGGTGTTTCGCTGTGCGACCCAGGGGTAGAGGTTGTTGTAGACGAAGCCGGCCTTCATGCCCGGCGACTCAGGGATCGGGTTGGCCCACGCGTCGAGGCCGCCGCGCACGCCGCCGGGGCGGTTGAACTCGAGGTAGGTGCGGCGGAGGATGGTGTTGGTCGCGGAGTCGATGGGCTGATTGTTGCCGGGCGCGAGGTTGAACTCGGCGATGTTACCGTTGCCGAAATAGCTGCGTTCCTTCTGCCAGGCGGCGGCGACGCTGTGACGCCCGAGCCAGGCGCGCCGGCGCGTGAGATCGAGTTCGTAGCCGACGGTGGCGCGCCACGTCTCGGTGCGCTGGTCGAAGAGCTGGCGCACCGCCTGCGACTGCACGTAGGGCAGGCCGACGTAGGGATTGGCGCGCGCGATGTCGGGCAGGAGCGTGCCGGGCAGACGACCCGCAGCGATGACGGAGTCGCCGTCGGCAAAATAGGCGCCGGGCAGCACGGGGTTGGCGTCGCCGATCGCGTTGGCGTTCGGCTGCGTGAAGCCGCGGAAATAATTCGTGCGCGAGTAGCCGAGCTCGATGCTCACGGGACCGACGCGCTGATCGATGAAGATGGAGGCGAGCGTGTAGTCGTTGTCGGTGCTGCGGCCGGGACCGGCGAGGTAGGCGTTGGCGGGAATGACCTGACCGTAGAACGGATCGTCCATCGTGCCGCCGGAAGGCGCGGCGCCGGCGCTGATCGTCTCGAAGAAACCCGGGCCCTGCGTGCCCGCGAGATCCGGGCGCATGTCGGCGCCGGTGGTCGAGAGGCGATACGGCTGAGCGCGCACCTGCGGGGCGTAGACGGTCTGCAGCGTGTTGATCACGCGGAGCAGCGAGGGCGCGGGGTTCGTGGCGGGCTGGAGCGGATTCGGGGCCTTGGGCGCGCCGGCGAGCACCCAGCGCGAGTAGCCGAAGTCGGCCTGCGGGAAATTTCCGGGCGTGACCTGCTGGCGCACCATGCGCTCCACGCCGGCGCGCACCTGCGTGGTCTTGAACGGCTGATACGTGGCGGCGACGGCGGCGCCCTTGGCCTTGAGCATCTCGAACTCGAACCAGCCGCCGCGGTCCTCCCACATGGCGTTGGTGCGGAGGGCGAGCTTGTCCTTGATGAGCGGAAACGCGAAGTCGGCCTCGCTGCGTTTTTTCGCGAAACGGCCGACGAGAAACTGCGCGGACTTCTGGCGGCCGTTGAGCACGGCGCGCTTCGAGTTGAGGTTGAACGCGCCGCCGGGCCGGCTCGCCCCGTAGAGAATGGAATTGGGCCCGCGGCTCACGTCGGCGCGATCGACGTTGAAGCGATCGTTGGCGAGGATGCCGCGGTTCTGGACCATGTTGGGCAGGTAGTCGCGGGTAATGACGGACTCCGTGAACCCGCGGATCGTGGCGCGCACATCCCACGCCTGCGCGAGGCCGCCGCCGGAGTCGGTGCGCTCGTTGTCGGAGCTCATGGCAAACTTGAGCATGTCGGCGACGTTCTCCGCGCCGATGTCGTCGAGAAACTCCTTCGTGAGGACGGAGATCGCCGCGGGCGTGTGGAAGAGCGAGGCGTTCATGCGCGTGCCGGCGAGGGTATTCGCCGCGCGGTAGCCCTCGTCGCCCTCGGTGGAGACGAGAAACGGCGTGAGCTGCACCGCGCCGCTCGACGGCGGAGTCGACGTCGGCGTATCGGCTGCGATGGCGAATGACGACAAAGCCAGCGCGAAGCCGACGGGAGCGGCGGCGCGCAAGCGAGACACAGATCGCAAGAGGTGGGACATGGCGAATCGGGGGATAGCGGCGGGGAACCGCAGGGGATGCGGCGAGGGGAACGCCGCGGGGAGGCAGTTTTCTGTGAGCGCGCGGCACCGGATGCAAGCACGGTGGCGTGAATCGCATCTCGCGAGAATCCGCAGCGGCCCCGGGTATTGCCCTCGACCGCCGCAGTTCCTTTCCTGTCCGGCGTGGGGTCGATCAAATCCAACTCAATTCTTGGTCTGCGTTCCTCCACAGATTTGCGCGTATTGGTTTTCCTGACCACCCAAACCGCGCTCGTGGCCGGATTGTGGAGCGGCCGTATCTCCCATTGGTTCGCGTGGTATGCCGTGGCGTGGCTCGCCGTGTGTGCGGCCAACGTGAAACACAATCACATGCATCGCCGCACGTTTCGCGCGGCCTGGTCCAATCTCCTGCTCGACCATTGGCTAGGCCTGCTCACCGGGACCACGGCGACGTCCATCATCACCGAGCACAACCGGCGTCACCACGGGCACAGTAACTCGCCCGACGACTTCGTGCGAGCGTCCCTCGTCGGCTTCCGTTCACAATGGCTCAACGTCGTGTGCTTTTTTCCGCGCGCGTGGTGGGAACTCTACATCCGCAAGCCCCTGGATTTCCCGCTTTGGTGGCGCACGAACCGCACGCTCTTCTGGCGGGGGCTCGCGGAGCAGTTCACCCTGTGGGGCACGTTCGCGGTGCTGCTGTTTTTCGATTGGCGCGCGACGTTGCTCTACCTCGCCCTGCCGTGGCTCCACGGCCAATGGTGGCTCGTGACGTTCAATCTGCTCCACCATCAGGAACTCGATCAAGACGACCCGTGGCAAAACAGCCGCAATCTCGTCAACCACTGGACGAACTGGCTCTTCTTCAACGTCGGCTATCACACCGCCCATCATCTGCGCCCGACGTTGCACTGGAGCGAGCTGCCCCGGTTCCATGCCGAACACGTCGCGCCGCGCATCGATCCCCGGCTGGTCTCCGACAATCTCTGGTGCTTCTACCGGGATTGGTTCACGCGCCGCAGTCGCCCCGATCCCGTCGCTCGCCGTGCATCCGCCTGATCCTGTGCTCGGTCCTCTCCGATTTATCCCGGACCGGTTGACGCCGTTGCCCTTCACTCCGGTATGGCGCGAGCTGCGGCCGCACGAACAACTCCGCTACAACCAACTGCACGGACTCTACGGCCTCGAGCAGATCATCTTTTTCGAACAGGCACTCATCGTGCCGCTGCTCCGCGCCCTTCAGCCGATTGTCTCCGACGACCGTCTGCGCCAGTCGCTCGATGTTTTCGCCGCCGAAGAAAATGCGCACTCTGCCGGTTTCCACCGCATTCTCCGCGAACTTCGTCCCGCATGGTATGGCGAGGGCTGGCGCCATTTTGTGCACACTGGCGCGGTGGCAGATGCAATTTTCGGAGCCGCCGTCCGACGGCCGCAGATTTTTCCCGCCCTGCTGTGGCTCGTGCAACTGCTCGAAGAGCGGACGATGTTTGCCAGCCGGCTCATCCTCGCGGACGAGACCGCCTACCCTGCTACCATCGTGACCGCGCATCGCCAGCACCTCGCCGACGAAGCCGGACATGTCCAGTGGGACGCCGCGCTTATCGCGGAGCTGTGGCCCCGGACGCCCTCGTGGCTCCGTCGCCTCAACGACCGCATCCTCGACTGGATGCTCAGCGAATTCATCGCGCTCCCCCGCCGCGCCGCTCTCCGCGTGATCGATGCGCTCGCCGCCGAGCTCCCGGATCTTTCGGTGCCGCCCGCACGCTTGAAATCCGCGCTGCGAGCTCTCGCGCGTCGCGAGGATTTTCGCGCTCAAGTCTTCGGTCGCGACTCCGTTCCCCGCACCTGGAAACAGGCCTCGACGGCCCCGGATCTGCCCTGTCTCGTCAACCGATGGCTCGCCCATGAGCACGCACCCTGAACAACCGGCCCCCGCCTCGGCGGACGCTTTCGCCATCCCCGCGAAAACCAACATGCTCATTTCGGCTGGTCAGCTCGTCGCGCTCGTCACGTTGCTCGTCGTCGCTGGCCGCGTGCCGTTCTGGCCGTGGGTTCCGCTGCTCGCCCTCGGCTACGCGCTCGTGATGAACTCCGCCTACCTCATGTTGCACGAGGCCGAGCACGCGATGCTGCACCCCAACCGGCTCATCAACGACGCCACCGG
This sequence comes from Opitutus sp. GAS368, assembly GCA_943372705.1. Lineage (GTDB taxonomy): Bacteria > Verrucomicrobiota > Verrucomicrobiia > Opitutales > Opitutaceae > GAS368. Next base: position 9,414 of record CALRZR010000049.1, on the reverse strand, counting down.
CACGCTCCTCGCGTTGTTTTTTCCCGCTCCGTTCCACCTGCTGCGCCAAGGCCACCTCGGCCACCACGTGCGCAACCGCACCGACGACGAGGCCTTCGACTACTATTTCGCCGGCGACAACCGCCTCTGGAAACACTGGGCGTTTTACAACATCCTCTGGGGCGGTTTCTGGCTCTGCATCGCCGCGAGCAATTTTGTGCTCCCGTTCTTTCCGCGCCTTTGGGCGACGAAGAAGACCGCCTTTGATCGTCCGACCGAGGCGCTCCTGGAGTCTTTGAATCCCCGCTACGACCGCTTGATCCGGCTCGAAGCGCTCGCCTCGTTGGCGTTGCACGCGTCCGTCATTTTCCTGCTCGGTGTGCCGGCTCTTCATTGGGCTGCTTTGGTCGCCGCCTTCGGCGTCTCATGGTCGTCGATGCAATACATGCATCACTACGGCACCGAGCGCGACGTCCACCGCGGCGCGCGCAATCTCCGCACGTGGAGTTGGCTCGATCGGCTGTGGCTCAATCACAACTGGCACCAACGCCACCACGAGCGCCCCAACGTCCCCTGGATTCACCTCCCCTCGCTCGCAGAGGGACCCGCCGCTCAGCGTGAATCGATGGGACGCGCGTGGCTGCGCCAATGGCGCGGACCCAAACCAGCCCCCAACCATGTCGCCAACGACCACGCCGGCCGCCCCATCCGCTGACGGCCTGCGCCGCGCCTTTCGCGTCCGCGCCATCCTGCGCGCACCGGATTTTTCCGGGCCGCAGAAAGCCGCGCTACTCGCCCTGAACGCGTGGCCCTTGGTCCACCTGAGCGGTGCCGCCGCGATTGTCCTGCTACTCCCCTCGTCGCCGCTCGTGCGCTCATCCACTGCTCTCGCTTGGCTCCTCCTCGCGCCGCCGCTCCTGTGTCGTATCGTCGGCGGCAACACTTTGCCCACGGGCGAGTTTCCAGTGCCATCCGCCATTTTTTTCCGGTGGTGGTTCACGTGGCAGCTCCAGTCGCTCTTCAACCGTCTCCCATGGATCGAAGAGTCTCTCCGTTTCGTGCCCGGATTTTACAGCGCGTGGCTCCGCCTCTGGGGCGCCCGGGTTGGGCGACTCACGCTCTGGTCACCCGGCGTGAAAATTTTCGATCGCCCGCTTCTCCGTGTCGGCGACGACGTCGTCGTCGGCATCGATGCACGGCTCGTCGGACATTTTTCGAGTGTGGATCACGCGGGCCAAACCACGCTCACACTCGGTCCCGTCACCCTCGGGGATCGCACGACCGTCGGTGGCAGTGCCCTCTTGAGCGCCGGTTTCGTGCTCGAACCCGATCAGGCCACCGAAGCATTGTTTCTCGGCGCTCCCTTCACTCGCTGGCGATCCGGCCAACGGGTTCCGTCCGCCTCTCCCGATTCGGCTGCCCTACTCTCCCAACCCAAATGAATCCGCGCTCCCGCCTCACCGCCCTCGCCTCGCTGTTCCTCGCCGCTTTGGCGGCCAACCTCCCCGGCGCCCTGCACGCCGCCGACGACACCAAACTCCACGACGAACTCCGCGCGCTCCGCGGCGTCTACGAGACCGCTATCAACACCGGCAATCTCACGCCCCTCGCCCCGCTCTTCACGGCGGAGACCAGCGGTGTTGTCGTGAACAACCAGATCTTCACCTCGCTCGCGGAACTCAAGGCGATCTACGAAAAATTTCACGCCTCGTTTCCCGGTGTTGTTTACACCATCAAGATGGACGCCGCCCCGACGCAGATCTACGGCGACATCGCCGTCGCCCACGGCACCTGCGAGGAAAACGCCAAGATGTCCGTCGGCCATTTTGGTTACAAAAGCCATTGGACGGCCGTGCTCCGCCGTAGCGATGGCCAGTGGAAACTGATCCGCTCGCAGTTCACGATGGACCCGTTTGGAAATAGCATCGTCGAGTATTTCGTTCGTCAGGCGAAACTCTGGTTTGGCATCGGCGGAGTGCTCGTCGGCGTCGCAGCGGGTTTCTTACTCGCACGCATGTTCGCCGCCCGCCGCGGCGCCGGCGCCTAAACGGGCAGTTCAGCGGTCGCGTCCCGCAGTCAGCCGGGCCTCCACCCACGCGAGCAGCTTTCGCAGCGGCGAGCGCTCGGCCGTCAGCACCGGCACGAGTGCCAGCGACGCCACCACATCCGCGACGGCGTGAGCCCCGTTGGCGACACACGCCACCGTCACCGTCAACGCCCAACCCCACCCGGCCCCGATCCACGCGCCTCCTTGCGTCGCCAGCAACCGGGCACACAGGAGCGCCCAGCACACGTGAAACGACGGCAGCGACGCCGCCGCAAAATCGGCCCGCGACGTTTCCCACGCCAGAATTTCCCCCGCCCAACCATCCGGCACGAAACTCCGCGGCGGCGAGGCCACCGGCAGCACCACAAAGACGACCACGCACGCCGCCAGCGTCCACCCCAGGTCCCACGCATAACGGCGCAACGCCGCCCGGTGCACGCGCAGCCACGGCAGTGTCAACGGCACGAGGTAGCTGCTCAGGTAGATCCACTCCGCGTTTTGAATCACCGGCCAGTTTGCCTCACCCGGCAGGCGCACATCGCTCGCGCTCCGCGGCACGCCCCACCACACCACCGTCCCAAACACCACGGCCCACCCCGCGTAAACCACGAGGTGCATCGACAACCGTTCCCAAACATTGGGCCAACTCGCCGACTCCGTTTCGTCGGCCCGCAAAATCGTCGGCTTGCCGCCGTATCCGTAAATCCACGTTGCGCCGAGCAAACAGCTCCCGCCCAGCGCCACCAACGCCGGCCCCCACGCCGAGCCCGCGCCCATCGTTCGCCAAACTTCCGTCATGACTCACCCGATGCAGCGCATCGCTCCTTTTCCCTCACATGAATAGCCACGGACAGCATCGGATTTTCCCTTGAGCGTTGGAGGTGCCCCACGCATATCAAGCCCACTGTGTTGCCCTCGGAGAAATACTCGGTGCCGGCGCGCCGCCTGAAGATCGTCCTGCTCTCTCCCAAGGGACCGCTCTACCGCCATCGCGGCGGCATCTGGAAAAAGTCCCTCCGCTATCAGCCGCTCACGCTCACGACCCTCGCCGCGCTCATTCCGGCCGACCTCCCGCACGAGGTGCGTCTCATCGACGAGGGCATCGCCGACATGCCGCTCGATCTCGAGGCCGATCTTATCGGCATAACGGTGATCACCGGCACCGCGATGCGCGCCTACGAACTCGCCGACCATTTCCGTCGCCGCGGCATCACCGTCGTCCTCGGCGGCCCGCACGTTACCCTCATCCCGCAGGATGCCGCGCCCCACGCCGACGCCATCGTCGTCGGTTACGCCGAGGATAGCTGGCCCCAGCTCCTCCGCGATTTTGCCGCCGGCACGATGCAGCCGCGTTACAACCAGGCGCCCAACCTCGACATCGGCGGGCGGCCCTTTCCCCGCCGCGATCTGCTGCCGAGCAAACACTTTCTGACCAACAACGTCTTCGAAGCCACGCGGGGTTGCGTCCACAGTTGCGACTTCTGCGTCGTCCCCGTCGCGTGGGGCAAAAAACCGTTTCAAAAACCCGTCGCCGAAGTCGTCGCCGACATCCGGCAACACGGCGCCCAGAAACTGATCTTCATCGACCTGAACCTCGTCGCGCATCGCGGCTACGCCCTCGAACTTTTCCGCGCGCTAATCCCGCTCCGTTTGCAATGGTATGGGCTCGCCACCGTCCTCCTCGCCGACGACCCCGAACTCCTCGAACTCTGTGGTCGCAGCGGCTGCCGCGGCCTCCTCATGGGCCTCGAGTCCATTTCGGTTTCCAACCTGCGGCTCACCCACAAGAGTTTTAACTCGCCGGAAAATTACGGTCGCGTCGTCCAGCGCCTGCACGATCACGGCATCGCTCTCCAAGGCTGCTTCGTCTTCGGCCTCGATGACGACGAGCCTGATGTCTTCATGAAGACGGCCGAGTTCGCGGTCGCGACGCACATTGACCTCCCCCGCTTCGCCGTCGTCACCCCTTTTCCCAATACCGCGCTCTATCTCCGCCTTGAGGCCGAGGGCCGCATCCTCACCAAGAACTGGGAGCTCTACGATGCGCAGCACGTCGTCTTTCAACCGAAACACATGACGGTCGAGCAGCTCCAAACCGGGGTCGAAACCGCCTGGAAACACGCCTACAGCTTCTCGTCGATCACCCGCCGGATCCGCCATTCGCCCGCACCGTGGCCCGTAAAACTCGGCACCAATCTCGGCTACCGCTTTTACGCCCACAACCTGAGCCGTTTCTACAATTGCGACTGGATCATCGGCCGCGCGTCTTCCCGTCCGCGCCCCACCGCTCGCCCGGCCGCCGCGTGAGCACCGCCGCGCCGCGTATGCGAGTCACGCTCATTCACCCGTGCATCGGGCGCCACCGCGGCGACCGGCGCTACATCCGCACGTGGCAGATGGAGTCGCTGCCCGCTGCCACTCTCGCCGGCCTGACGCCCTCCGACGTCGACGTCCGCTTCTACGACGACCGGATGGAGACCATTCCCTTCGACGAGCCCACCGACCTTGTCGCGATCAGCGTCGAAACCTACACCGCCAAGCGCGCCTACCAAATCGCCTCCGACTACCGCCGCCGCGGCGTGCCCGTCGTCATGGGCGGCTTCCACGCGTCGCTCTGTCCCGACGAAGTTTCCCGCTACGCCGAGGCCGTCGTCTGCGGCGAGGCCGAAGTCCTCTGGCCCCGCGTGCTCGACGACGCCCGGCACGGCCGCCTCGAAAAATTCTACCGCCAGACCGACCGCCCTTCCCTCGTCGGCCTGCGCCCCGATCGCTCGATCTTCCGCGGCAAACGCTACCTGCCCATCGGCCTCGTCGAGGCCGGCCGCGGATGTCATTTCAAGTGCGAGTTCTGCGCCGTGCAGACCGTCTTTTCCTCGACGCAGACCCGCCGCCCCTCGGTCGACATCCTCACCGAACTCGCCGCCCTCAAGCGCGAAAAAAAACTCTTCTTCTTCGTCGACGACAACATCACCTCCAATCTCGCGCAGGCGAAAGAGTTCTTCCGCGCCCTCATTCCGTTGAAAATCCGCTGGGTCAGCCAGTCGAGCATCAACGCCGCCCACGACGAGGAGTTCCTCGATCTCCTCGAGCGCAGCGGTTGCCAAGGCGTGCTCATCGGCTTCGAAAGCCTGAACCCCGCCAACCTCGCGACGATGAACAAGACGTTCAACACCGCGCGCGGCGGCTTTGAAACGGCCCTCGCCAACCTCCGCCGTCACCGTATCCGCGTCTACGGCACGTTCATCTTCGGCTACGATCAGGATACGCCCGAGAGCTTCGCCCCCACCGTCGCTTTCGCCCAAGAGCACGCGCTCTACATCGCCGCCTTCAACCACCTCACGCCTTTCCCCGGCACGCCGCTCTACGCCCGCCTCGCCTCCGAAAACCGGCTGCTCTACGAGGCGTGGTGGCTCGACGAACGCTACAGCTACAACCGCATTCCCTTCACCCCGCGCGGCATGACGCCCGACGAACTCCAACGCTCCTGCCTCGCCGCCCGCCGCGAATTCTACTCGTGGCCCAGCATCGTCCGCCGCGGCTTCGACGTCGTGAACCGCAGCAACGGCTTCATGTGGCGCAATTTTTATCTCATCAACGCCATGCATCGCACCGACGTCAGCCAGCGCGACCACTACCCGCTCGGCGACGAATCATGGCAGGGTCCGCTGCTCCCGGCCCCGTGACCGTGCCCACCTCCACGCGCCCCGTGCGCTTCGTGCGCGCCACCGCGGATGACGACGCCGCCATCCGCCGTCTCCTCCGCGACAACCCCATGGCCGGTTCGATCTGTCTGACCTTTGAACGCGAGCCCGGCTACTTCGCCGGCGCGGGCGTCGCCGGTGCCGTCGACGACACCATCCTCGTCTACGAGTCGGAGCGCCTCCTGTGTATGGGCCGTTCCACGACGCGCGAAGCCACCGTCGACGGTGCGGTCCGACGCGTCGCCTACCTCGGCGAACTCCGCCTCGACGCCTCGGCCGCGAACCGCGTCGACCTGCTGCGCGGCGGCTACCGTTTCTTTCGCGAGCTGCCCGCCGCACCGGCCGATTTCACCTTCACGAGCATTGCCGCCGACAACCACCGCGCGCTCCGCCTGCTCGAACGCGGCCTCCCCGGCTTCCCCACCTACACCTTCCTCGCCGCCTACGTGACACTCGTGCTGCCGGTTCCCCGACGCGCGTTGCCTACGTCCGTCCACACCGCCCCTGCCAGCCACGTCCACGTCCCCGAGTTCGTCGCCCTACTCAACGCCCATGCCGAGCGCCACACCCTCGCCCCGCATTGGACCCCGGAGCGTCTCACGTCACTTTCTCGCCACGGGCTGCCGCTTGAGCATTTCCACGTTTCGTTCGCCGGCCCGCAGCTCGTCGCCGGCGCCGCGATTTGGGACCAACGGTCCTTTCGGCAAACCGTGATCCGCGGCTACGAACCCGCCCTCGCCACGGCCCGTCCGTTCCTGAATTTGTCCGCCCGCCTTTTCGGCACACCGCACCTTCCGCCGATCGGTTCGACCCTCGCGCACGCCTGTCTATCGCCCCTCGCCCTCGCGGCCGGGCACGACGCGCTCCTGCCCGAATTCGTCGCCGCATCGCTCAACGCCGCCCGCACCCGCCGCCTCGAATTTCTCACCCTCGGCCTCGTCGCCACCGACCCGCGTATCCCGGTCCTCGAAAAACGGTTCCGCCCGCGTCTCTACCGCAGCCGTCTCTACCGCGTCACTTGGCCGGATGCGGAAGCGACGCCTGCTTCCCTGCCCTCTTCGCCGCTCTGGCCCGAGGTCGCGCTGCTATGAACGCGTTCCAACCTCGCTCTGCACTCACCGTCGCCGATCGCGACGAAATGTTCGCGCTGCTCTCGCTTCACTTCGACGACGTCACGCGTGAGCAGTTCGAACACGATCTCGCGGAAAAGAATTGGGTCATCCGCCTGCGCGCCGCCGACCAACTCGTGGGGTTTTCCACGCTGCTCGCCACCGACTCGGTCTTCGACGGCCAACCCATCACCGCCATCTACTCCGGCGACACCATCGTCGCCCCCGCCGCCCGCGGAACACCTGCACTGGCCCGCGAGTGGATCGCGTCGATCAACCGTATCCGCGCCGACCTCCCCTCGCGTCCGTGCTACTGGCTGCTCCTCACCTCGGGCTTTCGCACTTACCGTTTCCTCCCGGTTTTCTGGCGCGAATTCTATCCTCACTGCGCGCAGCCCACACCGCCCGCCGCGCAACGCCTCCTCGATCAACTCGCCCGCAAGCGCTACGCCGGGGCCTTCGACGCCGCCACCGGGATCGTCCGTTTTGCCCGCCCGCAACGCCTCCGCGCCCCGCTCGCCGCCGTGCCCGTCGGTCGCACTGCCGATCCGCACATCGCGTATTTTCTCCGGCGCAATCCCGCGCACGCCGCCGGCGACGAACTTGTGTGCCTCACGGAAATCCACGAGCACAACCTCACCGCCGCCGGTCGTCGCATGGTCGCCCCATGAACGTCACCGCAGCTCTCGCCAACACGGCGTGGCTCGCCGCCAGCCTGCCCGCCGCTTGGCGATTTCGCCGGGCCCTCAGCGATCCGGGCACCACCCAAACGCAGCTCCTACGCCGCCTCCTCACCCGTCACGCCGACACCGCTTACGGCCGCGCACACAACTTCGCCACCCTCTCGAACTACGCCGAATTTGCCCGCCGGGTTCCGCTGAACACCTACGAAGACCTCTCGCCGTGGATCACGCGCGTGCAACAAGGCGAACCCAACGTCCTGACCCGCGATCCGGTCACGCACCTGATTCCCACGAGCGGCTCTACCTCGGCGCGCAAATTGATTCCGTTCACGGCGGCGCTCCAATCCGAGTTCAACGCCGCCATCGGCCCTTGGATCGTCGATCTCTTCACGCGCGCACCCTCTCTGCTTTTCGGCCCCGCCTATTGGTCCGTTTCGCCATTGGCCCGAAACACCGCCGAACAGGCCTCGGCCATTCCCGTCGGCTTCGCCGATGACAGCGATTACCTCGGCGGCGCCCGCGCGCGCCTCGTCTCCTCCGTCCTCGCCGCGCCGTCCACACTCCGCCACCTAGCCAACCTCGACGACTTTCGCTACGTCACCCTGCTCTGCCTCCTCCGCCAATCTGATCTCCGCCTGATCTCCGTTTGGCATCCGTCGTTTCTCAGTCTGTTGCTCGACGCCCTGCCGACCAACTGGTCCGCACTGCTCACCGACCTCCGCCACGGCACCTGCGGTCGCTCCGCCTCGCTCCCCGCCTCCGTCCTCTCGTCACTCGGCCTGCGCCCCTGTCCCACGCGCTCCGACCAACTCGCCGCCGCCAATCCGCACCACCCGCACTCGCTCTGGCCCGCCCTCCGCGTGGTGAGCTGCTGGGGTGACGCCCACGCGGCCTCCTCTGTCGACGCTCTGCGCGCCCGTTTGCCCGGAGTCATCGTGCAACCCAAGGGCCTCCTCGCCACCGAGGCGTTTGTCACCCTTCCGTTTGGCGGCACGCACCCCCTCGCCCTCTGTTCACATTTTTTCGAATTCCTCGCCGACGACGCCACGGTGCTGCGCGCTCATGAACTGAACGTCGGCCAAACCTACGAGGTCATCGTCACCACCGGCGGCGGACTCTGGCGCTACCGCCTCGGTGACCGTGTCGAAGTCACCGGCCATCTCGCCCGCACGCCCACGCTCCGCTTCCTCGGTCGCAGCGGCCAAGTCTCCGACCTCCGTGGTGAAAAACTCTCCGAAGCGTTCGTCGCACGCGCCTTCGCGGCCGCGGTGGCTTCGCTCGGAAAACCGCCGCGTTTTCTCATGCTCGCACCATCGCCGGCATCCACGCCGCCGCACTACACGATTTTTCTGGAAGCCGATTTTCCACCTCTGCCGTTCACCGCCGCACTCGAACAGGCGCTCCGCGAAAACCCGCACTACGCCCTCTGTCGCGATCTGGGCCAACTCGGTCCCGTGCAGGTCCAAGCGATCGCCGGTGGCGGCTACGAACGCTACACGACTGCCGAGATCTCCCGCGGGGCCCGTCTCGGTGAAATCAAGCCGGTCGCCCTCTCTCTCCGAACCGATTGGCACCAGCACTTTGCCCTCACGCACGCCGCTTCGGACGTGCTCCGCCGCTAAAAATAGTCGCACCCGGTCGAGTGTCGCCGTTCTCATCGAGCATGCGCCGGTTACTCCTTGCCACCCTACCCCTCGTCGCGGCCGTTTTCGCGACGGCCCAGACCATGTCGATCGAAGAGTTCGATCCCAAATCCACGCTCCGCGTGCCCGAGCACAAACCCACGCGGGCGAAGTTCCCGTTCATCGACGTCCATACGCATCACCGCGACGTCACGCCTGCGCGCCTCGACCAACTGGCCAAGGACATGGACAGCCTCAACATGGGCCTGATGA
>CALRZR010000048.1:0-36382 GCA_943372705.1 Opitutus sp. GAS368 | reverse complement strand
CGCCGGTATTGCCGGACGCGTGGAAAATCACGTCGGCGCCGCGGCCGATCTGACTCTTGGCGAGCTCGCTGCCCTTGGTGGGATCGTTCCACGCGGCGGCGGTGGTGCCAGTCATGTTTTGGTAGACCTCGACCTGCGGGTTCACGAACTTCGCGCCTTCGGCGTAGCCGAGCGCGAATTTGCGGATGAGCGGGATATCCATGCCACCGACGAAGCCGACTTTGCCGGTTTTCGAGGCGAGTGCGGCAGCCATGCCGCAGAGGAAGGATGACTCCTGCTCGCGAAAGTTAATCGATTGGACGTTCGGGAGGTTCACCGTGCCGTCGACGATGGCGAATTTGACGTTGGGGAATTTTTTGGCGGCGGCCTCAACGGCGGAGGCTTGGGAAAAACCGATGGCGACGATGATTTGGGCGCCGCGCTGAGCGAAACGGGTCATGGCCTGCTCGCGTTGCGCGGCGTTGGTGACCTCAAACTCGCGGACCTCGATGCCGGTTTCCTTGGTGAAACGTTTGGTGCCGTCGTTCGCAGACTGGTTGAACGATTTGTCGAATTTGCCGCCCATGTCGTAGATGATCGCGGGGGCGAAATCGGCGGCGCGGGCAGCGGCGGCGAGCGCGAGAGCGGCGAGAGATACGGCGACGAAGCGGGGCAGGTTCATGGGAAAAAGGAAGGTGGCGGAGGGGGCAAATGCAAGCGCCGGGCCAAGCGCGGTGCGCGGGGTCGTCGTAGCAAACGAGAAGGCTGCGCGGAAAAAAGATAGGGTGGATCGGAGATCCTGCCCTACTCGCGGCGCTTATTTCTTCTGCCAGGTGCCGTCTTCTTTCTGGACCCAAACGCCGGCGGCGCTGCCCGAGGCGATCTGTTTGGCGCGGGCGCGGCCGACTTGATCGGCGGAGGTGCCGGTCTGTTTCGCGAGCGCGGCGTAGACCGCTTCGCGGTCGGAATTCTCAGAGGAAATCACCGAACCGGCGGCGGGGTCGGCAGCGCGGGCTTCGACAAAGCCACGGTTGTTTTCGCCAATGGCACCTTTGGATTTGAGTTCGTCGAGTTGGCGCAGGCGTTGGGACATCCGGGCCTTCACTGCGCCGAGGTCTTGCGCGTGAAGGACGGCGGCCGGCAGGGCGAAGGCCAGGAGAGTAACGAGCGAAACGAGACGGAAAAGAGTGAGTTTCATAGAAATATTAGGATTTGCCGGCCGGGGCGTTGATAGTGGCGGACTTCTTGTCGAGGTCGCCGAAGAAATCGTCGAGGGCTTTGTCGACCTTGATGTTGACGTTGATATTCGCGTTCACTTGGACCGGATCCATGCTGACATGGATGCAGCCGCCGAGGAAGAACGGGGCAAAAAGGAATAGAGGAAGGCGGCGAAGCATGGCGAAGGATTGCACACACGAGACCGCAAAGGGCAACTCAGGTTTCATTTCGCAGCGTCGAACCGAATCTTGGCACGATCGTCGAGGCCGAGACGGAGCACTTGATCGAGGGGACCGGAGACGTTGACGTTGAAGGTGACTTTGTCGACGACGTCGGCGCGACCGGAGGGACGGGCGGAGAATTTGACGTTGAGCGAGCGAGCGCCCCCCGCCCCGTCGGGATAAAACTGGATGCCGAGGCGCTCGACGGCGAGAGGGGTTTCGCCGAGCTCGATGCGGCGGAGCAGGCTGTGGGCGGGGTTGTCGAAGGAGAACCATTGGCGGAGCGGTCCGAAAAAAGTCGGCAGGAGAGCGATACGCGGCGGAGAGTTTCCGGTGAGCAAACCGGGTGACGCGGCGAGGCTCACGGTGGCGGGGGAATTCGGCGAAATGTCGATCGCCGCGTCGCCGGGACCGAGGCCGGATTGAAGACTCCAATCGATGGAGACGCGGCCGGCGATCTGGCCCTGCGCAGCCGTGAGGGCCTGCGGGACGAGCGCGGCGAGTTCGCCCAGCGCGACACCGGAAAAATCGGCGACGCTCTTCACGGCGGGCGCGGCGGGGTCGAGGATGAAAGATGTGAGCGCGATGCGTCCGCCCAAAGCGGAGACCTCGGCGCGCTGGATCTCGAAGCGTCCGCCCTCAGCCCCGACAGCTTCCAACAAAAATTGGCGCGCGACGATGCCGGCGACCTGAAGCGTGTCGACGCGGACGCGGGCGCTGCGTATGACGATACGCGACGAGGCGAGTCCGAGATCGGCGTCGACCCGCAGGCCGGCGGCGCTCCAGTGTTGGCTTTCGCTACCGGCGGTGCCGGCGACGAGCGAAGCCTGCAACATGCCCGTGGCATCGGCCCCACGCCACTGGCCGGAACCTTCAAGCGCGAGCTGGCCGGCAAACATGAAATCGGACGGCAGCGCTTTCACTCCGGCCTGCTCGATGCTCAGGCGCCACCACGAGGCGGCGTCGATTTTCGTCGGACCGAGCCGCCAAGTGCCGGGTGAATCGCCGACCGGGAGCGTGAACTCAAGACGGAGTTCCAAACCGGGCGCGGTCGCGGTGGCGTCGAAGGTGAGCGACGCGCCCGGCACGGGGCGCAGGAGCACGCGCCAGCCGAAGGACGGGAGACCGGGGATCTTCGGAAACGCCAGATTGCCCGCGAGTTCACCGGTGAGCGGAGGCAGGGGACCGGACACAGGGGTGGCCGCCGACGCCGTGCCCCAGAGGCAAAATAGGCAAACGGGAAGGAGGCGGCTTAGAAGCATTGGTAGATTAGAATCGGAAAAAACGGGCAGGTTGCTAGCCAACAGCTGTCCTCCCGCCACTTCAACTGTTCCACCGACCATGTCCCGCCGTCGCTCGTTTCGCGAACACCTGCCCTTCCGCCCCGCTCAGGAGCGCTATTTCAAATGGCGCGGAGGGGAAGTCTCGCGGTTGGAAAATCTCGCGGACGCGGCGTTCGGCTTCGCGCTGACGCTCCTCGTGGTTGCGTCGGAGGTGCCGCGCACCTTTGAGGGACTGGGCCGTGTGCTGCAGGGCTTCCCGGCATTCGTCGCGTGCTTCGCGGTGCTCCTGCTGTTTTGGAACGAACACTACAAATTTTTCCGGCGCTACGGCCTTGAGGACAGCACGACACGGGGGCTGAACTACGCGATTCTGCTGCTGGTGTTGTTCTCGGTTTATCCCCTGAAGTTTCTTTTCACCGCGTGGTTCGGCGGCGGCACCGGGCTCGCTTCGCTCGATGAGCTATTTTTCGTCTACCGCGTGTATGGCCTCGGTTTTGCCGGCATCTGGACGCTCTATGCCTTCCTCCAGGCACACGCGCTACGCCGCAGCGAAATTCTGCGACTGACGCCGGTCGAAGTCGTGATGACACGCCTGCAGTTGAACGAATTTCGGCTGCACGTGGCGGTGTGTTTCGTGTCGATCGGCCTCTCGTATCTGCCGGTGCAGGGGTGGGTGCCCGGGGTAATCTACGGCGCCATCGGCCCGCTTGCGGGATGGAATGGCTGGTGGCACGGACAAAAAATAAGGGCGCTGCTGGCGCAGCGCCCTGTGAACCGAGAGCGGGACTGAAATCGCTCTAAGCGAAGGTGGCTTACCGAACGCCGACGGCGCTGAGCTTCCAGATTTGCTCGGCGTATTCGCGGATGGTGCGGTCGCTGGAGAACTTGCCCATGCGGGCGGTGTTCAAGATCGCCATCTTGGCCCACTTGCCTTGATCGCGGTAAGCGGCATCGACGCGGGCCTGCGCGTTGCTGTAGGAGCGGAAATCCGCGAGGAGCAAATACGGGTCGCCGCCGTGAAGCAGGCTGCCGTGCACGTGGCCGAAGGCGCCCTGTTCGCCGGGCGTGAAATAGTCGCTGCCGAGCCAGTCGACGACGGCACGCAGTTCCTCGTCGGCGTGATAGATGTCCCACGGGTTGTAGCCCTTGGCCCAGAGCGCTTCGACCTCCTCCACGGTGAGACCGAAGATGAAGATGTTGTCGGCACCGACCTCTTCGCCGATCTCGACGTTGGCGCCGTCGAGCGTGCCGATGGTGAGGGCGCCGTTGAGCGAGAGCTTCATGTTGCCGGTGCCCGAGGCCTCCTTGCCGGTCGTGGAGATTTGCTCCGAGAGATCGGCGGCGGGGATGATTTTCTCGGCGAGCGAGACGCGGTAGTTTGGGAGAAACGCGACCTTGATTTTGCCGCCGATGCGGGTGTCGGCGTTGATGCGGGCGCCGATGATATTGATCGCGCGGATGATGTTTTTCGCGAGGTCGTAGCCGGGGGCGGCTTTGGCGGCGAAGATGAAGACGCGCGGGACGATATCGAGCGACGGGTTCTGCAACAGGCGGCGGTAAAGCGCGAGGATGTGGAGCAGATTCAGGTGCTGGCGCTTGTATTCGTGGAGTCGCTTGATCTGCACGTCGAAGAGCGCATCGGGCGAAACCTCGACGCCGCACTGCTGTTTGATGATGGCGGCGAGCTCGACCTTGTTGGCGCGCTTGATCGCCATGAACTCGCGTTGGAAAACGGCATCGTCGGCGAATTTTTCGAGTCCGCGCAGGAGGTCGAGATCGCGGGCCCACGCTTCGCTGCCGAGCTTCTGCGTGATCAGCGACGAGAGGCGCGGATTGCTCTTCAGCAGCCAACGGCGCGGCGTGATGCCGTTGGTCTTGTTCTGGAATTTGCCGGGATAGAGCGAATCGAACTCGGGGAAGAGATCCTTCTTCAGAAGGACAGTGTGCAGCGCGGCGACGCCGTTGACGGAATGCGAGCCGACGACGGCCAGATTCGCCATGCGGACCATCTTGTGGCCGGATTCCTCGATGAGGGAGCAGATGCGTTTCTTGTCATTGTCGCCGGGCCACTTCGCCTCGACGGTCGCCATGAGGCGCGTGTTGAGATCGTAGATGAGCTGCAGGTGGCGCGGGAGCACGCGCTCGAACAAGCCGACGCTCCACTTTTCCAACGCCTCGGGAAGCAGGGTGTGATTCGTGTAGGCAAACGTCTTGGACGTGACGGCCCACGCGTCGTCCCACGACATGTTTTCCTCGTCGATGAGGAGGCGCATGAGTTCCACGACTGCGATGGCCGGGTGCGTGTCGTTGAGCTGGACGGCGACTTTGTCGGAGAAATTGGCCCACGAATTTCCGGGCGAGCGGAAGTGGCGGCGGATGAGGTCGCGGAGCGAGCAAGCGACGAAGAAATACTGCTGCACGAGGCGCAGCTCCTTGCCGTTCTCGGTCTTGTCGTTCGGGTAGAGAACCTTCGAGACGGTCTCGCCGACGGCTTTTTCGCGGACGGCGTCGACGTAGCCGCCGCTGTTAAAGGCCGTGAGATCGAAATCCTCGGTGGCCTTCGAGGCCCAGAGGCGGAGGAGGTTCACGGTCTGCGTGCCGTAGCCGGCGACGGGAATATCGTGCGGCACGCCGAGAATGGTCTTGGTGCCGACCCACCGCGGGCGATAATTGCCGCGGTCGTCGAAGACGTTTTCCACGCGCCCGAAAATGCGAACTTCCTGCGTGTATTCGGGGCGCACGATTTCCCATGGGCTGCCGAAAATAATCCAGTTGTCCGGGTGTTCGATTTGGCTGCCGTTCTGGAACTCCTGTTTGAACAGACCGAACTCGTAATAGATGCCGTAACCGAGTGCGGGATAGTCGAGGGTCGCGAGCGAATCGAGGAAGCACGCGGCGAGACGGCCCAGGCCGCCGTTGCCGAGGCCCATGTCGACTTCGGACTCGCGGATTTTTTCGAAATCCTGGCCGAGGGACTTCAGCGCGGTCTCGGCGGTTTCGAGGAGATTGGTGGCGATGAGGTTATTGCCGAAGAGGCGGCCCATCAGATATTCGAGCGAGAAATAGTAGATGCGGCGCGCGTTCTGGGCGTTGTGCACGGCCTGCGTGGCGATCATGCGCTCGTGAATGGTGTCGCGCACGGCGAGCGCGGTGGCGACCCACCAATCGCGGGGCGTGGCGGAGGCTTGGTGACGGGCGAGCGTCGAAACGAGGTGCCGCTGGATCAGGGAGCGAAAGACGTCGGCGGGTTTGTCCTCGGACGCGTGCGGGTTGTGAATCGAATGGATCACATCCGTCACGGGAAACGGCGCAGTGCTGGAGAGGACGTCGGCGGAGGGCGGGACGGTCGGCGGAACGGACGCGACCGGCCGGGCTTTCGACGCAGGTTTCTGCTTGGGTGCTTTCGACATGATGAAAAGGAAGGTCAGTCTAGAAACACGATTCGTGCCAGCGCGAGCGCGCGGTGCGGCTTATTTTTGGAAGCGGCGGGCGAGCTCGCCGTGGTTGAGTTCGATGTAGGTAGGGCGGCCGGCAGGGTTGGTGAGCGGGGAGCGGGTCGCCAGGAGCTGGGCGACGAGCGCATGGAGCTCGGTCTCGTTCGCACGGTCGGGAAGCCGCACGGCTTTGGCCACGGCGAGCCGGGCGAGTTCGTCGCGGGCCAGGTCGGTGTCTTTGTCGGGCAAGCGGCCGTCGCGAAAGGCGCCGAGCAGATCGCGGAGAAATGGCTCGGCGTCGGCGGGCTCCATCCACGCCGGCACGGCCTCGATGCGGAAGAAGTTTCGGCCGAACTCGCCGACTTCGAAGCCGTGAGCATGGAGAAATTTCAAGCGGTCGAGCAGCAGCGCGGTGGCAACCGGATCCAGTTCGAGGGCGACGGGTAGCAGCAGGCGCTGACTCGGCACGGCGCCGGCGCGAAACTGATCGCGGAGCCGCTCAAACCAGACGCGCTCATGGGCGGCGCGGCGGTCGAGTAGCACGAGACCGGCGGCAGTCTCAAACAACGCATAGCTCCCGTGGGCTAGGCCCAAGAAACGCCAGCGGGGATTTTCGATTTGGGACTTTCGATTTTCGATCGCGGCGGGCGCGGATGGTAAAACCGAGGCGGCGGAGGGCGCTTGCGGAAGCCGGATCGAGGAAACCGAAAAGTTCGAAACGCCGGATGGCGAGGTGGGCGCGGAGGGCGCCGACGACGACGCGGGAGCGTGAACGGATGCCGGCGGCGACGGGAACGCGGTCGGCGCTTTGGATGCGTCCGCGTGCATGGTGGGCGCAGCGGCGGAGGATGGGGCAGATAAGGCGGCGTGGCTGCCGAGTTCGCGGAGACGCTGGAGGACGGCGCGGATCACGAAGCCGCGGACCTGCGGCTCGCTGCGGAAGCGGACTTCGCGTTTCGCCGGGTGGACGTTGACGTCGACCCACGCGGGATCGCACTCGAAGAACACAAACGCCAGCGGGTAGCGGCCCTTCGGCAACGACTCATGGTAGCTCTCGATCAGCGCGTAGTTCAGCGTGCGGCTGTCGACCGGGCGCTGGTTCACAAACACGATCATCTCGTGGCGCGTCGAACGCCCCACGCCGGGCCGGCCGATGAGCCCGTGCAGGCCCATGCCTTCCTCGGCAGCGTCGATCGGCACCAGCGATTCGGCGGTTTGGCGGCCGAAAATCTCCGCGATGCGCTCGGACAGCGTCGCACACTCGGGCGAACGAAACACGACGCGGCCGTCTTCGATCAGCGTAAACGACGTGCGCGGGCACGCGAGGGCGTAGAGACGCACGCATTGCACGATGTGCGCGGCCTCGGTTTGGTCGGTCTTGAGAAACTTGCGGCGCGCGGGGACGGAGTTGAACAGGTGCGTGACCTCCATGCGCGTGCCGACAGGCCGACCGCAGTCGCGCACGTGGACGAATTTCCCGCCGTTCACGAGGATCTCCGTGCCGACGTCGCTCCCCTGCTCTCTTGTCTGCATTTCGAAGCGCGACACGCTCGCGATCGACGGCAGCGCTTCGCCGCGAAAACCGTAGCTCGCGAGGCGGTCGAGGTCGGCGGCTTCGAGAATCTTGCTGGTGGCGTGGCGTTCGAGCGCGAGGAGGGCGTCGTCGCGGGACATACCGTGGCCGTTGTCCTCGATCCGCATCAACGACCGGCCGCCGTGGCGAA
Organism: Opitutus sp. GAS368; assembly: GCA_943372705.1. Taxonomy (GTDB): domain Bacteria; phylum Verrucomicrobiota; class Verrucomicrobiia; order Opitutales; family Opitutaceae; genus GAS368. The sequence continues at coordinate 28,523 of CALRZR010000048.1, read as the reverse complement.
ACTCGACCTCGATACGCGTCGCGCCGGCATCGAGGGCGTTTTCGACGAGTTCCTTCACGACGGCAGCCGGCCGCTCAATCACCTCGCCGGCGGCGATTTGATTGGCGACCCGGTCGGGAAGAATGCGGACTTTGGCCATGCGCGATTAAACGAGGTTCAGTAAATCGCGGAAACGGCGATGAACGGAAGCGCCGAATTATTTGCGGTCGGCGCGAGTAGGCACGACCTCGCGGACGACACTCCGGGCATCGATCAAGTTGACCAAATATGACGCGGCACGAAACGGGTTGAGCACGGCATTGCCGATGATGATCGGCTCGACGGGCGTCTTGGTATCCTCGTGCAGCCGCGCCATCAGCACCGACAACACACACGCGCTCGCGAGCACGCTGACAAAATACCACTGAAAAAGCCCCGCATCGATGCCCGGAGCGCCGTCGACTCCGGGGTGCTTGAGCACGAGGCCCCACAAGATCGGCGCGCAACCGCCGATGCACGCGGTCGCCGCACCGTGAATCGACACGAACAGCGCGCGCTCGGCAGGCGGCGTGACCTTCGGCAGATAGTTGAGATTCGCGATATTCCACGAGACGGCGCCGAGACCGACCACGAAGTAGATCGCATACATCGCGAACATTTCGCCCAGCAGATGGCGCAGAAACAGCCACCACGCAACGGCCACGAGGGCCGTGAGGCCGAGCGTCACGAGGAAGAAGGGTTTCGCTCCCGCGGTATCGATGCGCCGCCGCAGCAGCCACGCGCCGACGATCACGCCGCAGTAGCGACACACCTCGAACTGCATGATCTGGCCCGGGGTGAGGTGCGCGCCGACTTTGAGGTAGTAAGCCGCGAACGGCGGAATGGGGGTCGTGATCACGGCATACCACACCGCCAACCAGAGGTAGTGGCGAAACGGCGACGGTGAAAAAAGGTGGCGCGGCGTATCGCGGAGGACCGAGCCGAGGCTGATCGCCGCGGGGCGCGGAATATCGGGGAGCTGTTTCAGCGCGTAGTAACTGAGCGTCGAACCGAGCAGCGCGATCACGTATTGCGCGAGCAACGCGGTGTAAATGGGCAGCAGCGCGAACAACGCGGCGCAGGTTACCAGCGTGCCGACGCCGGCGATGCCGGAGAAAAATTGATCGCTCGCGAAGTAGCGTCCGCGCACTGACGGCGGCAGCAGCCCCATGAACCACGTCGTCATCGCGGCCGCGCCGATCGAGCGGAAGAGGCAGAAAAAAAAGACGCTCCACGTGAGCATCGCGACCATCCAAGGACGCCCCGTCGCGGGCGCGAGCACCGCCAGCCAAATGGGCACGGCGAGGAAAAAACTGCGGGCCGCCCATCCTCCAAGCGAGAGGCGCTTGAAGCCGTAGCGCGGCAACAGGGCCGTCGCCGCGACCTGCACGGGCGTGAGCAGAAACACGAACGAGTAGGCCAAGCCGACTTGAAACGACGACGCGCCGAGCTGCTCGGCGAAGAGCACCATCGGCGTGCCGATGCCGATCTGCCACGTAAGCGCGTTGAAAAATCCGAAGAGCAAACCGGCGCGGTATGGCGCGAGCTCGGGGTCGGATTTGGCAGTGGGAAAGAGGGAAGGCATCGCGGACTGCGCCGTAGGGCAGGGTCTTTGCCCCGCCCTCTCCGACGTTATCATCCCCGAGGGCTGGTCACAGACCCCGCCCTACTTCAGAACCTTCTTCCACCGCGCGAACTGGCGGGCGACCTGTTTCGGGCCGGGCATACCGGTGCCGGTGCGTTTCGCCAGCGCGCGTTTGAGATCGAACACCTCAACCCAATCTGCGCCGAAGGCCGCGTGGACTTTCTGCACCTCCTCGGTGGGCAATTGGTCGAGGGCGACCGCATTTTTTTCCGCGAGGCGGACGACCGCGCCGACGGCGTGGTGCGCATCGCGGAACGGGACACCTTTGAGCACGAGGTAATCAGCCAGATCGGTCGCGAGGAGCGCCGGATCGGCGACGGCCGCGGCGCAACGTTCGCGGTAAAACGTCATGCCGCCGAGCGTGCCCGCCAGCACATCGGCGCAAATCGCCGTCTGGTCGAAGCTGTCGAAAACCGGCGGTTTGTCCTCCTGCAGGTCGCGATTGTAGGTGAGCGGGAGACCCTTCGCGAGGGTGAGGAGGGTGTGGAGATTGCCCTGCAAGCGTGCGGATTTCCCGCGCAGGAGTTCGCAGGAATCGGGATTTTTCTTTTGCGGCATCAACGAGGATCCGGTGCAAAACGCATCGGGCAGTTCGATGAATTTGAACTCGGCGCTGCTCCAGAGAATGAGGTCTTCGGCGATGCGGGACGCGTGCACGCCAAACGTGGCGCAGGCCGCGGCGAACTCGATGAAGAGGTCGCGGTCGGCGACGGTGTCCATGGAGTTTTGGGTGACCTGAGGGCGGCCTTTCGCGTCGACAAAGCCGAGCGCCTTCGCGGTGAACTCACGGTCGATGGGCAACGTGGTGCCGGCGATCGCACCGGAGCCGAGCGGGCACCAGTTGGCGTGCGCGGCGACGTCGGCGAGGCGCGCGCGGTCGCGGTCGAGCATCTCCATCCACGCAAACAAGTGGTGCGAAAGGAAGACCGGCTGCGCGCGTTGCAGGTGAGTGTAACCGGGGATCAGCACATCACGGTTGGCTTCGGCCACGGCGAGGAGCGCGCGTTGGGCGCCGAGGATTTTTTCACGCAGGACGGCGCAGGAGGCTTTGAACCAGAGGCGCATATCGGTCGCGACCTGGTCGTTGCGACTGCGGGCCGTATGCAGTTTCGCGGCGGCAGGTTCGCGCTTGGTGAGCGCCTGCTCGATGTTCATGTGCACGTCTTCAAGCTTGGTGTCCCACGTGAACTTGCCGGCGTGGACTTCGGCGAGAATGGCATCGAGGCCGGCATGGATGGCGTCGCGCTCTTTCGCGGTGATAAGGCCGACGTGCGCGAGCATGGCGGAGTGGGCCTTGCTGCCCGCGATGTCGAACGGCGCGAGGCGGCGGTCGAACGAGACCGATTCGCTGAATTGCAGCATCAACTCGGCGGGGCCCGCGGTGAAGCGACCGCCCCAAGTCACGTGAGAGTTTTTCTTGGCCATATTGGGCGACGAGATGACGGTCGGTCGCGGTGCGGTGCAACGCGAAAGAGGGTTGCCGGCGAAGTGCCCCCGCGCAGATTCGCGCCATGTTTCGCCGCCCGTTCGCCGTCTTCGTTTGCACACTGGGGCTGCGGCTCGCGATGTGCGGCGCCGAGGCCCCGCTGGGCACCTTTGACCGCGTCACGATCGCGCCGACCAAGACCTCAATCTACATCGGTTCCGTGGCGATGACGATGCCGACCTTCGTGCGCAACAACGGCATCTACGAGTCGAGCTACACGGCCAAAGTGTTCCCCTATTTTTTCTCCAACGAGAAAGGCACGCTCGCCATCGCCCTCGCTGACGAGGCGCTCCGCAAACTCGAGCGCGGCGAGCCGGTGGAATTTTCCGGCCGCGCCGTGAACACGGACGGCGAGGAGCGCCGCATCGAAGGCAAAGCGACGCCAAACCCGACCGCCGTCGGCGGGTTGGCAGGGAAAATCAAAGTGCGCGTATTCGTCTCGAAGCGAATCGAGCTGATTTTCAACACGAGCTACCGGTTTGGGGAAACGCCGTAGCGCCGACGGTGGCGGGCTTGTGGACCGCCCGCATCCAGACTGCCCGAACAAAAAAGCCGCCGGTCGTGAGACCGGCGGCTGGAAGAAACGATGCGCGGGCAGCGATCAGAAGCGACCGTCGATACCGAACTTGAGAGCGCGCGGCACAACCCATTGTGAGCGCACGCGGCTTTCGAGATACATATACTGGCGCGGGCCTTCCTGCGCGAGGTTGTTGACGTTAAGGAAGAGCGTCGCATCCGGGCGAATTCGGTAGGTCACGCCGGCATTCATCATCTTCCAAGCATCGCGGTAGATATTGCCGTTACCCGGCGAAGTGAGGCTGTAGGCGACCGGGTAGCGACCGGTGTAGTTCATGTCGAACGACGCACCGAACTTCTTGTAGGCGTAAATCAAACCGGCGTTGTAGGCGCGCGGAATGAAACCGGCGACTTGGCCGTTCTTCAGATCGACGGTGCCGGCGAACTTACCGGACGTTTCCAAGTAGGTGTAGTTCGCGCGAATCGTGAGGCCCTTGAGCAGGCCGGGGAGGAACGAGAGGCGCTCACGCACGTCGAATTGCAGGCCGGTGAGCTTCGCGTCGCCAAGGTTGGCCGATTGGATGATCTCGTAGCCGCCGTAGAGACCGTCGAAGCCGTTGTCGCTACCCTCAGGAACGAGCTGACCGGAACGGCCGGCGGCACCGATGTATTCCTTAATGTTCTTACGGTAGCCGTGGATCTCGAATTTGCCCGAGTTGCTGAAGTAATACTCCAGCTTCAGATCGATCGCATCGGCCACCTGCGGTTTCAGCGCCGGGTTGCCCATGGTCACGGTGCGGGCGGTGTCGTTGGCGGACGGCGCCGATACGAGATTGGCGAGCGCAGGGCGACCGTAGGTGTTGGACCAGCTGGCGCGGGCCTTCACGTTCTTTGTAATGTCGTAGGCGAGGTGGAGGCTCGGGAAGAACTTGTGGTAGCCACCGTCACGCGAAAGGCGGGCGAAATCCATTGCGGCGCGTTTAAAATGGTCGGGCTCGGCTGTGACGCTGGTGGTGCGGGCGCGGAAGTAGGTGAAGGTATCGGTCTCGACCCATTCACCACGGACGCCACCGACGATGGTCATGCGGCCAACCTTGGTCTGCCCCTGGAGGTAGGCGGCATCGACACCCTCTTCCATGATGCGGCGGTTAGTGTATTGCTGGGTAGCGGTGAAGTTCACGTCTTCATACCAAAGGGCGGAATTGTTCAGCGTGGTGCTGATCGCGGCAGGTTCGACGATCGGCAGGCGCTGGCCGCCGTTCAGACGCTCAAACTCGGTCAAAGGCATGAGACCGGTCGTCGGGAGCACGGAACCGACCACCCCATACCAGCGGCGAGGATAAACCGGGCGGTTATTCACGCGGCGGTTCACCGTATCGAGACCGGTCTTCAACGTGATGGGGTGCGCGGTCGGCAAGAGGTATGAAGCATTGATCGTAGCAGCAACCTCATTGGTGTCGGTCACGGTGTCGCGCTTATTGAATACGGTCGACGTCACCGGCACGGGTTGCAGCGTGGTGTTGGCAGCGGTGATCACGAAGGGCGTGTAGCTCGCGATGTCATACACGCTGACACCGCCGGTTTGGGTGAAAATTTTTCCCTGCTGATCAGAGTTATCGAGAATAAAACCGATCGCGCCCTTCGTGCGCATCGCAACGGTGCCGTTTTCGCGCTGACGACCGGCACCGGAATTCCAGTGCGTGTTGCTCCAGCGGTAAGCGTGATCGACCTTCAAACGACCCCAGTTGTGATCGAATGAAAGGGTGCCGGTGGGGTTCTTGCTCGTGAAAGAATAGCGTTGGGGATTGAGGCGCATTTGCGCCGCACCCACCGCGACACCACCGGGCTGCAACGCGGTGTTGTTCACCGGAAGGATCTCGATGCGATTGGCCGTGTAGCCCGCCTTGATGGCGCCGTTGGGATTGGTGACGGGATCGTTGATGGTCAAGTTGGTCGAGACCCACGGATTGACCGCAGTGTAGTGGAAGAACGGCTCGGAACCGCCGTTGTAAAGGAAACGGAGCGAGGCAGTCGTGGATTGGGACACGCGGTAGTCGGCACGCGCGCTGAACGACGTAAGGAATCGATCGTTGAGGCCGCTCGTGCGAGTGTAGTCACGCAGCTGAGCCACGGGATTGACGGTGTTTTCGTAGAGGTTCGTCGACCAATTATGCGGATTCAGGACTTCTTGGTAAGATGCGCTGATCACAATACCAAGGTTCCGGTGGCCACCAAACGCGTCGAACACCTCAGTGTGGCTCATACTGAAATCGGGGCGGAACGGACGCTCGGCGACCGCAGCGTTACGATCAGACCACGAAGGGAAATAGCGACCCGATGCGGTGTAGGTCGTGCGGCGGCGCTCGGACATCGCAAATGAAGAGCGCGTCTTCAAATTGATCTGACCACCGAGTGAATCGGCACGTTTGTCAGGTGTCTGGCCGTTGATGATCTCGATCTGCTCGTAGTTCGAAGCCGAGAAGGAGTGAAGCGTCGCAGTGCGACCGTCACCGCCCACGCCGGTGGTCGACATGCCGTCGACATTCAAACGCGTGTAGCTGGCCGGCTGGCCACCGATGCTGATGTTGTTGATCAGCATATCCTCGTCGGTCGTAAACGTAATGCCGGGAAGGCGAGTTGCGAGTTCACCGACGTTTTGGGTCGGAAGAATGCCCCACTCGTCAAACGCGGTGACGTTTTTCACGTTCAACGCATTGCGCTGTTCGGTGATGGCGAGGGCCTGGCCTTCTTTGACGCTCTCGACCGTGAACGCCTGCATCGTCACGACATCGGACGTTTTGAGCTCCAGATCGGCTTGGCTGGCTGAGCCACCGGTGACGGTGATCTTCTGGCGACCTTCATTAAATCCGGAATAGGTGACCACGAGGTCGACGACGCCGGCCGGCACGCCCTTCATGACAAAGCGTCCGGAGTTGTCGGTAAACTCGACCAAGTTGAGCGAAGGGATCGACACCGTCGCGCCTTGGAGGGCGTTGCGCGTGCTGGCGCTCGTCACGGTGCCCGCGATCGAGCCGGTGGAGGTGGATTGGGCCTGCGCCGCAGACACGGCAAAGGCTCCGAGGAGGACAAACAGGCTGATCGGCGAGCGCCACAGCCAGGCAATCATGCTGGTAACACGGGAGTAGTTCATGGTTTGGACAGAGTTCACGGCAGACAGAAAGTAGGACCGCTGCTGCCGAAGTTGCTGGGTTGAGGTCGTGTCATATGACTTCGGGGCCGGGCAAGTCCATGATTATCTTGGAACAGGCTCCACGCGGTCGATTCGACGCGAAGATGTGCTGGCCTGAGGGAGAGGAGGTCGGCAATTATTCCGACCACTCCGATGCAAGCCGCCCCCTCCCGCCCTGCCGCGTCGCAATCCGTCCGTGACGTTTGGCGCAAATTCACGCTCGTTGCGTTCGCGCTCGTGACGCTCGCCGGTGCCGCCACCGCGGTCAGCGCTCCATTCAAACCCGAGAAGCTCGCCGCCATGGACACCGCGGTCGCCGAGGCCATCGCCGCGAAAAAAATCCCGGGCGGCGTGCTCTGGTTCGAACGCGATGGTCAGATCTACCGCAAAGCCTACGGCCAACGCGCGCTCTCACCCGCGGTCGAGCCGATCAGCGAAGACACCATCTACGACGCCGCCTCGCTCACCAAAGTCATCGCAACCACGACTGCCGTCATGCAGCTCGTCGAACGCGGCAAACTCGACCTCGATGCCCCGGTCGTGCGCTACCTGCCCGCCTTCGCGCAACACGACAAGAGCACCGTCACCGTGCGGCAGCTCCTCACGCACAACTCCGGCCTGCGCCCCGATGTGGACACGAAGCCCGTCTGGTCCGGCTACGCAACCGGCGTCGATCTCGCGTGCAAAGAAAAACTCCGCAGCCCGCCGGGCAGCACCTTTGTCTACAGCGACATCAACTTCATCATCCTCGGCGAACTCGTGCGCATCGTGAGCGGCCTCCGCCTCGATGCCTACACGGCCAAGGAGATTTTCCAGCCGCTCAAGATGGTCGATTCCGGCTTCCTGCCGCCCGCCGCCAAACTCCCCCGCGTCGCCCCGACCGAGCTCACCGACGGCAAGATGCTCCGTGGCGTCGTCCACGACCCCACAACGCGCTTCATGGACGGCGTCGCCGGCCACGCCGGACTTTTCACGACAACAGCTGACCTCGCCCGCTTCTGCCGCATGATCATCGGCGGCGGACAACTCGACGGCGTCCGCATCCTCAGCGCTGCGACCGTGGCCGAAATGACGCGCGTGCAAAACGACGGCTCCGACCGCCGCGGCCTCGGCTGGGACATCGACTCCCGTTTTTCGGGACCGCGTGGACGCTGGTTTCCCGCCGGCGCATCGTTTGGCCACACCGGCTTCACCGGCACGAGTGTCTGGATCGATCCGGCCGCGCGCTCGTTCGTGATCTTTTTCAGCAACCGCGTTCACCCCGAGGGCAAAGGCGACGCCAGCCCGCTCCGTCGCGCGCTCGGCACGCTCGCCGCCGAAGCCATGGGTCGCGACGCTGGCGTCGTGCTCAACGGCATCGATGTCCTCGTGCGCGAAGATTTCGCCCGCCTCCGCGGCCTCCGTATTGGCCTCATCACCAACCACACTGGCCGCGACCGCGATGGCCGCGCCACGATCGATCTCTTGCACTCCGCGAAGGACGTGAAACTCGTCGCGCTCTTCAGCCCTGAACATGGCATCCGCGGCGTGGCCGACGACAAAGTCGGTGATTCCATCGACGAGAAAACGAAACTGCCCGTCTACAGCCTCTACGGCGATTCGCCGCCGCGCTCCCAATTCGCCTCCGCCGCCGACTACGACATGGCCGTCATCCGCGCGCGCGCGCCCAAGGTGGAGCAAATGAGGGACCTCGACGCGCTGGTTTTCGACATTCAGGACATCGGTGCGCGCTTTTACACCTACTCCGCGACGCTTGGCACCGCGCTCGAAGCCGCCGCGCTCGCGAAGAAAAAATTTATCGTGCTCGATCGCGTAAACCCCATCCGCGGCATCGGCGTCGAAGGCCCGGTCATGACGCGCCCGCCGAGCTTCATCGGCTTCCACCCGATGCCCGTGCGCCACGGTATGACCCTCGGCGAACTCGCCCGCATGTATAATGCGGAGCGCAAATTCGGCGCCGACCTCACCGTCGTCGCCTGCGAAAACTGGACCCGCGACCAATGGCTCGATCAGACCGGCCTCCCGTGGGTCAACCCGTCGCCCTCCATGCGCAGCCTCACCGCGGCGACACTCTACCCCGGTCTCTGCCTCCTCGAAAGCACGCAGCTCTCGATGGGGCGCGGCACCACCAAGCCCTTCGAACAGGTCGGCGCTCCATTCGTGGACGGCGTGCAACTTGCCGCAGAACTCAACCGCGCCGGCATCGTCGGCGTGCGTTTTGAAGCCGTGAAATTCACGCCCCTCCCCGCGCTGTATCCGGGCCCCGCCTCGCAGCTGAAATACCGAGACACCGAGTGCGGCGGCGTGCGCGCTATTCTGACCGACCGCGCGAAATGCCCCGTCGTCGACATCGGCATCGAGCTGGCCCTCGCGATGCAGCGCCTCTACCCCAACCAATTCAAAACCGACACCATGGCGCGCCTGCTCGCCGCCGACGAAACCCTCGCCGAAATCAAAGCCGGCCGCACCACCGCCGCGATCAAAGCCGCGTGGTCGCAACGCCTCGCCGACTTCGAGCGCCGCCGTGAGCCTTTCCTGCTCTATCCGGTGTCAGCCCGCCGATAATTTCGTGCCCCTGCGCCGGGGCCGTTTGCGCACGACTCCTCGCGCCATTTGACATCGCCGATTTTCTGCGGACGAATCTGCGCGCATGTCCAAACGCGCCGTTCTCCTCGTCAACTTGGGTTCGCCTGATTCCACGTCGGTCCCCGACGTGCGGCGCTATCTCCGCGAATTCCTCGGCGACGAGCGCGTGATCGACTTGGCTTCGCCCCTTCGGTTCGCGCTGCTTGAGGGCATTATTCTGCGCACGCGGCCCAAGAAATCCGCCCACGCTTACGAACAGATTTGGACCAAAGAGGGCTCCCCGCTGATCGTCACCTCGAAGGCCGTGCAGGCGAAACTCGCCGCTCAGCTCGGCTCGGCCGCCCCTGTTTACCTCGCGATGCGCTACGGCACGCCGTCGATCGCCTCCGTCATCGGCCAAATCATCGCCGACGGCATCGACGAGATTCTCCTCTTCCCGCAATATCCGCACTACGCGATGTCCTCGTGGGAGACCGTCGTCGTGAAGGTCTACGAAGAGGCCGCCCGTCAGTCGCCCAAACTCCGCGTCGACAGCGTGCAACCGTTCTACGCCGACACCGACTACATCGAAGCCCTCGCCGCAGTGACTGCGCCCTACCTGAAGCAGCCGCACGACTACGTGCTTTTTAGCTATCACGGCATCCCGGAGCGCCACCTCCGCAAGGCCGACTCCTCGAAAGGCCACTGCCTCAAGGTCGCCGATTGCTGCACCACCTGTTCGCCGATTCACGCGACGTGTTACAAAGCCCAATGCCTCGCGACGACGCGCGCCCTCGTCGCCAAACTCGGCATTCCCGCCGACCGCCACTCTGTCTCGTTTCAATCGCGCCTCGCGGGTGAACCTTGGCTCACGCCGTTTACCGACCACGTGCTCGCGCAGCTGCCGAAACAGCAAAAGAAACGCCTCCTAATCATCTGCCCCGCCTTTGTCACGGACTGCCTGGAGACGCTCGAAGAAATCCGCGGCGAGGGCAAAGAGACGTTCATCGAAGCCGGCGGCGAATCGTTCGAACAAATCCCCTGCCTCAACGACCAGCCGCCCTACATCGATTTTCTCGCCAAGCGCACACGGGCTTGGCTTGCTAGGAACTAATTTGAGCGAGTCTCCCGCCAGCCGATCCACCGCCACGCCCCCGGGCGATCCTGCGCCCGCGGCGGTGCTACTCCTCGACCCCGCGGGGCGGATCACCGGAGCCAATGCTTCGGCCCACCGACTTTGGCAGGCGCCCGAGAGCAGTTTGCTTGGCGAAGCGTTTGCTGCGCTCTTCGCCTTCGAAATCGTTTCGAGCGATCCGGAATTCCTCGAGGCCCAGTGGGAGGCGTTGCTCATCAGCGCACTCGACAAAACCGCCACATTGTCCGCCCAACCCCGCGACGCCGCGCCGCGCGACGTCCGTGTGCGCCTCGAAAAATCTCTCGGCTCCGTCCCCGGCTACATCGCCACGATTCTCCCGCCGGCCGCGCCCGCCGCGCCACCGCCGGACACCGACGATCGCGCTGCCGCCCTCGCCTTGCTCGCCGACAAAGGCGCCGCCGGCTTCTTTGATCTTCATCTCACCGCTGGCCGTATCCGCTTTTCCCCCGCCTGGAAAAAAATCGTCGGCTACGCCGATGCCGAACTCCCCGACACCCTCGCCACGTGGCATCAATTGATCCACCCCGAGGATTCCGCGGCCGCACCCGACAAAGTGGGCAAGAAACTCACCGTCGGCGCGCGTTCTTTCAGTGTCGAGTTCCGCATGAAACACCGCCGCGGCCACTGGGTCTGGGTCCAGTGTGTCGGCGTGCAGACGATGTCCGCCGCCGGTGAACTTGAGCGCGTCGTCGGCCTCCACCTCGACATCACCGATCGCAAACAACTCGAAGAAGAATCCCTCGCCAACGACGCGCGCTTGCAGGACCTCAGCGGAGCCGGCCCGCTCGCCGCCTTCGAACTCGATTTCACCAACGGCCTTTTCTGGTTCTCGCCCGCCTGGGAAAAACTCCTCGGCTACGACGAGGGTGAGCTCGCCCCCGCAGCCGCTTCCTTCACCGCCGCCCTTCCGCCTGAGGAAGCACCCGGCGGCCTTGAAGCGTGGCTGCTCACGCGCTCCCCCGGCCACCATTCGTTTGCCGAAGCGCTCCGCCTCCGCGGCAAAGACGGTCGCCCCGTCCCCGTGCTGTTTGGCGCACTTCGTTCGCTCAATCGCAAACGCGACCTCGCGCGCGTCGTCGGTTTTGCCGTCGCGCTTCCGCCTGACGTGTCCGCCTCGGTCTCACCCGAGAACAACGCCATCCCGCCCGCACTCGTCGCCGAAGCCTTCGGTTCACTCGCGGAGGCCGTGCTGATCACCGATGCCCGCGGCAAAATCATTTTCGCCAACTCCGCCGCCACTCCCCTGCTCCGCCTCTCGCCTGACGCGATCCGCGGCCAATCCGTCGGTGATCTTTTCCATCTCGTAAACCGCGAGAGCGGCCGCCCCAGCGATGATCCGGTCGAACGCGCACTCACCGCTGACCAACCGCTCCCGCTCATCGGCGCCGACGCCCTCACGTCACCCGTCGATGGCGAACCGCCGACGCCCATCGTGTGGACCGCCCGCGCCGCCTTCGGCCCCGACGGGAAACCGCGCGGTGTGGTCATCGTTTTCCGCGACCCCGAGCAGATGACGCTCACACCCGAGGAGCTCGTGAAAGCGAACCGCTTCGAGAGCCTCGGCCTGCTCGCCGGCGGCATCGCCCACGATTTCAACAATCTCCTCACTACGATTCTCGGTGGCGTTTCCCTCGCGAAAGACAGCAGCGACTACACCGCTCTTGGGAACGCCGACGAAGCGTGCATCACCGCCAAGGGCCTCACGAAACAGCTCCTCGCGTTCGCGAAAGGCGGCACCGGCACCCAGGCCGTTTGCGGAGCCAAAGAAATTTTCGAGGACTCCTGCAAAATTGCGGCGGCCGCCTCCAATGCCGAGATCGTCCGCGACTATCAGGCCGACACCGAGCCCGTCGAAGTCGACCGCGCGCAGATTCTCCAAGTTTTCCAAAACCTCATCGTCAACGCCCTCCAGGCGATGCCCCCGCCGCCCCATCGGCCGCGCCTCAAACTCCGCCTCGCCAACGTCACGCTCGCCGAAAACCAAGTCGCCTCCCTCCCCGCCGGCGACTACGTCGAATTCGAAGTCACCGACAACGGCAGCGGCATCAAACCCGAGCATCTCGGCAAAATCTTCGACCCGTTTTTCACCACGAAGAAACACGGCACCGGCCTCGGCCTCGCGACCGTGCTTTCCATCGTGCGCAAACACGGCGGCCAGATTGGCCTCAATTCCGAAGTCGGCGTCGGCACCGCGTTCACCGTTTATCTGCCCAAGGCCAGCCAGCCGGTCGTCGTCACCCGCCGGGGCGCCACCCTCTCTTACCGCACAGGCCGCGTGCTGTTCATGGACGATGATCCGAAAATCTCCGATCTCACGGCCACGATGCTCAAGACGCTTGGCTACACCTGCGAGCTCGCGACCACCGGTGAAGAGGCGCTCGCCCTCTACAAACGCTACGTAAAGCTCGGCAAACCCTACTACGACGTCGTCATCATGGATCTCACGGTCGTCGGCGGCATGGGCGGCGAAGAGTGTTTCAAAGAGCTCGTGAAGCTCGACCCCAACGTCCGCGCCATCGTCTCCAGCGGCTACGACAACGACGACATGGCCCGCAAGTATCTCGAAATGGGTTTTTGTGGCTACCTCACCAAGCCCTATCGCGCCGCCGAACTCGGCAAACGTCTGAAGGAAGTGCTGGGTTGATCCCACGCTCTTCCGCACCTCCCTATGAGTCTCGCCGGCAGTCAGCAAAAAATATTCCTCCGTCTTCTCGCCGCCCTGCGCCCCAACTGGCACAGCGACGTAAATTTGCCGTCAGGCATCGCGGAACTGTTCGCGGCCAACCGCTCATTCGGCTCCCGCGACCGGCGCCTGTATCGGGAGCTCATCTACACCACGCTGCGCTTCCTCCCATGGATCGAGCCGCTGCTCGACAGCGATCCGGCCCGCGCTGTGAAAATCGTCGCGTGGCTCGCCGCCGATCTGCCCGCCACCCGCGCCTATCGCACCGCGCATTGCGGCGACTGGCCGCCGTGTCCGCCCACCGTCGCCGCCAAAGCCGCCCACCTTGGCGCGAATACCGACGCGCTCCTGCCCGCGTGGCTCCAGCGCCACTGCGCCGAAGCCGGGGTATCGCCCAATCTGGATACGCTCCACACACGCGCGCCGCTCTGGCTGCGGCTAAATACGCGCGACAGCACCGCACTCACCGCCGAGTTTACCGCCAAGGGTTGGCCCACCCGTCCGTCGGCCGTCTTGCCCTCCGCGCTCGAAGTCCTCGCCGAGGCCGACGTCACCAAATCCGATGCGTGGACCCAGGGTCGCTTCGAGGTCCAGGACCTCGGTTCGCAATTAATCCTCGCCTCCGCGGGCATCGCGCCCGGCGGCAAGTGGCTCGACGCCTGCGCCGGCGCCGGCGGGAAATCGCTGCAACTCGCCGCGCTCCTCGGCCCCCAAGGCCACGTCGACGCGCACGACATCCGCGCCGCCGCCCTGCGCGAACTCGAAATCCGTGCCGCCCGCGCCGGCGCGCGGAACCTCTCCGTGCTACCCGCCCTCCCCGCCACCGCCGCCTACGACGGCGTGTTGGTCGACGCCCCGTGCAGCGGCACCGGCACCTGGCGCCGCTCGCCGCACCTCAAATGGACGACGGGCGCCGGAGACGTCACCCGCGCATCCGAAAAACAACTCGCCCTGCTCGCCCAGTTTTCCGCGCTCGTGCGCCCCGGCGGACGCCTGATCTACGCCACCTGCTCGCTCAGCCGTCTCGAAAACGAAGACGTGGTCGCCGCCTTTTTGGCCGCGAATCCCGACTTCACCGCCGAGCCACCGGCCCACGCCTTCGGCGCCACGCCGCGCACCGTCGGCCTCGCGATTCTACCCGCCGCGCACAACACCGACGGCTTCTACGTCGCGTCGCTACGCCGAAAATAGTCGTCGCGCGCAGCCGCTCTGCGCCTCCGGATCGGCGCGCCACCGCGTCAGTCGACCTTCACCGCCACGTAGTCGCCGCTGAAGGTCGCGACTTTTTTCCCGCCGCACCGCAGTTCGGCGGTGACGGCAATCCGCGCTTTGCCATGCCGCGCCAGCGTGCGCAGAAATTTCTCCACCGTCGCGGCCGGCGGCGCCGCACAGCTCGCTTCGAAATCGTCCGCAATCGGTTCCAAATACGCCATCGAGTTTCCCTGAATCACCAGCCGCGACGGGTGACCGGCTTGGCGCAACGTAAAATGCAGCCACGTCCACGCCGACAAGATCGCCACGGCTGACGCGCTGCCGCCAAAAACGGTCGCACGATGATTGATATTCGGAGCCAACGGCGCCCGCAGGGTCGCTCCGACGGAGTCGCACCCGATCACTTCCACGCCCATCGCCGCGGAGATCGGGATGTGCCGATGAAGGTAGGCCTGCACGTCGGTTTTGGTCATAAAAAAGGCGCGTTGTTTGCAACGCGCCGGTTCAAAATTTTCGCCCCTAATTACGCAGTCGGTTCCGTGGGTTTCGGCGCTTCTTCAGCCGGGGCTGCCGGTGTTTCGGCCGGAGCTTCCGGAGCCGCCGTAGCGACCGGTTCAACAGCCGGCGTCGCGACCTCGGCAACCGGAGCCGCTTCGGCCACGGGCGCCACTTCGGCAACCGGCGCAACGTCGGCGACCACAGCCGCGACAGGCGCAGCCACTACCGGCTCAGGGGCCGATGCCGGAATCTCCGGGAAGTTCTCGGGATCGTGCTCTTCGCCTTCGACCTCTTTCTTGCGCGCCTCGACCATCGGTGGCGGCGCAAAGAGCCGGCCGTCGATGAACTCGGTTACATAACCTTCGCGCACGAGCCACACGAGGTCGCCCTGCATGCGGGCGAGCTTCGCGCGTTCCTCGATCGTCAGAGTCGGCTCGGGCGCGGCCGGAGCCACTGGAGCGGGTGCCGTCTCGGCGGCTGGAGCCGCACCGTCTGCCGCAGGTGCGGGTGCCGGAGCCGCCTCCGGAGCTTTCACCGGCGCGGGCAGCGTGATACCGAGGAACTTCGTGGGCAACTCGCTCGCCCGGATCATCGGGTGTCCCTCGATGAACGAGATGAGCGCGCCGATCGAGTCGGCAAAGGTCTGGCCGGGCACGCGGAACTTGCGTTTCACCGCGCATACATAGGAAACGCCCTTCGAACCCTTCTTGAAGATCGTGAAATGCTCACGACGCAGACGGCCGCGGAGCGCGTTCGCCGTATCGAGTGGGAATTTCCGCTGGCGTTCGAGCGCACCTTCGATGGCGCGGCGGATTTCCCCCGGGGGCATCGTCTCGGCGATTTTCCCGTGGAAACGCGCGCTCTCCGTCGTGCGCACAACTTTGTCGCGCGCCTGCGTGAGGAGGAAAACGCGCGCATCTTCGAGCGAATCAAAGGTCGGCGCGACCGGTGCCGGAGCAGCCTCGGCTGCCGGAGCGTCCGCGCCCTCGGCGGGCGCGGCGTCGGCGACGGGCGCCGATGCTTTGGCGGGAGCCGCCGTGAGTTTCCACGTGTAGCGCGTGGTTTTCTTCATCTTCTCCAACCATTGGTTAACGACTTCCGGGTCACGGATCGTCTCGATCCGGCTGCGGAACGCCTCGAGCGACATCCGCGACACCTTGGCCGCGTGGTGTTGCTGCACGATCTGGGCGTAACGGTGGTAATTGGGCGGCCCGAGCAATTCGCCGGTGATGCCACACTTGTTGATGACTTGGTAATTGCCCTTCGGCGGATCGACCTCGACCTCAGCTTTGTCGAAAAACTTGTCCAAGTGGTTCGAGAGCACGTGCGCCACGGCGGCGTCGTCACTTTCAAACGGCAGCGCATCCGGCACGGAGATGTGGAAACCCGCCTTCGCCGGACGAGCACCGGTGTCACCCGCGGGAGCAGCGGAGTCCGCCGTGGGCTTGCGCGTCACGACGACCACGAAACGGTCCGTCTTGGCGACAACCGTGCGCGCTATTTCGAACAGCTCGATCGTGCGGCACGATTTGCGGATCGTCTGCACGAGCGTGTTGAAGCTGGTGTCTTCCGGATAAAAGGTGACCGCGAAAAACGGGCTGTCATAGGGTCCGTAGGTCGGACGCTCCTGCGGCTCACCGCGGCCGCCACCGTAGCGGGGACCGCCTCCGCGATAGTCGCCGCCGCCACCGGGGCCGTCACGACGGGGACCGCCGCTGTAGCCGCCGCCGCCTTCGCGACGCGGACCACCGCCACCAGCATACTCGCGACGCTCCGGAGCACCACCGCCGGGACCGGCGGGCGCGCTCGGCGCACTGTCACCCGCACCCGCTGGCTTGCGGAATGTGCGGCGATCACGATTGCCCGGTGCACCACCGGGACCGTCCCGACGATCGTCGCGCCGTGGACGATCCGAGCCACCTTCACGGCGGTCAGAAGGGGACGCCTTGTCCTGCGTCCATTGCGTGCCGAAGCTGAAACCCTGGAGTTGGGTCAGATCGAGTTTATTGAAATCCACGGGGGGATTTTCCTTGGGAGCGTTGTCGTCCATGTAGTCCGAAAGTCCCGCCGAAGCGGGACGAAGTTAGCTGATTGGTGCTTGGGCCGTTCGTAATCGCCGCGGAGTGTCCACGGCTCGCAGGCCCACTGGCAAGCAGTTTCCCGGCGGCCTCCGGCGGTTTAACACCCCAGTGACCGGTGCCCTCACGACTCAGGCCCTACAAAAAATCTCCCTCACCCCGCCGAAAAACTGGTGTTGCGACCTTGATTTCAACCCCAGTGAGCCCAAAACCCTCAGCCGCCCAACCTCCCCAAATTTCCCTCGATTCTATGAAGGCCCTGCTCCTCACCGCCCCCAGCAAACTTGAGTTCGTCGACTTCCGGGCCCCGGCTCCTGCCGACGACGAAGTCCTGGTGCGCATTCGCGCCTGTGGAATTTGCGGGAGTGATATTCACGGCTGGGATGGCTCCACGGGCCGTCGACAACCACCGCTCATTATGGGCCACGAGGCGTCAGGCGAAATCGCCGCCACCGGCCCTCGCGTGGAAAAGTGGCGTGCCGGTGACCGCGTCACTTTCGATTCCACTATTTATTGTGGCGTCTGCCGCTTTTGCCGCTCGGGCCAGATCAACCTCTGTGAAAACCGCCGCGTCGTCGGCGTCTCCCCGACCGAATATAAACAACACGGCGCCTTCGCCGAATACGTCGTGGTGCCCGAGCGCATCCTCTACCGTCTGCCCGACGCCCTGCCGTTCGACCAAGCCGCGATGATCGAGCCCGTCTCGATCGCCGTCCATGCGGTGCAGCGCATCAAGATCGCCGCCACCGATACCGCCGTCGTCGTCGGCAGCGGCATGATCGGCCTCCTCGTGATTCAAGCCCTCCGCTGGGCTGGCGCGAAACGCATCATCGCCGTCGACCTCGCCGAAAACCGCCTCGCCCTCGCCCGCCAACTAGGCGCCACCGACACACTAAACCCCGCCACCACCGACGTCGCCGCTGAGGTCGCCACGCTCACCGCCGGCCTCGGTGCCGACGTCGCCTTCGAAGTGGTCGGAGTCACTCCGACCGTGAATCTCGCCCTCGCCGTCCTCAAACGGGGCGGCAGCTGCGTGCTCGTCGGCAACCTCTCGCCAAAGACCCAGGACTTCCCCCTCCAAGCTGTCGTCACCAAGGAAATCACCGTGACCGGCACCTGCTCCAGCGCCGGCGAGTATCCGCTCTGCCTCGATTTGATTGCCCGCGGTATTATCGACGTAAAGCCGATGATCGAAACCGTCGCCCCGCTCGAAGACGGCGCCGCGTGGTTCACCAAACTCAGCGCCAAGGACGGCGGTAAGTATATGAAGGTAATCCTCAGCCCCTGACCCATCCGCGCACTGTTACCGGAAGGGGAATCCTCGCATTTCGCACTTCGACGAAAATCCATTTTTCAGAGGAAAAATGGTGCCCGGGACAGGACTCGAACCTGCACGCCTTACGGCACACGCCCCTCAAACGTGTGTGTCTACCAATTCCACCACCCGGGCAGTTGGGAAGCGAGGAAGGCGGACTAAGGGGAATCCGTTTGGCGTTGTCCAGCCCTGAAAAGCAACTCTCGGAAATTTTTCTTCAACCCCTCGCGACCGCACCCGCCGCACCTTTGAACACGGTTTATTTTCGCTGCCGATCCGCGAGTGCGCGCGCCAATTCCGCCGCAAAAAACGGTCCGCGATAGATCATTCCCGAGTAAACTTGCACCAACGTCGCGCCCGCATCGAGTTTTTCGCCGGCGCTTTCCGCATCCGTGATTCCGCCGACGCCCACGATCGGCAACCGTCCGCCCGTGGTGCGCGCAATATAATTGATGATCTGCGTCGACCGCCGCCGCAGTGGCGCGCCGCTCAATCCGCCCGTCTCGTTCACCGTCGCAAAAAATCCCGGCCGCGCGAGCGTCGTGTTCGTCGCAATAATGCCGTCGAGACCGAACTCCGCGATCACGCCGAGCGCAGCGTCTATTTGCGGCCAAGTCAGATCGGGCGCGATTTTCAGCAGCACCGGCACCCGCCGTTTGCCCGGCTTATCCGCCCGCTCGCGATTCGCCCGCGTCACCGCGCCGAGCAGCTCCCGCAAACGCGATTCGTCCTGCAGCTGTCGCAAACCGGGCGTGTTGGGGCTCGATACGTTGAGCACCAAATAATCCGCGAAGTCCGCCAACAGTGCGAAGCTCGCCAGATAATCTTCGGCGGCTTTCTCGATGTCCGTCACCTTGGATTTGCCGAGATTGATGCCGAGCGGGATGCGGCGCGTGGCGGTCCCGGGCTGTTTGGCGAGACGAGCCGCGACGACGGCGGCGCCTTCATTGTTGAAGCCCATCCGGTTGATCACCGCTTCCTGCGCCGGATAGCGAAACATCCGCGGCTTCGGATTTCCCGGCTGCGCGAGCGCCGTCACGGTGCCGATCTCGACGTGTCCAAAGCCCATCGCCGCCGCCGCCGGCCAAGCCTCGGCGTTTTTGTCGAAACCCGCCGCGAGCCCGACCGCATTGGGAAACTTCAGCCCGAACGCCTCCACAGGTTTCAGCGCGCCCGGCAGCCGTGCCCAAGCCTCCAAAACCCGGCAAAGCGGTGTCATCGCCGCGAGCAGCGCCATCGCCTGCACGCCGCGCTCGTGCGCCTTTTCGGAATCCAGCGAAAAAAATGCCGGCCGGAACAATGTTTCGTAGAAATGCCCCATGCGCCGCAGCCTGAAAGTCGTCCCCAAAATGGCAAGTGTCGCGCGCACCAAACTCCCGACCGCACAAGATTTTCCATAGCGAAACACCCGCGTAACGGCGCTGTCACGAACTGACCGCTTTTGTGCTTGTTTTTTAAACCTCCCCTCGCACGCTGCGCCAAAATTCACATCTGACTCATGGCTAAAGCTATTTCCACTCTCGACTGGTGCATCGTTCGTCTGGGTGACGACCACAATTGGTGGGTCGCGGAAACCAGCGACCCCGTGCGATGGGATGTGGACGGGCTCAGCATCGTCGATCCCCGCCAGCTCGCCCACCTCGTCGACCTCGTCGATCCGCTGCGCGATTACGGTTTCGATCAGGACATTTTCGAGGCCGCGTTTATCCGCTTCCGCATCGATAAGGATCTCGGCAACGGCAAAGTCCGCCTGAAGCGCGTCAAGGACTCGCTCTTCGATTCAGAGGAAAAACTCTTCGTGCTCGCCGATGTGCTCGACGAAGAAAACGGCCCCTACGCCGACCTCCTCGACCACCTCACCCGTTGCCGCGTGAAGCTGCTCAACGACCTTTTCGCCTTCGAGGCCAAGCTCTCCGTCGATGAAGTAGAGGACGAGATCCGCGAAGATCAAAACAGCCACTTCATCCAGGGCAAAGCGGTCCACACCTTCGAAGAGCTCACCTCCATTCTCGACTACATGCCCGCCGGCTACGACGCCGACGAGGAAGCCCCGGCCAAGGGCGTCGAAGACGAAGAGGACGACGATCTCCCGGAACTCGACGAAGCCGAGGAAGAGAAACTCAAGAACGACGAATCCCTCAAGTGGGACGAAGACGACGCCGACGCCGACAAGGACGACGATGAGAAGAAGAAGGGCGACGACGACGATGAGGATGACGACGACGAGGACGAAGACAAAGAAGACGACGACAGCGACGACGAGGACGAAGACGAAAAACCCAAGAAGAAAACCAAGGGCAAACGCTGAGTCCCTTTCGCATCCCGCAAATTTAAACGGCAGCCTTTCGAGGCTGCCGTTTTTCTTTTCCCACGCAGCCGGCGCCACGTGGAAGTTGCCAAGCCAAATACTTTCGCCCAGCTACCACGCAGCATGAATTTCGCCGCGCGCCTCGCTCTTTTCGCCCTCGCCGCCACCCTCGCCTTCTCGGCCGGTTGCGCCAGCGGCGGCTCCGTCGCCCCGGGCACCGGCACCAATCCGCAAATCCCCATCCCCTCCTCCACGGCGCAGCTCCGGCCCGGCGACAGCCTCACCGTCGCACTCCAGGGCGTGCCCGATCCGAGCACGAATTCCGTGCAGATCGACGAACAGGGTCTGATCAGCCTCCCCTTCATCGGCGTGCTCCCGGCCGCCGGCGTTAGCACCGCGGAACTCTCCCAACGCATCCGCGAAACCTACGTTACGAAAAAGATCTACACCGTCGTCGATGTTTCGGTCAGTGTGACCGAGCGTTTCATCTACGTCGGCGGCGAAGTCCAACGCCCCGGCCGCATCATCTGGACGCCCGATCTCACTGTCGCCAAAGCGATTCAGGCCGCCGGCGGCTTCAGCCTCTACGCCAAGGAAAATGCCGTGCGCCTCTCCCGCGAAAACAACGCCTACACGATCGACGTGAAGCTCGCGCAGAAAAACCCCTCGCAAGACCCGCGCCTGATGCCGGGCGATTCGCTGCAGGTTTCCCGCTCGCCGTTTTGAGTAGGGCGGACTTCAGTCCGCCCATTTCGCACCAATCCGAGCACCCGCTTTTCCTGCGGCACTCGCCTGACCGACCGGTGCGCTTCGACCGTCAGCTCCGGCGTCCCTCACCCCACGAGCTGTTTCACCATGGCGCGGATCATGCGCGGAAGGTCGTAAGGGAAGCGCGCGGTGATCAGATTTCCGTCCACCACGCAGGGCTCGTCGAGCACCGTGGCCCCGGCGTTGGCGAGGTCGGGGTGGATATTCCAAACTGCCGTCGCCTTCCGCCCTTTCAGAATACCCGCACTCACCATCACCCATTGACCATGGCAGATCGCGCACGTCGGTTTGCCCGCTTCCCACATCCCGCGGACGAAGCCCTGCGCCTGCGGATCAGCTCTCAACGCGTCAGGGTTCCAACACCCGCCCGGAAAAATACACGCGTCGTAGTCCGCCACCTTCGCCTCGTCGAGGTAGCGATCGATCCTAATCCAGCCGGCATTCTCCATGAGCCGGATCGCGAGCACATGCGTCGCACATTGCGCCGGGAAACGCAGTCCCAGCGTCGGATGAAATTCCCCGATCCGCGGCGACACGACCTGCACTGTCGCACCGTGCTCGGTGAGCCAACGAATCGACCCCGTGATCTCGACTTCCTCGACACCGTTGGTGCAACAGATCGCGATCGTCTTGCCCTTGAGCAGCGCGGGATTGGACGGCGGATCGAAAAGAAAATGGTGCAGCTCGCGGTTCAACTCACCGTCCGCCGTCGTCAACAGCTCGGTTGAAATCGACGGCACGAGCGCCGGGGTCATCAGCGTTTGCGCCCGCAAAATGGCAGCGTTGCGGGCCGGAGCGATATCGAGAGAGGAGTTCATGGGAGAGCGCCCGGCATTTGGCCGCCTACCCGCCGCATTGGCAAGGACCGCCCGCGCGGAATCACCCGAGCGCCTTCGTCAAAAAGATCGCCTCGCCCGCGCCTGGTTGCAGCGCGTAGCGCTTGAAACCTGCCGCTGTGTAGGTGCGCAACGCCCGCTCGTTCTTGTCCAAGACCTCGAGCGTGAGTTTGCAGCAGCCGAGTTCGCGCGCCTTCGCTTCCACCGCCGCCAGCAAGGCCCGCCCAACGCCGCGCCCGCGATGCGTCGGCACGACAGCCACGTCGTGCAGGTTCACCAGCGGCTTCGCCGCAAACGTCGAAAAGCCCAGAAAACACACCGCCACCCCGACCGGCGCTTCGCCATCATACGCCAAAAACACCAGTGTCGTCGGATGTTGGCGCAATCCCGGAATGAGCCGTGCGCGCGCCTCCGTCGACAGCGGCGCACCATCGCCCATCGGATCGCGGGAATACGCATCGACCATCGCCAACACCGCCGCTTGGTGCTCCGTCCGCTCCAAATCAGCCTGCACCGTGCGAATCGCCGAATCTCCCTTAGTCGTCGTCATACCGCCTCCCACGCTTTGGCGCCCACCGGATCGCGACCTTCGTCGTATTCGATGTGATCGATGATCGTCTCGATCGGTTTGCCGGTCAGGCCCGCGTCAAGGATCCGCTGCGGCAGCACCGCCGAGCGTTCGTCGCGCCAGCCGAGTTTCAGCAGAAAACGATTCCACATATGGCAATCCTCGTCGCTCCGCGGCGTGCCGTGCTGGTGCGCCCACGCGAGCACCGCCTCGTCCGACTCGCCCGCCAACACCCGCTCGCGCACATCCGCGTAACGCACCCCGAGAAACCGGCAGCAGCGCCCGTCGAGCACCGGCCCCTGCGAGTCGCCGAGATTTTTCTGATACTCGGCCGGGAGTCGACCCGCCGCGTGCAACCGGATCTTGTCGAGCATCCGTCCGAAATAAACGAGCCGGCCCACCTTCGCATAACAACTCCGCAAACCGGGAACATGTGGCATTCCCGCAGCTTTCGGCCACCACCGCAGCCACCGCGAGCCGAAACCCATTGTGCCGGTCCGCGGCACGCACCGCTGTTCCGCTCGCGACCAGTCACCTGGTTGCACATACCCGCGCAATTCACCGGCATTTCTCGCCGGCTTCATCCTCGCTTCACTCTTGAGGCGCACAATGCGCGCAATGAAGACCGCGTCGATTTCCCCCGAGGAGCCGTTTCAAACTGTTCTAAAGCCGCGCTGGGTCCCTGCCGCGATGGTGACGCCGCCCTTACTCGATCCCACGGTGCCGCGCATGCCCGTCGCGCCGCGGTATGCGCTGTTGTTGAATCCCTTTTATCCGAAAGACCCGCACGCCAGCTTCGGCAAACACGTGCTCACGCCGACGCTCGCGCTCACCACCATCGCGGGCGCCACGCCACCCGAGTGGCAACTCCAGTATTGGGATGAAAACCTGCTCCAGGGCCCGCCTCCCCACAAACCAATGCCCCAAGTGGTCGGCATCACCGTGCATCTCACCTTCGCCCGCCGCGCCTACGCCCTCGCCGCTTGGTATCGCGCGCGGGGCGCGCTCGTCGTGCTCGGTGGACTGCACGTCCTGTCCTGCCCCGACGAGGCGGCTCCTCACGCCGATGCCCTCGCCATCGGAGACGGCGTCCAGCTCTGGCCCGCCATCCTGCGCGATGTCGACGCCGGGCGATTGCGCCCACGCTACAGCGCAACCTACGAAACGGACTATCGTGCCGAGCCGCCGCCGCGCCGCTCGCTGCTGCCCCGCGGGAGCTTTCTTACCTCGACGAGCCTCATCGCCACCCGCGGCTGCCACAATCGCTGCGGCTTCTGCTACCTCTCCACCGATGGCTTGAAAATGCCCTACCGGATGCGCACACCCGAGCAGGTGGCCCGCGAGTTCGCGGAAAACGACGAGCCCTACGCAGTGTTCGTCGACAACAACCTCGGCGCCAAACGCGACTATCTGCGCGCACTCTGTCGGGCGCTGCGTCCGCTCAACAAAATCTGGAGCGCCGCCGTGACCCTCGACGTGACCGACGATCCGGCGCTGGTGCGCGAGATGGCGCTCGGCGGATGCACCGGCGTTTTTATCGGCTTCGAGTCATTGTCCGACACAAATCTCGCGGACGCCCGCAAACGCACGCCACGGACCGCCGACTACGCGCGCCGCGTCGAACTCCTCCACGACCACGGCATTCAGGTGAATGGCAGCTTCGTCCTCGGTTTCGACGAGGACCGGCGCGATTGCTTCGCCTCCCTCGCCCAATGGATCGAAGCGAACCGACTCGAGTGCGCGACCTTTCACATTCTGACGCCTTATCCTGGCACGCCGCTCTTTCAGCAGTTGGAACGCGAGGGCCGCATCCTGCACCGCGATTGGAGTCGCTACGACACCGGGCACGTCGTGTTTCAACCTAAACACCTCACGCCGGAGGAACTGGCTCATGGTTACGGCTGGCTGTATCAGCGCCTCTTTTCCGACGCGTCGATTTGGCGGCGCCGCCCCACCGCCACCAGTGCGGTGCTGCCCTACCTCGCCATGTCGTATCTCTATAAACGTTCGAATCGCTTCTGGCACTTCCTCATCCGACACAACTTAACCCACGCCGTATGGAGTCCGCTGGTGGAGATCACTCGACGGCGCCACGTGAAGTTCCGCCGTTCACTCGCCCTTCCCAACATGCCGGGAGAACCGGCCTCCCGGAGCCCCGGAGTCGTCGTCTCCGCAGGTGTCTAGCCCGCTGCAAGGCACGACCGCGGACCATCGGCTCCTTCGCCCTTTTTCCATGAACCCCGTGTCGGAGTGCCGTGCCCTCGGTGACAGGCTCCTGCCGTTCAGCCTCCACCCTATAACTTCAAATTCTTCACTTCGATCAACCCATCCAACATCAGCACCACGCCCTGCACCATCGGGCACGGCGGACACGAAAACCGCACGCGGTCGCGCACGTAGGCGATTTCCTCCACCGGCAATTTCTTCATCTCGTCGTTGATCTGCCGGAGCAGCGCTTCGTCGCGCATGTCCTGCGGCCCGGCCGCCAACTGCCGCAGCGCTTCGCGAACCCGGGGAGTGAGAAATCGGGGATTCATCGTAAATTCAGCCGCGGAAGCTGCACACCTCGCGGCCAAAAGCCAGCCCGCGCCTTTCGCTCGCGTGCCCCGACCGATCCTCCGCAATCACGCATCGCGCGCTTCGGGTTTTTCCTCGCCCCCCGCGCATCCCCGGCTTGAGTTTCTGCGCAACGATCCGTGCCTCCGAGCGTCTGCCGGTGACAGCCACCCGGCAGTCCGTTTCCAGGCCCTCGGTGCTGCCCCCACGCCCACTCCCTCCTCCCCGTCCCGCTCTTGCCCATGCCCACCATGAACCGCCGCCGCTTCATCCTCAGTTCTATCGGCGCGAGTCTGGCCCTGCCCTCGCTCCCGTCGCTGCTCGCCAGCGCGGTGGGTGGCAACTCCGCGGTGCAGACCGCCAAGGGCGCCGGCGCCGGCGCGCGGCGCTTCGTCGCGATCGGTAACCTTCTCGGCTATCAGGTGAAACATCTGTTTCCCGAAACCACCGGCTCCGCCTACGAACAGACCACGTTGCTCAAGCCGCTCTGGGACGTGCGCAAGCACCTGACGGTTTACCGCGGACTCGACCACGGCATCAAAGGCGGCCACTTCGCCGTGCACTCGTTCCTCTCGGGCGTGCTCAACTCCGAGGCGCAGGCCCGCCCCCTGGGCAATGTCACCATCGATCAGTTTATGGCCGACAAAATCGGCCACGAAACGCGTTTTCCTTCGCTCACGGTCGGCTCCGAGGGCGGCATTCACGGCGGCTGCCAGATCGCGTGGACCAAAGCCGGCGTGCGCGTGCCCCCGATCACCGGCCCGGCCGAATTGTTCGACCGCCTCTTCGTCGGCGACTCCCCCGAGCGCCAGACCCGCCGCAATCAGGAAAACCGGCTGCAGGCATCCATTCTCGATTCCGGACTCGAGGACGCGAACCGCCTCGCGAAGCGCGTCAACCGCGAGGACAAGGACAAGCTCGACGAATATTTCACCTCGATTCGCGACGTCGAAAAACGCCTCGAACTCCGCCAGCGCTGGGCCAGCCTGCCGAAACCGCAGCCGCCCTTCGACCGCCCGGAAAACAAGAACAAGGTCCAGGACCTGCCCATGCTTTATGAGTTGATCGCGCTGGCTCTGCAGACGGATTCGACCCGCATCGCCACGCTGGAAATCGGCGGCGATTTCCTCCCACAGGACCTCGGTATCGACAAATCCTATCACGGCCTCTCGCACCACGGTAACGACCAAGCGGCAATCAAGCACCTCATCACGCTCGAGACCTACCAGGTCGAACAATTCGGCAAGTTCGTCGCCCGCCTCAGCAAGTTGAATGACGGCGACCGCACCCTGCTCGATTCGACGTCGGTGCTTTTTGGCAGCGGCATCGGCGACGCCAACACGCACAAAAACTCCGATCTCCCGATCCTCCTCGCGGGCGGCGGCTATCGGCACGGCGAGTTCAAAAAGATCCCGTCCTCCGGTCCCAACAAAGTTCCGCTCTGCAATCTCTATGTCGACCTCGCCCAACGCATGGGCGTCGAGACCGACTCCTTCGGCAATAGCACCGGGCGGTCAGTTTAACCGGAGAAGTGCAGCTAGGAACCACGGATGGACAGTGATCGACACGGATAAAATACCGGCACCGTGCTCAACCCCTCAGATCCGTGTTTATCCGTGGTGGTCTTTGGTTGTTTTTAAAATGCTGATGCGCGCTTTTCGCTCTTGCTCGTTCGCCTTGGGCCTTGTTCTCACCGCGGCGCTTGCCTCTGCCGCGGACTCCCCTGCGCAAAAAACCCTCGCCCCGTTTCTCGATAAATACTGCCTGAAGTGCCACGACACCGTGACCCAGAAAGGCGACCGCGACTTCGAGGGTTTCAAGCTGCCGCTCGCCGATGTCGCGACACTCATCACGGCCAAAGACATCGTCGATCAACTCACCCTGCGGGAAATGCCGCCCGCCAAAGAAAAGGCGCAACCGAGCGACGACGAGCGCCTCGCCATCATCCGCGTCCTCCGCGAAGGCATCGCGTCTGCGCGCGGCAAAATCGAGAGCACGACCGCACGCACCGTGATGCGGCGCCTCTCCAACCGTGAATACGAAAACACGCTCGCGACCCTCTTCGGTCGTCGCGTCGATACACTCGGGCTCACCGCCGATTTCCCGAAAGAAAAGGCCAGCGAACACATCGACACCATCGGCAAGTCGCTCGTCACCTCCGGGTTCCTGATCGATCAATACTTCCAATCCGCCAACCGCCTCGTCGAGACCCGCCTCGGCCGCCCCGACACGCCGCCGCAGTCGTGGCACTTCACCGGAAATTTTGTCCAATACGAGGAGCTGCAGGGTCCGCACAAGGCCGCCTTCAATTTCAAGTTTCTTTGCCTCTACGAGCAGCCCAACACCGATACGCGCCAGGGTGGCTACGGCCACATCGAGGATTTTCTCAAGGGCGTGCCCGTCTCCGGACTCTACGACATCGAGGTGCTCGCGCAGGCGATGCACCGCGATACCCACTACGATCCCGCGATCTTCGGCATCGATTTCTCCGAACCGTTTTTGCTCGGGATCGTGCCCGGCGACGCCACCAAGAACCACATCCATTACCCGCAGGCCATCGAGCCGCTCCTCGCGCAGGCGACCGTGCCCGACGACCAACCGACTTGGCTGAAATTCCGCGTCTGGCTCGAGGCCGGGCAGACACCCCGTTTTATCTTCCCCAACGGCCCCTACGAGTCGCGCGCCTCCGTTCTCCAAGTCAACAAGCGCTATGCGGAAGACTTTAAGGGCAAGTTCGCCGGCGCCGGCGTCAGCCGCACTCATCTCCTGCGCGAGGGCAAACTCCCGCACATTCGCATCGGCGAGATCAAGGTCGCCGGACCCGTCGCCGAACCCGGCGGCAGCCGCGAAGAAATCGCCGTGTTCGGCGAGCGCGGCTTTCAGGCAAAGCAGGCGCTCGATCAGCTCTACGCCTTCGCCACCCGCGCGTATCGCCGCCCGCTGACGTCGGCGGACCGCACCGCCATTCGCAAAATCTACGACCGGCGCATCGCCGAGCAGGCGACGCCACGTCAGGCCGCTCTCGATACGCTGAAGATGATCCTCTGTTCGCCGTCGTTTCTCTACTTCAGCGAAATCACCGACGAAAAAAATCCCAAGCTCGGCCCCTACGATGTCGCCGCGCG
>CALRZR010000047.1:0-38353 GCA_943372705.1 Opitutus sp. GAS368 | reverse complement strand
CAAGATGAGCGGCGGTGTGATCGTGCCGACGACCATCGCCGAGACGTGCTGCAAGCCGACCAGCACACTCGTGCCCAACGGGATGTTGTCTTCGAGGCCGTAGACGATGTGGGCCGGCTTTTCGGGCGACGCGGGAGGGGGCAAGATTTCCATGCGGTTGCGCTAGATTTAGCACGTATCAGGCCACCGCCTGCCGGCGGCGCCCACAAAAAAAGCCGCCTCCCGAGGGAGGCGGCCGTCCGGTCAAGGCGACGTATGGCGCGTCGCCTTAGAAACTATACTTCACCGTAAACTGCAGCTGCGTGCCCGGCAGCGCGAGGATCGAGCCGTTGCCGTAGACGGCATTCGGCGGCGACCAGTTTTCCTCGTTGGTGACGTTGAGCACCGTAGCGCGGTAATCCCACTTCTTCATCTTGTAACCGATTCCGGCATCGAGGGTGTATTGGGTCGGAATCACCAGCGAGCCCGACGAGTTGTTGTTCATCTCGCCCGTGACGACGATGTTCGAATTCACGCTGAAACCGTTGTCGAACGAGTAGGAGACGAGACCGTTGAAGAGGTGCGAGGGGAGACCGGAAACCTTCGCAACCGTGCCGATATTGATCGTGGCGTTTTTGTTCGCCGGAGGAACTTCCGACGCACCGCCAAAGAGTCCGTATTGGAAACCGGCCGAAGATTCCGCGTCGATGTAGGAGTAGGAAACGGTGGCGTAGAGGTGCTTGTTCGGCTGGTAGTTCAGCTCGGATTCGAAGCCCTTGTAGCGGAAGGTTTGGATCACCGTGCTGCTCGTGCTCTTCGCCGTGCGCTTCTGGTCGTAGATCGCGAAGTTGAGGAAAACTTTGTTGTTCAGGAGCGAGTATTTCGTGCCGAGCTCATAGAGAGTGCTGGGCTGCTGGAAGCTCTCCTTGTCGAGACCGGTGCCCGCCGCGTTCCAGCCGGTGATACCGCCGCCGTTGCCGACCGCACCGGAGGTGTTTTTGCTGAAGTTATAGGTGAAATAGATGCTCGAGTTGGCCGTCGACTTGTAGATCACGCTGCCGTTGACGTTGGGCAGTTTGACCGAAATTTCGGCTTCTTGATACGGAGGAAGGAGCGGCTCGCGGACCTTGGCCTTGAAGTAATCGTAGCGAACACCACCGACGAGATTGAGCTGTTCGTTCACCTTCCACGTGCCCTGCACAAACGGTCCGACCGTCGTGCCGCGGCTATCGTTGGTGTCACCGTTGAACAGGCCGGGCTGGGCGTAGCGATTGGGCCAGCCGGGAATCGGAAAGCCATGGTTCGCGGCAAACGCGATGGAGTTGTAGACGTTGATATAGGAGTGGTCCTTGGTCAGGTCCCACGCGTTGGCCGGCTCAAAGAAGTAATCGTCGTAGGCCTTCGTGCGCTGATAGCGGAGGTCGAGACCGGCGTTGAACGAGATGTCCTTCTTCGCGAAAATGAACTCAGTGCGGTTCTCCATGAACCACGACGGATCGATCACTTCCGAATAATAGTAGGTGCTGAGCGTGTTGCGCTCGGTGTGGCTCAGGTAGGAGGTATTCTTCAGGTTGAGATCCGTGTTGATCTTGGCGCTCTGGATGGCCTGCACGCTGAACTCCATACCGTCCGATTGATTGCCTGGGCGGAGCAGACGGGAGTGGCGGTTGATTTTCACCGTCGGGCCCCAAGCGATCGTATTGCCGCCACCGAGAATGTATTTCGAATTCTGCGGATCAGACGGCGTGGCGGTGGCGCCATTGTTGATATTGATACCCGTGACGTAGTTGCCGTTGTCGATCAGGTCTTGGGTCACCCGGTTGATGCCCCAATTTTCCGTGTAGACACCAAAGAATGTCTGCGCGTTTAGGAACAACTCGTAGTTCGGGGTGGGCCGCCACGTGATGGCTCCGTAGATCGAGTGCGTCTTCTTTTTACCATCGGTGTAGTAACCCTTGGTGTCTTCTCCCGAGTAGCTGAAACGGTAGGCGAGTTCCTTCGAGAACGGTCCGCCCGCATCGATTGTCCATTTGTTGGTGGCGTAGGAACCGATGGTGTAGCTCACCGAACCCTTGGTCGTGTCAAAATAGGGCCGCTTGGAAATAAGATCGATGAAGCCGCCGACATACATCGAGGCACCTTGGACGGCCGTCGCCGGGCCCTTCACGATGTTGACAGACTCAACCGAGTTAAAATCAACCGGCAGGCCGTTGCCGTTGCTGGTGATGCGGGCGCGCACACCGTTGATGAAGAGGTCGGACGATTGTCCGCGGATGCTCGCGTTCGAGGGCGCGCCGAAATTCGTCGTCGTAAACGCGCTCGAGGTGAGCTTCGAAAAATCGAGCACGTCCGTGATCGCGATATCCGTCAGCTGTTGGCGGGAAATGATGGTCACATTGCGCGGCACATCGACGATGTTGTCGTCGGTGCCGAAGACCGAGTTAAACGGGCGCGCGGTCGGCAGAATCTGCAGATCGATCGGCACGTCTTTGACTTCGAACTTTGACATCGTCAGCACTTCGCCCGCGGGTTTGGCGGGAGTGGACTGCGCGAGCAAACTGTTCGCCGGCAACAGGCCGACGGCGGCCAAGGCCGCGAGTAATTTGCGGGAGGTTTGTGTGGTGGTGGTAATCACGGGAGTGGCTAAGCAACCCGTGGGCCAACCGCTACCTCAACGCGAAAATTTCCAATCCAGCCACGATTCGCGTCATACTCCAGGCTTCGACTCAAACAACGGGACGACCCGCATACCCAGCACGTCGATCAGGCCCTTGTCGGTCAGCCGCAGCTCGGGAATCACCGAGAGCGGCAGGAGGTTGAAGCCCATATAGGGCACTTTGCAGCCCAGTTTCTTCCAAGCGCGCTTGAGGGCCGTAGTCTCCTTCGCGACCACCGGGGCACGCTGGTCGGAGAGCAAGCCGGCGATGGGCAACGCGACGCTGGCCAGCACTTTACCGCCTTGGACTGCACTGACGCCGCCGCGCATTTTCTTCACCGTAGCCAACGCCAGCTGCATGTCCCGTTCGTTGGTGCCCGCGAGCACGATATTGTGCGCATCGTGCCCGACGCTGCTCGCCACCGCGCCATCGGTCAGACCGAAATCGCGCAGCAGCCCGTAGCCGACACCACCGGATTTTCCGTGGCGTTCCACGACCGTGAGGAAACAGACCTCCTGCTTGGCGAGATGCTCCGCCCAGGTCGCAGCCGGCGCGAGCGCGACCTTGTCGTGCGCGGTGACAATCCCCGGAGGGACGACGCGAATCACGTTTGCCGTGACCGGTTCCTTGGGCAGCGCGGGCACGAGAGTAACTTTCTTGGGCAGCTTTATGGTCGCGTAGGCCGCGCGCGGGTATCGATAGGGCTTGCTCAGTGCCTGGTCCAATAGCGGCGTAATTTTGCGCCGCTCGACGACCAGTTCGCCGCCATACCACGTGTTTTGCACTTCGAGCCCATCGTTCAACAGCACGACGTCGGCCCGGCGCGCGGGCGCAAGACCCCCAAAATCCCCGTCCATGCCATAGCGAGTGGCCGGGTGCAGCGACCCCATGCTCCACGCCGTCGTCGTCGGCAGCCCGGCCGCGACGGCCTGGCGCACCACCCAATCCATGCCGAACAGAAAGAGATCGTCCGCGTCCCGATCGTCCGTGCAAACGCACACGCGCTTCGGATTTGCGCCGAGTTCGGTCACGGCCTTGATCGCCTGCGGCAGCGAATGCCACGGCGTGGTCGGGTTGCCGCCGCGCAGAAAAATCCACACGCCATTTTCCAGAAAGTCGTTCGCGATCTCCCGGTCGATCGCCTCGTGCGTATCGGTGATGCCGCTAGCCGCTCCGGCCGCCACAAACTCGCGTCCGTAGATGTGCCCGCAAACCGGTTTACCGCGCTTCAACGCCTCGGCGAGCACGCCGTGACTCCGCTCGTCGCCGAGCGCGACCGACACATAGTCCATCTTTTCACCCAAAGCGGCCGCCTCCGGCCACTTGTCGAAAATCCGCCCGATCTTCTCCGGCGTGAGATCGCCGCCGGCGGTCTCCAAGGTCGCATTCGTCGCCGGCACCGTGCTCGGCACCGTCAGGAAAACCGAGAGCGGCGCCTGGCGCGCGTCTTCGAGCATCCACTCGATCCCGGCCACATCACACACGTTGCCGATCTCATGGCTGTCGCAAAAAACCGTCGTCGTGCCGTTGAGCAGCGCCGCTTCGGCAAACGCACACGCCGTCATCATGCTGCTTTCGATGTGCACATGCGGATCGACCAAGCCGGGCGCCAAAATTCCGCCCCGCGCATCGTAGAGTTTCGCTCCGGCGAGCTTTGATTTTTTATAGGCACCAGTCGGCTTAACCGTCGCGATGCGCCCGCCCTTGATCCAGATTTCGCGACCGGTGTGGATGCGTTCAGTGTAAGTCGAAAGCAACCGCGCGCCGGTGATGACGAGATCGGGAGCCGTCCGCCCCATCGCCACATCGGCGAGCAAACGGGTCATGGTGTGCAAAGGCGCGACGGAGAATCGGGTGAGCATGCGCGCACTCAAGCAACCCGCGCGCCATGGCGTCACGCCCCAATTTCAATCCGCCCCATCCAGCCGCCTCACGTGCCCTCGTAAACCGCCGCCAACTCCAAGAGCAGCTTTTCCAGTTCCTCAAAATACTTCGCCTCCGGCAACTTCGCCTTGGCTTCGCGCAGTTTCGCAATCTTCAGCTCCAGCGCATCCCGGCGCGCCCGCGCGTCATCCGACAGCTGCTGCTCCGCCGGACTGCGCACGAGGTGAAACTGATGGGCGCGAATACCATCAAGCGAAGCGCCGTCGCGAGCCCGTTTCGTCGCACGCACGCCGCGAAACCAATCCGCCGGCGTTCCCAGCCCGTCGCCGTTGTCATCGAGCAACGCATGTTCCGTGGCGAGCCGGCCCTCCGTTTTGTAAAACTCCGCCGTCCGCTGCGACCCGCTCAGAAACGCCTCGAGGAGCGACACCTGACCGTCCTTGTCGAGGTCGCTCTTTGGATCGGCAATCGCCTCCGCGAAAAACTTCCCGAAGCGCGCGTAGTTTTGCTCGTTGCCGCTGCGCGTTGCGCTCACGACCACGCGACCCGGTGCCGCGAGTTTCACGAGGAATGGCGCACTCGCCGAAGCCGTCGCAACGAGCGCGAGGGGGCGTTTGAAGGGCTTTAACCATTCCACGAGGTCGGTCGCCGTGAGATCCAGGCCGCGCAAATTGAACTTCGCCTCTTTGCCGTCGAAGGTGCCGTGGCCGATCA
Organism: Opitutus sp. GAS368; assembly: GCA_943372705.1. GTDB lineage: Bacteria > Verrucomicrobiota > Verrucomicrobiia > Opitutales > Opitutaceae > GAS368. Next base: position 33,119 of record CALRZR010000047.1, on the reverse strand, counting down.
GCACGAGCCACAACTCCCCTGCCCCGTCTTTCGACTCCGCTTCGAGTTGTTGTTTCAACTGGTCGCGATCCATCGCCGCGCCCGTCGGCTGCCCCCCGATCACAATCGATTTCGCCGCGGCCTGTGCCGTCACTTTTTTCCAAGCTTCGATCTGCTGCCCAAACACGGTCGCATATTCGTCTTCGCCGGGCGCGCCGACCACCACGACAACCGTCGCACGCTCGGCCGCGAGCAATCGCGTCGCCGCGAAAATTAAAATTCCGATGAGGATGCGGAGCTTCATGGCATACCTTTCCAGCGGCGCAGACCCCATTCCGTCAACAAACAGCCCAGCGCAAACGCGAACATCAGCGGCGTGTGCCAAGCCGGATACGACCACGTTTCCATCACCGGCGCGCGCAGCTGCGGCAGCCGCTTCGCAAATTTCTCCAGATCAGCCGCGGCGATCACTTCCCCGCCCGTTTTACGAGCGAGTTCTTCCAAAAGCGCCACATTCGGCGCGAGCGACCGAAATTCTTCGGCGGCGAGGTCCGTGCTCCAGCCGGCCGTCGCGCGACCGAGGTCGGCGCCCGCCGGGTTCTTTACCGTCGCGGTGACCTGATAGCCGCCCGTCTGCCGCGGCACGTAGGTCGCCTGATAGAGCCCGGGCTCGCTAAGCGTGGGCTCGGCTTCGAGCCGGATCGCGGCAGGCGCCGCTCCTGTCGCTCCGCCAAACACTACCGGTTGCACCTCGATGGTGACCGCCGCGTCGTCGACCGGTTGAAACTTTTCGTCACGCACCCGCACCTGCACGCGCATCGCACCGTTCGCATCGGCCACCATTGGCTCCACCGTGCAGTCCACGCGATTCGGCACATCTGCGACGAGCCAACGCGCGAGTTGCCGCCAGGCTTTTTCCATATCCAGACGCGACGCCGCGTCCTTCATGCCCCATTTCCAAAGGTCGCCGATGGTTAGCGCCGCCGTGCGGCCGCGACCGAAACGTTGCACCGCCAGCGCCGGCATTTGTTCGCCTTTTTCATCGCGCACCGTGGCGATGACGCTTGCGCCGGGCTTGAGCGCGCGCACCCGATTCAAGACATCGAAAGCCCGCATCGCGTCGAGCCGGGAGCGCTCATCGCCCTCGTTGTCACGGAGCCGCGCCCACGCTTGGAGCCAGCCTTCCTTGGCCAAATCGAGCTGCACCGGACCGCCCGGCGTCGCCGCCGAGGCGTCGCGGTCGAGGTAAACCGGCAGCATGTCGCCAATCGGCGTGCGCGCATAGTTGCCCTCCTGAAAACTCTCCATGCCACCGAGCATCAGAAACCCGCCGCCGCGCTCGGACACGAATTTTTGCAGCAGCATCGCCTGCTCCGGCGCAAAAAATTCCGCCTCCAGATCGTCGAGGATCACCGCGTGATAGCCGAAGAGGTCCTCGGGCGTCCGCGGAAAACCCGCCCGCAGTTCCATTTCGTCGCGGGTGTTCAGACGCACGAGCACGGGCTGATCGTAACCCTGCACTTCCTCGGGCGCCTGGCTGCCGAAGCCGCGGAAGAGCGGATTGCTGGTCTCGCCCGAGCGTCCGCGAAAATCGAATTTCGGCTCGCGCTTCGCCATACGGATGAGCCCGACGAGCTGCACCTGCGTGTCCTCCTGCAGCGCTCGGTTGAGGAACTTGAACTCCCAGTTCGCGCGGCCCGACACATACAAAATCCGGAACGGACCCTGCCCGCGGTCCACCGCAATCACGCGTGTATTGTTGGCGAGCGTCGCCTCCTCGGTCTTTGGACCCGCTACCGCCGGCACGTTCGCCGCAGCAGCGGGCGCTCCCTTTGCGGCCGAAGCCGGGGTCACTGGCTCCGCAGCGGGCGCCGACATTTCGTCCCGCGTCCCGACCCGCACTTGGTAAAACGACAGTCCGGGTTGCTCCGGCTTCAGTTGAAAACGAAACGCCACCGCTTCGCCGTCGCCGCGGGCTTCACCGGTTTGCTCCTGCACCGTCTTGCCGGCGCGGTCCACCAGACGCGCGACCACGGATTGGCCGCGATAGCCTGCTGACGCCACGTCCGCCTGCACCGCCACCGGCGCATCTTCGAACGCGCTCTGGCTCACGTGGACTTGCTGCACGGAGATGTCGCGCACCGCGTCGCGTTTTCCGATCACGACCGGGTAAATCGGCGGCAGTCCCTTCGTATCCGGCAGCACTCCGCCCGGCAGATCGGTCGCGTTGCCATCCGTGAGCAGCAACACACCCGCGAGCGGCCGGCCCTGAACACGTTCCGTGAGCGTGCGCATCGCCGAACCGAGCGCCGTCGAGCGTCCGTCGAACGTCAGCTCGTGAAAATCGTTGGTCGCCTGCAACCGCGCATCGAATACATAGCGCCGCAGCTCGAAGGTTTCCGCCAACGCGCTCTGCCAGCCGGCGACGCTCGGATCGACCAACGCTCGCAACGCCTCTCCGCGGCTCTTCGCATCCCCACGATCATGAATCTGCAAACCCGCACTGTTGTCCGCGACGACCGCGAACAAATTGGCACCGGGCCGCGCGCGTTGGCCGAGCCAGAGCGGCTCCAGCAGGCACAGCGCCAGCGCGATGATGCCCGTGACCTTCAGCGCGAGGCAAACGCCACGGAGCGGTTGCGCCGCCGCCGCCCGGTAGCTCCACGCCAATACGGCCGCGGCCACGCCGACAAACGCGAGGGCGGGCACCAGCCAATTCCAGCCCGAGAAGGTGAGTTCAGCCAACGGCATCATTTCAACGGAGTCTCCGGCTTGTCCTTGCCCAGTTCCTCATAATACCGGCGCACCGATTCCGCGTAACGCGTCGGCACCGGATCTCGGTCGATCGGCGCCAATGACTCACGCGAGTCACGTCGCGACAGTTCTTCCGCCACCCGCGCCCGCACTTCCACGAGCGGTTTCAAAATTTGGAGCTGCACCACCGCCCAATCGGGCTTCTTGCGGTCCTGCTGCATATCGCGGCGGAGCAGACGCGCGCGCTCGCGCGCCGTCGCGACCGCGTTACGCAGATCCGGCGAGTCGAGCAACTGTTCCACTTCGCGCAGCCGTTCGTTCCAAGGCGCAAAGTTATTTCCGACAAACGGCCCGCCACGATACATGCCGCCCATATCGCCACCGCGCCCGATGCGCTCGTCGCCGCCGTCGTTGGCCCCGCCGTTAAGAATGTCGTTGAGATCGAGCCCGCCGCGCTCGCCACCGCCGCGTTGATCGTTGCGACCACCACCGGCCAAGCGACTGCCTTGCCGCTGCTGACCCGGTTGACCGCGCCCACCCCGACCGGGCGCCGCCTCGGGAGAATTCGGATTATCACCGGCATTGGCCTGCTGACCGCCCTGACCTCCCGCGCCGCCGGCCTGTCCCGGCTGTTGGCCCTCTCCGGGTTGCTGGCCTTGGCCAGGTTGCTGCCCCTGTCCGGGCTGTTGACCGGGTTGTCCGTTACTCGCGACCGAGCGGCCGCCTTGGCCGGGTTTATCACCCGGTTGTTGTCCCGGCTGTTGTCCGTCCGCGCCGGGCTCTTGGCCCTGTTCGCCGCTTTGCCCGGGTTGACCGGGTTCGCGCCCGGGCTGCATGCCTGCTTGGCGCTGCCCGCGTTCTCCAGCTTTGCCGCCGGGCTGAGACGCGCTTTTTTGTTCCTGTCCCTGCGCCTCCGCGATTTCACGCGTGAGTTCGTCAGTGAGTTTGTCGAGTTCTGACTGGGCGAGTTTGAGCTGCTCCGCGTCGTCGCCGAGCACGCTGTCGGCCGCGCGTTCGACACCGCGCCGGAGTTCTTCGGTCGCCGCGCGCGCGCGCCGGCCGGCATTCCCGGCCTGCGGCATAAAGCCTTCGTTCAACATGTCCTTCGCGAGATCCAGCGTTTTGCCGCTGCCTTCGCGCTCTGCGTTCTTGTTCAGGCGGTCGAGCATTTCGCGAGAGAGCATGCCCTCTCGGAGCAACTCCTGTTTCTGCTCCTTCACGGCATTCGCGTCTTCCTGGCTCAGCTTGCGCACACTGTCGTAGAGCTGACGCGAGAGCAACGGCTCGGCGTTTTCCGCCTGCTCGGAGACCTGCTGGGCGCGCTCGGTAAACTTCGTCATTCGCTCTTTCTGCTGTTCCATCTGCTCGAGCAGCGCCTTGCGGTCCGTCGTATCGGCGAGCGATTTCCGCTGCTGTTTGCCGCCGAGATTCTCCAGTTGCTGGCTGATTTTCTCCTGATCACGCGCGAGATCGCGCGCTTCCTGCCGCATGTCCCGCATGTCTTCGGCAAACTGGCTCGAGTTCTGTTTGCGCATCTCTTCGCGGAGTTGTTGGAGCTGGCGCTGGGCGCGGGTGCCCGAAGCGAGCGCCTGGGCTACTGAACCCTTCTCGGCTGCGTCCGCCGCCTTCTGGATGTCGTCGCGGGTCTTATCCAGCTGCTGCTTCTCGTCGGCCATGCGCGACTGATTTTCCGGCCGGTCCATGCGCTGCCGCATCTCGTCCACATCGGCGAGCATCTGCTGTTGCTCTTCCTGCAAGCGCTTGAGCCGGCGTTTGAGTTCCTCGCGCTCTTTTTCGGTCTTCGCTTCCTGCAACGAGGCCTGCAGCTCCTTCAACCGCTCGTTCAAGTCCTGCTGACGGCGGGCCAACTCCTGCAGGCGGTTCATCACCTGCAACTGCTCCTTGAGCTCGGCGTTTTGCGGAGCCTTCGCCTGACGCTGCGTCTCGTAACGGTTCTCCGCCTGCGTGAGGTCCAGTTGGTCGATCTGCCGTTGATTCTGCTGACCGCCGCCCCCGCCACCACCTTTGCCGGACTTGGTGACGTTCGTTTCGCGGGACTGTAGTTTCAGCAACGCCTGATACGCCGCCTGCTCGGCCGGCAGCGCCTGCGCGAGCGGCGTCGGCGACGTCGTCGCCTTCTTGAGCGCGTCGATCGCCTTTTTCATCTCGGCCGTCGCGGTCGCAAACGCCGCTTGCGCACGCGGTGAGCGCGCTTCCTCCATGGCTTCCTCGGCCTGCGCGAGCGCCTGCTGTTGCGACTCGATCACGACCTTCACATCGGCGGCGTATTTCGGCGTCGTGCCTTCGCGTTGGAGACGCCAAGTCGCGTTGATGATCTGCTTTTGGAGATCGACGAGCTTGCGGGCCTGGTTGCCGCCCTGCTTCTGCTTTCCGTCCTGTTCCTCGGAATCCATACCCTGGCTCTCGCGGAAAATTTCATCGAAGGGCCGCACTTCGCCGAAAAACAAATCGCTGCTCGTCCGACGCACCTGGCCGTCAGGCCCGATGTCGTCGGCCCACGCGTGCCACGAAACAAGGTCGTCGGGCTTTGCGCCGATATCCTCCAGCTTCAACATAAACGAAAACGGCTTCTTCTCCTTCGCTCCCGTGTTCTTGCCGAGCTCGATGTATTTCTTCTCCGCACCCGACAGCTCGTAGGCGATGCCGTAGGCCGGTGACCCGAAATCGTCGAACACCGTGCCTTCAAACGCGATTTCCTCCAACGCCGACGGCCGCACGTCGCCGCGCGGCAACGCCAGCCGCATCTCCGGCGGGCGATTCGGTTGCACGTCGATCACGAACGACGAGGTGGTCTTGTTTGCGCGACCGTCCGCATCGACAAGCTTCAGATCATAGGTCGCCGACTTCGCGAGCACGAAGCCCGGCAGCGTCGCCACGGCTTTGCCCGGCGTCACGGTGAGCGGCACGACGGTCTTTTTCGCATCGCGCGCGACGAGCTGGGCCGAGGACACGGGTTTGTTGAGCGAAAGCGAGTAGTCCAACTTCGTGCCCTCGACCGCACTCACGCGCCGCGTCTCCTCGACGCGTTTCGGCGGCAGTTTTGTGTAGTCGGGAAACGTCAGGTCCGCATCGGCCCGCACGAGGCGCGGGTGCTCAAACACCGACACTTTGAACTCGCGCGTCTTCTCGCCGCGATACTCGAGATGGTAGGTAAAATCGGCGGAAACTTCCGGAATGCTGCCGCCGAACACCGGGTCGGCGAGGCTCTTCACCAGCGGAATCGTTCGCGCCGCCACATTCGGCTCGCTCACCACCATGGTCACCGTCGGCGGCAGCGACCGACCAAAACGCGCCAGCACCACCAAACTCTCGCCGCGCTCGATGCTCGCATCGCCGGGCGTCACCGCAATGCCGTCGGCTCCAAGCCACACCGGCTCGGCCTTCTGCGCCGGCCCCACCACGCGGATGTTTGCGAGCGCGTAGGCAAAGCACAGCACCGCCACGACGTGCACGACTTGCGTCATCACGAGCCGTGAAGTCGGAATCACCCGCCGCCAATCCTGCTCTTGGCTGCGCGCCGTCGCCTCCTGCAACACCCGGTGTTGCAGATAGCCCGGCTCCGCGCCCGGCGCGAGATTCTGCTGCACCGCCGTCAGCAAAAGCCCCTTCAACTCCGGATGCGCCGCCTCGATTTTCTGAGCCGCCCACCGGAAGTCCGGCGCCTTTTCAAAATGTTTGATCACGATGCCCGCCGCCACCGCTGCCGCGACGGCCGCGAACACCGGAAACGCAAACGGCGAAACCCAGCCCGCCTCGCGCTGCACCCACACGAGCGCCAGCCCTGCCAACGCGGCGAACAGCCACCACGCCGCCAGCTTGCGCCACAGACCGAGCCACTGGTGACGGCGGATCACCCGCCGCAGTTTGGTTTTGAGGAAATCGTTGTTCATGTCGCGGTCTCCGTCTGCTTCGAATTTTCTTTGCGCGCCGTCCAGCCGGCGAGCGCCGACTCCACCAACAACACGGCGAGCGTCGCCGCGATAAACCAACGCCAGAGTTTCTGGCGGCTCTCCGCCTCGATGCCCTGCAACACCACTTTGCTGTCACCCGTCGGCGTTGCTTTCACGGCAGGCTGGCTGACCGGCACGCCGAGCTTCTCCAGTTCGTCAGCGCCCAACGGCGCCGTGCGGCTCTCGTTCGAGTCAAGGTTCACGGCAAACCGCACCGTGCGCTCTCCGGCTTTCACCTCGATCATGCCGGGCTGCGTAAACGCGATCTCTTTGTCGGCCGCGCCTTCCGGGAGCGACGCCTTGTCGCCCACGAGCCACTGCGCCGGCGCAGTCGAAATGCCTCCGCCGAGTTCCAGCAGCGACCAGAGCAGCGGCACAAATTTCGAGGAAACCGCGAGCTGGCTGTCGTCCGGCTGCCAGCCGGTGGCCAGCACCACGAGACGTCCTTTGCCAAGCGGCACTTCGACAATCGCCGGATCCCCACTGTCGAGCCGAGCCAGCACGCGCGCATCTGGCCACGTCGCCGCGTCGAGTTTCCGGTATTTCCATACGTGAATCTTGGTAAAATCACTGAAGCGCGGATCGGCAAACGGGGCGAACAGCGGATGCTTAAAATCGATCTCCGCCAGCATCGCGTAGTTAGCAGGCTTGATCTCATCCACCTTCACATCGCCGATGCTGCGGCCCAACAACCCCGCAATCGTGCCTGCCACAAGCGGGGATTTTGCCACCACCGTCACGGATTTTCCGGCCATGATTTCGGCGCGTAGCGCTGAAATCGAAGACTCCGGCAGCCCCTCGCTTACGAAAATCATACTCGCCGACTTCACCACGTCGGGCATCAGCGGCGCCGTCGCCGCACGCGCCGTCACGCTCATCGCGAGGCGCGGCGTGTCCGAAAGCGCGCGACGCAGAAAGAACAGCGGCTGCTTCGTGTCGTCCGCCGCCTCGCCGCCGAGCCACAGCACATTCAGTTTCTGCTGCGCGGGAGGAATCACATAGACCGTGTTGTCAAAATCGTCGTCGTCGCCTTTCAGCACGATGCGATCGAGTCCGGTCGCATTTTTCTGGATCGGCACCGCGATGATCCGGCTCTGGCCCGGCGGGACGTAGGCATTGATCGCCGCACCGATGATCTCGCCGTTGGCCTCCGGCCGCGACCAGCCGATCTTGAACTGCTCGCGTTTCGCATCCGTCGAATTCGTCACGCGCACCCGCAGCGCCGTGTCAGCCGCGCGGCTGACCTCGGCGCTGTCAGCGACAAATTGCAGGCCCGCATTCGTGACACCGCGCGCCTTAACGGCCTCAAGCACGAGGCCGACACCCTTCGGCCATTCGTAAGCCTGCAACGCATCCAGCCGGCTACCCGCTTGGAGATCGCTCACCAAAACCACTTCGCGCGGCCCTGGGAGTTGTTTGCCATCGTTCTCTGCGAGCGCTTCGGCGGCCGTGATCAACGCCGTGCCCAGCTGCGTGCCGGCCCAGCCCGGCGTGACGTTCGCAAAGCGTGCCTTGACCAACGGAACGCGGTCCGATGCGCCCGTGCGGTTCCACTCGTCGAAACCCACCAGCGGCTTTGCCGCGCGGTCGAATGTGTAGATCGCCACTTGATCGACGGCCGAGATTTTCCCGAGCGTCGCTTCGACGCGCTCCTTCGCCGCCTGCCAAACACCCGCACGCCGCATACTCGCGCTCACATCGACGAGCACGACGATGCGCTTCGGCGGCACCGCCGTGGGATCGTCGAGCGGCGTCTGTTTCAAAAACGGCCGCGAAAACCCCAGCGCGAGCAGACCGAGCGCGAGGCACCGCAACAGCAACAGCAGCCAATGCTCCAAGCGGCTGCGCTTCGAAAGCCGCGGCGGCGTGGGCACCAAAAACATCAGCGAACTGAAGAGCGTGCGCTCCCGCGTCGTGCGTTTGATGAGGTGAAAAATGATCGGACCCGCGATCGCGAGGCCACCGATCAGGAAGAGCGGCGTGAGAAAATTCATGAGGCCCCTCCCGCGTTCGATCCGCGAAATGCCGGACGGAATTGCCGTCCACGTTTCATACGGTCCTGCAAAAATCCAAATAGTGCCGTCTCCAGCGGCTGATCGGTCGGCAGCAAGTGATAACTGATACCCAGCTTCCGACACATCGCCCGCAGCGCCTCACAGTGCTCTTCCAATTTTTTCACGTAGCCAGCCCGCGCACTCGCCGGGTCGAGGTAAAGCGTGCGCCCCGTCTCGGCATCTTCAAACACCGCCGGTTGCTCCAATCCGAGCGTCCGTTCCGCCGGATCGAGCACTTGAAACACGCTGACTTCGTGGCCGCACGCGCCGAGCGCCACGAGCTTCCGTTCGAGCTGATCGATGGGCGCGAGAAAATCGGAGACGAGCGCCACCATCGCGCGGCGACGGATGAGTGCGGAGATGCGTTCCAACGGCGCCGCGAGATCCGTCGTCAATCCCTCAGCGGGGCGCTCAAGCGCGTGCATGAGTTGGCGCAGGTGCCCGGCCCGATGTCGCGCAGGTAGATACTCGCGCACCTTTTCATCAAAGGTCATCAGCCCCGTCGCGTCGCCCTGCATATGGAGAAAATACGCCAACGTCGCGGCCAACGTCGCGGCGTAGGCAGCCTTCGTGTGACCGCGCGAGCCGTAGTTCATCGAGCGGCTTTGGTCGACGAGCAGGTGACAGCGGAGATTGGTTTCGTCCTCGTATTTCTTGATGAAGTAGCGGTCGCTGCGCGCCACGACCCGCCAGTCCAGGTAACGCGGATCGTCGCCCGGCGTGTATTGCCGATACTCCGTAAACTCGACTGAAAAACCGTGATAGGGACTGCGGTGCATGCCGCTCCAAAACCCCTCCACGACCGCACGCGCCCGCAGCTCGAGACTGCGGATGCTCATCAACGCCTGCGCGTCGATGAACTTCGCGGACGGCAGCGAAGTAGAGGTTTGGGCGACGGCCATGAGTCTTACGCGCTGACCGGCGGCTTGATGCCCGCGACGAGACGTTTGATCACGTCCTCGACGCGCACGCCTTCGGCTTCGGCGCGGTAGTTGAGGAGAATGCGGTGGCGCAGCGTGGGAGCGGCCAACGCCTGAATATCTTCCACGGTCACATGCGCGCGACCTTGGATCAGCGCGCGGGCTTTGGCTCCGAGCACAAGGAATTGTCCCGCACGCGTGCCAGCGCCCCAGCTCACCCATTCGTTCACAAAAGTCGGGGTATTCGGTTGGTGCGGACGCGAGGCCGACGCCAACTGCACCGCGTAGCGGATCATCTCCTCGGCGATCGGAACTTTGCGCACCAGTCCATGGAAACGCAGCACGTCTTCGCCGGTAAACAGTGCCTCAATCGGCGCGGGGCGGCCCGCGGTCGTCTGCTGGACAACGCGCACTTCGTCCGCCTCGGGCAAGTAGTCCATGACCACATTGAACATGAAGCGGTCGAGCTGCGCCTCGGGCAACGGATACGTGCCTTCCATCTCGATCGGATTCTGCGTGGCGAGCACGAAAAACGGTTCCGCCAACGCGTGGCGCACACCCGCCGCCGTCACTTGGTGCTCCTGCATCGCCTCGAGCAACGCGGCCTGCGTCTTCGGCGGCGTGCGGTTGATTTCGTCGGCGAGGATCATGTTTCCGAACACCGGGCCGGGCACGAAGGTCAGCTTCCGCCCACCTTCGCCGTCCTGCAAAATCTCGGTGCCGGTGATGTCCGCCGGCATCAAATCGGGCGTGAACTGAATGCGGCGAAATTCGAGGTGAAACACCTGCGCGATCGACTTCACGAGCAGCGTCTTCGCAAGCCCCGGCGCTCCCGTGATGAGGCAGTGACCGCCGGCGAGCAGCGCGAGCATGATCTGCTCGATCACCTCGCGTTGACCAACGATCACTTTGGCGAGCTCGGCTTCGATGCGCGCGCGACCCGACAAAAGTTTCTCGGCCGTCTCGCGCTCGATCGCGAACGCATCGGGAGGTGCTGGGGGCGGAGGCGCGACCGGCGGAGTCACTTCGGGCTGGGCGGCGGGCAATTCGGGAGGCAGTTCGGGGGGGATCGCGTTGCTCATTTCAGTGGGTCATCAGGTAAAAGACGATATTTACGCCGAGAGGATAGGAGATCTTTTCGGAAAACGTGCGGAAGTAGCGGTCGTCCTCGCCTTCGCGCTCCCAACCGTCGGGGACATCGCTGTTGTGGATCGCGAGCACCATGATCCGGCCCTTGTCGTCGAGCAACGCGCGGAAGCTCACCTTCTCCGAACCGGGACCGCGGTCCACGCGCTGGAGGCGGGGCGAGTTGGGATTGTTCCAATTGTGATCGGTGTTCCAGAACTGCATCGTTGGAACTTGCAGGTGCTGAATCGGGCCCTTGAGGTCGAAGACGCAGTGGAAAATCGGATGCTCGATCGGGAGGTCGGTCCACGCGCGCTCCGGCAGGACGCGTTTCATCTCGTTCGCAAAACCGTCCCATTCACGGGAGCTCCAAAAATCGCTCACGAAAAGCGCACCGCCATTGGTGAGATAGTTGCGCAGCGCGACCAATTCCTTCGGGTTGAGCCCGATATAGCCGGGGTGCTCCATCATGATCAGCGGAAACGTGGTGAGATCCGCGTCGCTGAGCCGCAATACGCGTCCGTCCGGATCGGTCCGCAGCGTCGTAAGCTGCTGCAGGCGGTAGGAAAAATTCAGATCGGCATCCGGAAAATCGACCCACCAATTGAGGTGTCGGCCGCGGCCCCAGTCGCGCACCACCGGGCCGGGATTGCCCGTCGCTTTGAAGAGAATGCGTGCGAACGTAAACACGTCCTTCTCGAAGCCCGGGCGGTTCGTCCATTCGGGCGTGCCGGTGCTGTGCGAAGCGACTTCGCGCGCCGTGCGCACGGTGCTTTCGTCGATGAGGATATTGCCTTCGCCGCGCACTAGATTGCCGCCTTCGTCCTGAATCGGGAAACCGCCCGGAGGGGGATTCGCAAAAGGATTGGGCTCGTTCTGCCCGCCCGGCCGCGGACCGCTCCGACTTTGGGCAAAGCCTACGACCGCACCCAGCGCGAGGACTGCGACCCAGGGGAAAATGTGAATTCGGCGCGACGGCATGTCAGTGCGTCATTGCGTAGAAGATAATGTTTATGCCGAGCGGATACGCGATCTTCTCGGAAAAATTTTTGAAATAGTAGGCATTCTCGCCCTCACGCTCCCAGCCGTCGCCATTGTCGGTGTTGTGGGTGGCGATCACCATCATGCGCCCCTTGTCGTCGTAGATCACCCGATGATGCACCTCGCGGGCATCGGGCCGCTCCCACGTGACGCCGTCATACTGGCTTTCCTCCCCGAGGCGGATGTTGGGCACCTGGCCCTTGGATTTGATTTCAAACACGCAGTGGTAGAGCGGGTGATCGAGGGAGAGTTCCGTAAACGAGCGGTCCGGAAATACGCGTTTCATCACCTCGGCCATGGCCGCCCACTCCCGTTCGCCCCAAAAATCGTCGAGCATGAGAAAACCGCCGTTGAGCAGGTATTTTCGCAAAGCCTCGATCTCCGGATCGGTGAGCTCGAGCGAGCCCGGCTCCACCATGTAGATAAACGGATACTCCGGCAGATCCTTGTCGGTGAGCCAGAGGTAGCGCCCGTCGGGATCGACCTTCAACGAGGTCATCTGTTGGAGCCGATAGGAAAAATTCAAATCGCTGTCGGGCGTGTCCGTCGCCCAGCCACCCCGACCATAATTGCCCGTGGATCGCCGCACGCGGGTGAACGTAAACACATCCCGCTCGAAGCTCCGCGTGTTCTTCCATTCCGGCGTGCCGGTCGAGTGCGACTCCACTTCCCGCGCCGTGCGCGCACTGTCCGGCACTCGGCTCTCGCCGCCGCCCCAGCCACCATAGCCCCGACTGCGCCCGCCAAATCCGCGCTGCGCCGCGACCATTCCGGCGAGCACCAGAAACAACGAGAGGAGCGGCACGAATTTCCTCATTTCCCACCGCCTCCATCCGCCGCCGGCTTCGCGCGATTCAGTTCGGCAAGGACCTTGAGCGCCTCGCGAAAACGCGGCGCCTCTTCGAGCGCGAGGAGCACCTGCGAGCGCGCTTCGGCGGTTTCGCCGTTTTTCCGCAGGAGTTTCGCGAGCTGGAAATGCGCCCCGGCCGGGTCCGGCACCTCAAGCTTCAGCAGCGTGCGCCACGCGGTGATCGCCGTCGGTGTCTCGCCAAGTTCGCTGCTCGCTTGCGCGAGAAAACGCCACGGCGGAGCCACCAGCGGATTCACCCCGAGATAGCGCTCTGCGTTGCGACGCACACTCGGCCAATCCTTCGTTTCCGTCGCCAGCTCCATCAGCCGGAGGTAGGCGTCCACCGCTTCGTCGTCGAGCGTGGCCCACGTTTCCAGTGCGGTGCGCTCGGCCGGCTTGTCCCCGAGTTCGCGCAAGACCTTCGCGAGCGGCCGATAGGGCGTCTCCGCGCCTTTCGCCGTGGGATACGCCGCGATGATCTTCTCAAGCACTTCGCGCGCCTCGGCCCACTTTTTCTCCTCGGTGAGTTTCCGCGCCCGCGTGGTCATCATCCAGTAATTGTCCGGGTGCAGCTTTTGCCACGCCGCCACCTCGGCGGCCGCCGTCGGCGCGAGCAGTTCGGCCGGCGGCTCCACAAAGTTCAACTTGGGCGCCAACCGCTCCGCGCTTTCCTTCGCATACGCGGCAAACTCTTTTTCCAACTCATCGAGTGGTGCGACGTTCTTTGCGAGCGCTGCATTGATCTCCACGCCTGCCCGCAGATCGCGCAGCACGCCGCGCAGCTTGTCGATGCCGTGACGCGTGATGATGAACTCGACCACGAGCGACGACTGCAAGTAGGCGAACTGGAGATGCCGCGGCGTCTTCGGCGAAAGAAAGGCCGCGCTGAGTTTTCCCACCGGCACCAAGTCTTTGCCCAGAATCATCTGCCGATAGGCCGGATCGATCCGCATGCCCCACGCGCGGCTCGCCTGACGTTCCTCGTAAACCGAAATGCCTTCGCTGAGCCAGCGCGGCATCTTGTTTTTCGTGAGCTGGAGCGTCACGACGTGACAAAACTCATGCCACAGCACCGCCTCCCAATTCGTGGGATTGCCGCCGTGTGCCGCCGGGCTGTTCGCGGTCACTACTCGACCGAAACACACGCCCAAAAATCCCGCCACGTCCGGCATTCCAAATGTCCGCACCGCAAAATCTTTCTGGTCCGCGAAAATCTCGATGTAGGTCGGCTTCGCGAGATCGATTTCGTATTTCGTCGCCAGCGTGCGCTTCGCCTTCGTGAGGAGTTCGAGCACGCGCGGTCCATACACCGCCGCCTCCTTCGCCGCCATCCGCACGACAAAATCCTCCGTCGTGAGCGTCGCGTATTTGGCCATCGTGTCCTGCAGCGTCACGAGATTGAACGCGCCGACATCGTAGTCGTCCTTTTCGTGCACCGCCCGCGCCAGCGCCCAGCCCTCGGCTTCATCACCGAGACGGAGGAGATCGCTCGCCAGTTGCGCCATCGCCGGCAAGTAGCCCGGATCGGACTCGCGCGCCCGCCGCTGGTAGGTCGCGGCTTCGGCAAAGCGGTATTTGTCGGAGAGCTTTTTTCCGATGAGGTAGTCGACGCGCGGATTTTTCGTCCAAGCCCCGAGTGCCGTCGCCCGGGCATTGGCTTCGGCCTGAATGTCGTTGCGCAGGTGCGCGATCACCGCGCGATACGCCCAGGCGTCCGGCTGCACGGGATTCACCGCGATGATGTCGGCCAGATGTTCCTCGGCCTTCTCGTAGTCTTCGCCGTCGATGCGGTTGTCGACCATCTGGAGGAGGCTCGGCACGTGGCGCGGGTTGATTTTCAACGCCGCGTTCAACGACGCCGTCGCCGCCTCGCGATCGCCGTTTTCATAAGCACGCGCCCGACCGGAATGAAGATCGGGATCGTCCGGCAGCATCTTCAGGCCTTCTTCAAACGCCTTCGCCGCGAGCACGTAGTCGTGTTTCTCCAGAGCAAGTTCCCCGCGCGCGAGATAAACGTCGCGCAGCTTTGGGTCAGCTTTTTGGGCGACGGCAAACACGCGTTCCAAAACGTCTTTCGGGTCGGCACCCATCAGCAGTGCCGCCCGCCCAAACACCACGAGATCCGCCGGCTGGCGATAGGTCCACGAACGGGCCGAGACGTAGCGCGTGATCTCTTCGGCGCGCTTCGCCGCTTCTTCCGGCCTTCCGTTCGCATATGCCACGTCACGCGAAATCCAGCGCAGCCGGATATTCGCAGGATCGGCCCCGAGCGCCATGGCCAGAGCCATATCGGCCTCGCGGTTACGCCCCGTGGCCAGCAGCACCTCGATACGGAGCAACTGCCAATCCAAATTACCCGGCGAGCTGCGCAGCCCCGCCTCCGATTCCGCGAGCGCCACCGGGTAGTTCCCCGCCATGAATTCCCGGCGCACGTCCGCCGGCTCCGCCGCTTGCAGGGCTCCCATCCACCCAAAAAACACCGCGACGACACACCACCTCCGCAGGAGGGCCGACGTAGCGCGTTGGGGAAGGCGATCGCTCATGCGCGGAGCTTGGAGGGGAAGTGAAGCATGGCAAGGCACGGACACGTTTCTTTCCAGACGCACCAAACCGAAAAGAGTGTTAACAAACCAAAAACAAAATCAGCGCCCGACCTCGGCCGGCCCTGCCAGCGCCGCGTTTCGGCGCTGGCGCCGCGCCGCGAGCAGTCCGTGTTTCGGCGCCACGACGAATGCCACCAAGAACACCGTCGCCTGCAATAGGACGATGCACGCACCCGTCGAGGCGTTGATAAAAAAGCTGAGGTAAACACCAAAGAAACTCGAGCCCACCGCACTCGCCCCCGCGATCATCAGCATGCGGTTAAACCGATCCGTGAGCAGGTAGGCGATGCATCCGGGCGTCACCAGCATCGCCACTACAAGAATAATTCCGACGGCCTTGAGCGACACCACGATTGTCACTGCGAGCAGGGAAAGCAGGAGGTAATTCAGCATACCGGTTCGCAGACCAATCGTGCGCGCCTGGCCCGGATCAAAGCAGAACAACAACAGATCGCGCCGCAGCGCCAAGACGATCGCCAGAGTTCCCCCGGCCACGATCAGCGTGTCCCGCAAGTCGCCCGGCGCGAGCCCGAGAATGTTGCCAAACAGAATGTGATCGAGGTGCAGATCGCTTTTCACCTTCGTGAAAATCACCAGCCCAAACGCAAACATCCCCGTAAACACCACGCCCATCACCGTATCTTCCTTTACGCGGCTGTTGGCTTTGATGAAGCCCGTCAGCACCGCGCACAGCAGTCCCGAGGCAAACGCCCCGACCGCCAGCGGCACCCGCACCGCATACGCGATCACGATGCCCGGCAACACGGCATGGGAAATGGCGTCGCCCATGAGCGACCAGCCCTTCAGCACGAGATAACACGAGAGCACCGAGCACACCGCACCAACTGCGATGCCCACGACCATCGCGTCCACCATGAAGGGAAACTGAAACGGCTCCAGCAACGTGCTCATCGTGACATCGCCTCCACCCGTCCCGCGATTCGCCGGCGCGCCCGCTGGGCGAGCAGCCCATGCTTCGGCGCCCAGACTAACGCCGCCACAAACAGCGCGCTCTGCAGCGTCACGATGCACCCGCCCGTCGAGCCGTCGAAAAAGTAGCTCGCATACGCCCCCACGATCGACGTCCCCACGCCCATCGCCGTCGCGATGCCGATCATTTTCCCGAACCGATCCGTCAACAAATACGCCGTCGCCCCGGGCGTCACGAGCATCGCCACCACCAGACACGCTCCGACCGTTTGCAACGCCGCGACCGCCGTCGCCGAGAGCAACGTGAGCAGCGTGAAATGCAGCGCAGTGGTGTTCAGCCCGAGTGCGCGCGCCTGATTCGGATCGAAGCAAAACAGCAGCAGATCGCGCCACTTGAAGCCCAGCACCAGCAGCGTCACCCCCGAGATGATGAGCACCTGCACGATGTCCGAGTTCGAGATGCCCAGAATATTGCCAAACACGATCGAGCGCAAATCAACCTGACTCGGGTAGAGTGAAATCAACAGCAGCCCGAGCGCGAAGAATGCCGTGAACACGACCCCGATCACCGCATCTTCCCGCAACCGCGTTTTCGTCTTCACAAAACCCATCCCCACCGCCGCCAGCAGCCCCGTCACAAAGGCCCCCGCCGCAAATGGCCAGCCCGCATAGTAGGCTACCGCCACCCCGGGCACCACCGAGTGCGACAACGCATCGCCCATCAGCGACCAGCCCTTGAGCGTGATAAAGCACGAGAGAAACGCGCACACCCCGCCGATCACGGCACTCACGCCGATCGCCTTCAGCATGTAGTCGTAGTGCAGCGGCGTGAGCAGCGTCTCGAACATCACACGTCCTCCTCGCCCTCGGACCGCCTCTTCACGACATCCTCGCGCCCTTCGCGTTTGCTGTATTCTACGTGCCCGCCTTTGCCGAACACCAGTGGGCGCTCGTCGTCCGTCAGCAACGTGACCGCCCGCCCGTCGTGCTTCTGCACGGTCGATTCGTCGAACCGGAAATGGCGCAGCACGCCGCCGAAAGTCCGCAACAGATTTTCCTCCGTAAATACCTCCGACGTCAGTCCCGCCGCCAGCACCGTGCGGTTGATGAGCACGACGTGGTCGCAAAACTCCGGCACCGATCCAAGGTTGTGCGTCGAGACGAGCATGATGTGCCCTTCCGCGCGCAGCTCGCGGAGCAACGCGATGATCGCCGTCTCTGTGTTCACATCCACACCGGTAAACGGCTCGTCCAACAAGATCACGCGCCCGCGCTGCGCCAACGCCCGCGCGAGAAACACCCGCTTGCGCTGACCGCCCGACAGCTCGCCGATCTGCCGCTCGCGATACTCCAGCATCCCGACGCGCGCCAAACTCTCCTCGGCGATGCGCCGGTCTTCCGCGCGCGGGGTCCGCATGAAATTCATGTAGCCGTAGCGGCCCATCAGCACCACGTCCCACACGCTAACGGGAAAACTCCAGTCGACTTCCTCGGCCTGCGGCACGTAGGCCACGAGATTCTGTTTCAACGCCGCTTTCACCGGTTGCCCCGCGATCGTCACCGTGCCGGCTGCGGGCTTGAGCAGTCCCATGATCGCCTTGAACAGCGTGGATTTCCCGCTGCCGTTCACCCCCACGAGCGCGCATATCGAACCGCCTTCAAGGGCAAAGCTTGCGTCGCGCAACGCCACATTGCCATTCGGGTAACTCACCGTCACGGCCTCCACGCGCACACTCATCGCGCAGGCCACGCCGCCGGCGGATACAGGCTCACTCATGTCCGAGAAACCCTTTCACAATCGTCCGCGCATTGTAGTCCATCAGCTTAAGATAGCTCGGCGCCGGGCCTTTCGCGTCCGTCAGCGAATCCACATAGAGCACGCCGCCGTAGCGCGCCCCCGTTTCGTTCGCCACCTGCCGCGCCGGCTTGTCGCTCACCGTGCTCTCGCTGAATACCACGGGAATCTTGTTCGCCCGCACGCCGTCGATCACTTTGCGCACTTGCTGCGGCGTGCCTTGTTGGTCCGCGTTCACCGCCCAGAGAAACAATTCCTTCATGCCGAAACTGCGCGCCAAATAGGGAAACGCGCCTTCGCTCGACACCAGCCAGCGCTGTCCCGCCGGGATCTTGCCCAACTCCGCGCGCACCGATGCGTCGATGGCCGTGAATTTCGCCGTATAGGCCTGCGCGTTCGCGTTGTAGGTCGCCGCGTTGGCCGGATCGAGTTTCACGAGCGCCTTGCGGATATTCTCGACGTAGATCACCGCGTTCGTCGGCGACATCCACGCATGGGGATTGGGCTTTCCGACGTAAGGTCCCTCCTCGATGCCGATCGGCGTGATGCCGTCCGACAGCACCGCGCTCGGCACATTTTTCAAGTTGCCGAAAAACCGCTCGAACCACCGCTCCAGGTTGAGTCCGTTCCACAGCACGAGATCCGCCCGCTGCGCCTTTACGATGTCCTGCGGGGTAGGTTCGTAGCCGTGGATTTCCGCGCCGGGCTTCGTGATCGACTCCACGATGGCCGCGTCCCCCGCGACATTCTGCGCCATGTCCTGGATGATCGTAAACGTCGTCACCACGCGCTTCTTCCCGGCCGCGTGGATCGGTCCCGCCGCCAGCAAAATCGCCAGCAGCACCGCACCGTGCAGCCAAGCCGCCGCCGTCCCCTGGGCTCTGGGTTTTGTCCGAATGCAATACGTCATACTCTGCGCATCGCTATGCCGCTATTTTGAATAGTCAAAATAAATCTTTGGTTGCATCAAATCGTTCAACACCTATCTCCCCAACATGGCCACGAGCACCGTTGAAAATTACCTCAAGCACGTGCTGCTGCTTTCCGAGGGCGACGGCGCTGACGGCCTCGTTTCCATGGGCGCCCTCGCCGAGGCGCTCGCGGTCGTTCCCGGCACCGTCACCACGATGGTCAAAGCCCTCGCCGACTCCGGTCACGTCGAGCACCGGCCTCGCCAGGGCGTGCGCCTCACCGCCGAGGGTCGCCGGGTCGCGCTCAACGTCCTCCGCAAACATCGTCTCGTCGAAACCTTCCTCGTCAACGTTCTCAAGATGGACTGGAGCTCCGTGCACGCCGAAGCCGAGCAACTCGAACACGCCATCTCCGACGAGGTCCTCGACCGCCTCGACGCGCTCCTCGGTCATCCCGCGACCGATCCGCACGGCGATCCGATTCCGAGCCGACAGGGCAAAATCGATTCCCAAGTTTACGCCACGCTCGCCACCTGCGTCGTCGAAAAAGCTCTGCGCGTCGTCCGCATTACCGACCAGTCCACCGAGTTTCTCCAGTTTGCCGACGCCAACGGCCTCCTCCCCGGCGCGTCCGTGCGCGTGCTCGAACGCACCCTCGCCGCCGGCCTCATCACCGTGAAACAAGGCACCGCCCGTCCCCTACCGCTCAGTCTCGCCGCCGCCGGAAAGATTCTTGTGCAGCCCGCCAAGTAGCCGACTCGCCCTTTGCCAGCCTTCCGCTCGCACGCTCCAGGTCGGTTCACGCTCAAAACTCCCACCGCAGGCGCACCACGTGGTCCCAGTCCGTTGCACGGTTGCCGAGCCCCCGGTTTACGCCGTAATCGAGCATGAGTGATTTGGACAAATCCCAAGTCATGCCACCGCCGATTCCACCGGTGAAACTCGACGCACTTGCCGACGATACCTGCAACGTTGCCTCGGCATAAGCCGAGATCGGACCGACAATCTTCTGATAAATATAGGTGCTCGCAAACCACTGCGAATCGTAGCCGTCATTGTCGTCGTTGCGCACCACATCCCACGATGCCATCGCCCCGAAATAGGCGTCTTTGCCGAGCGTCAGTTCCCACGGGAAAATCACGCCGCCCTCCGTGTGATTGTTGCCCACACCGCCCGTGCTTGTCGGCACCTTTACATAGGGAATCACCGCCGCGGCCATCCCGCGCTTTTCGTCGCGCCAATACGTCCACTTGCTTCGCAGTGTCACATCACCCAAGCCCGACCGCCGCGTGCTCGCGCCGAACAACTCATACGACTGCCGGAGAAAAAATTGCACGCCCACCTGCACATCCACGTCGTGTGACACGCCTGTCGATAGCAACGTCGTCGCCAGCCCCAGCGCGCGGTATTTGTTCGGCCCCGAATCCTCGCGGTTAAACGACAACGAAATCGCATCCATCTCTACCAGAAACTTCCCCGGCGCCACCGTGTGCGGCGTCTCCGTAATTTGGGCCGCGACGGGCGCGACGACTGCGGTGAGTAACGTGAAATAGATTGCCGGCTTCATCGGGGTGGCGCGCAGTGTCCGCAAAAGCTCTCGTCCGGCACGAGGCAATTCTGCCAACCAGATCGGGCCAAGCGGCGCCCTTTCCCCCTTGCCGCCCCGCGCGCGGGCCGCCCAAATCCGCCCCCGATGTCGCAATCCTTCGCGCGCCTCGTCTTCGGCCTGACCGTCGCGTTTTTCGCAGCGTTTTTCCTCTGGCCGATTTTCCAAATCCTCCGGGGCGGCTTCGTCGACGCCGATGGCCACGTTACCTTCGCCTACCTCATCGCGCTGCTCTCCGATCCCGTTTACCTCGGCGGTCTGCGCAACTCGTTTTTCCTCGCCTGCGCCGCCACCACGCTCGCCCTGCTTCTCGCCGTCCCCCTGGCCGTCATCGCCGACCGCTTCACCTTCCCCTTCAAAAATCTCCTCGGCTCCCTCGTCCTCATTCCGATGATTTTGCCGCCGTTCGTCGGCGCCATCGGCATCAAACAAATCTTCGGCCAATCCGGCGCGCTCAACGCCCTGCTCCATCACCTTGGCGTCCTCGCCCCCAACGCGACGATCGACTGGTTTGCCTCCCACCAATTCTGGGGCGTCGCCACCGTCGAAGCCCTCTCGCTCTACCCCATCATTTACCTCAACGCCGTCGCCGCCCTCGCCAATATCGACCCCGCGATGGAAGAAGCCGCGCAAAACCTCGGCTGCACCGGCCTCCGCCGTTTCCGCCGCATCACGCTCCCACTCATCATGCCCGGCCTCTTCGCCGGCGGCACCATCGTCTTCATCTGGTCGTTCACCGAACTCGGCACCCCGCTCATTTTCGACTACGCGCAGGTCACCAGCGTCCAAATTTTTTACGGACTCAAGGACATCGGCGGCAACCCGTTCCCCTACGCCCTCGTCGCCGTGCTGCTCGCCGCCTCCGTCGCCCTCTACGCCCTCAGCAAAGGCCTCTTCGGTCGCGCCGGCCACGCCATGATGGCCAAGGCCACCCACTCTGCCGGTCCGCGCGCCCTACCCCGCCCCGCCGCGTGGGCCTGCACCGCCCTCTTCGCCGGCGTCACCTTCATCGCCGTGCTCCCCCACCTCGGCGTCGTGCTCGTCGCGTTCTCGCGCGACTGGTATGGCACCGTCCTGCCGCAAAACTACACGCTCGACAACTTCGCCCTCGCCCTCGGCCACGACCTCACCGTCCCCGCCATCGCCAACAGCCTGAAATTCGCCAGCATCGCCACCGTCATCGACGTCATCCTCGGCATCGCCATCGCCTACGTCGTCGTCCGCTCGAAGCTCGCCGGCCGCCAACTCCTCGACTTCCTCGCGATGCTCCCGCTCGCCGTTCCCGGCCTCGTCCTCGCCTTCGGTTACCTCGCCATGTCCCAGGAAGGAAAATTCTTCTCCTTCCTCAACCCCGTTCGCGATCCCACCATTCTCCTCGTCATCGCCTACTCCGTCCGCCGCCTCCCCTACGTCGTGCGCTCCGCCATCGCCGGCTTTCAACAGACCAGCGAAACCCTCGAAGAAGCCGCCCAAAACCTCGGCTGCCCGCCCCTCAAATCGCTCGTCAAAATCACGCTCCCCCTCATCGCCGCCAACCTCATCGCCGGCGGCCTCCTCGCCTTCGCCTTCGCGATGCTCGAAGTGAGCGACTCCCTCATCCTCGCCCAAAAACAGCTCTACTACCCGATCACGAAAGCGATCATGGAACTCTTCCAACTCCTCGGCGACGGCAAGTTCCTCGCCAGCGCCCTCGGCGTCTGGGCCATGGTTTTCTTAGGCGTCACGATCGTCGGCCTGAGCCTGCTCCTCGGCAAAAAGCTCGGGGCGATTTTCAGAGTCTAGCCATGAACAAAGATACATTAGACCGCCAAATAGCATCTCCATACCGCTACAAAGATGCAGCGACCGTGCAGCAACGCGTGCATTCCATCGTCGGCACGGGAAGTGTCCCAATTGGTTTTCCCTTCCCGTCTCAACTCCCGAAGATCACCGAAAGACTACGCATCGTTGGCTTCAAAGCTCCGTGGTTCGGAAACCATGGAGATTGGGCTAAGCGCATCATCTTCACGGAGGAAGCGGCTTGGGTTTCACTATATCCACATGTGCACTTGACTGTCGCTGGTTGGGGCGACCGATTTTGGAACGGAGCGGGCATGTGGTGCATGAAAAGAGACGCGACGAATATCAAAGATTGGCCCGCAGCTGCATGGCTTGAAATCGTCTTGGACAGGCGAGTTCTGCTTTTGATGGACGTCTTGGAGAAACCACCCCACGAGGAAGAAATTGTTTTCGCTGATGCATAAATGAATCCCGAGACGTTGGTATAGAATATATCGTGCCCTTCCTCCTCCTCGTCTCCCTCCTCTGGGCCTTCTCCTTCGGCCTCATTAAACACCTCTCCGGCGGCGGCATCGACGGCACCTTTCTCTCCGCCACCCGCCTCGGCCTCGCGCTGCTCGTCTTCCTCCCGTTCCTGCGCCTCCGTGGTCTCGCCCCGCGCACCGCCTTCGCACTCACTGCCATCGGCGCCGTGCAGTTCGGCCTCATGTATCTCGCCTACAACGAGAGCTTCCGCTTCCTCGCCGCTCACGAAGTCGCTATGCTCACCCTGACGACTCCCATCTTCGTCACGCTCCTCGCCGACGCCTTTGACCGCGCCCTCCGAGCCCGCGCCCTCGTAGCCGCATTTCTCTCCGTCCTCGGCGGCGCCGCCATCGTCGTCAAAACCGTGCCCACCGCCGGCACCTTCACCGGCGTCGTCCTCATCCAACTCTCCAA
Source organism: Opitutus sp. GAS368 (assembly GCA_943372705.1). GTDB lineage: Bacteria > Verrucomicrobiota > Verrucomicrobiia > Opitutales > Opitutaceae > GAS368. Next base: position 9,862 of record CALRZR010000047.1, on the reverse strand, counting down.
CCTCGCCTTCGCCCTCGGCCAAATCCTCTACCGGCGTCTACGCACTCGCCAGCCCGCCCTCCGCGACCGCGACGTCTTCGGCCTCCTCTACGCCGGTGCCTTCCTCGTCGCCCTCGCCGCGACCTTCACACGCGACATTTCCGTCGACCTCAACACCCGCCAGCTCCTCGTCCTCCTCTACCTCGGCCTTATCGCCTCCGGCCTCGGCTTCTTCCTCTGGAATCTCGGCGCCACGCGCGTCACCGCCGGCACCCTCGCCGCGATGAACAACGCCAAAATCCCCCTCGCCGTCGCCGTCTCCCTCCTCGTCTTCGGCGAATCCGCCGACTGGATCCGCCTCGCACTCAGCGCCACGCTCATGGGCGCCGCCATCTGGCTTGCCGAAAAAAAGTAGGGCAGGGTCTCTGACCCGCCCTCCCACGATCCCGATCGCACTTTATCCGTTCGCGCCCCCAAGCCACCCGCCTCACCCCTTCGTCCGATACGTCCGCGTATGCCCCGTGCTCGGCACCGCAATCGTGTAACTCTTCGCATCCGCCGCGACGGTCATTTTGATCACGTTCGCCTCGCATTTCGCCGCCTCGGCTCCCACTAAATTTCCCCGGTTCGCGATAAACTCCGCCGCCACATTGTCCGCCGGCGACTTAAAACTCTCGTGCACCTGATACGTCGCCTGCACTGATTTAGCCGACCGAATCGCCGCAAACGTCCCCGCCTCGCCACCCTTCTGCGGACCGTTGTTCATCACGACCACCGTCGGTTCGACACTCTGCACGAGTAGCGGATTGTTGCTCACGCCGAGCCCATGATGGTTCGTCTGATAAACATCCACCACGCCCACGAGATTCACCGGCGATACGAGTTTCTCCTCCAGATTCCACGTGAGATCGCCGCCGTCGAAAAATCGAAACGCCCCGAACTCCAACACCCACACCGTGCTGTTCGCATTGTCGCTCAGGTCCGCCGCCTTCGCCGCGACGCTCCCCGCGAGCGGATTTTTCACCTTCGCCTGCGCCGCCGTCGGCTCCACGAATTTCTGGTCCGCCGCGAGGCAGCGTAGCTCCAGCTTCGGAGCCCCGCCCGCCGTCAACAGCGGCACGTGCGTCCCTGCGCGCACAAGCTCGGACCGCTTCGCCGCGATCTCGCGGAACGGTTTGATCTGCGTCTGAAACGTCGACTGCTTCCGCCCGTCCGGATCGCTCGCGGGAATCGCCCGATGATACAGCGCACCCACCGGCAGCGCCTGCACCACCTCGGCCGCTCCGCCGAAATGATCCGTGTGCCAGTGCGTGATGATCATATGGTCGATCCGCGTCAGCCCCGCCGACTTCGCTGCGGCCACGATCCGACCCGGGTCGCGAACGCCCGGATTCCCCGTGTCGATCAACACCGACTCGCCCATCGGCGTGACGATCAGCGTCGACCCGCCGCCCTCCGAATCCACCCAGTAGACATCGAGCGTCTTCGTTTTCTGGTCGGCGCGCGTCGGCACGATGGAAATACTAGCCAGCGCTAACGCACCGGCCGCGAACAGGGGTAGTTTAATTTTCATGGGGTAATTCCAAAATTCACCAGGCCCTCCGCGGGCTACGATCGGCACCGCGGGGCGGGCTCTCCGCCCGCCACCGTTCACCTCTACGCGCTGAACACTCTCGATCCCTACGCTTTCGCGTAAAACGCGTTGATCTTGTCCGCCACGTCGCGGAACCCGATGTCCTCGCTGTAGATTTCCTTGAACTCCGCGATCGCCGCGTCGCCCTTGCCCATCAGTTCGTAGCACGCACCGAGTTCGTAGATCACGTCCTTCTTGGTGTCGTCCATCTGCGCGAGTTCCTTCTTGGCGGTGCCAAGTTGGGCGATTGCCAGATCGAAGAGCTTCTTCGCCTTGAAACACCGGCCGAGGCCCACGAGCGAAGCGACGCGCACCTGCGGACCCTTTTGCGCCTGCTGAAATTGCCCGATCGCCTGGTCCGTCTGACCGAGTTCCAGCAACAGAATTCCAAGTTTGTAGCGGGCCTCGTAGTCGTTCGGGTAGCGCTCCACGTAGCGTTTCGACTGGCTGAGTTTGAATTCCGCCAACTCCGCGCGAGCCGCGTCCATTTTCGCTTTCGCGGCCGGATCGTTCGGCGCCAACGCGACCGCCGCTTCCGCCGCTTTCAGGTGTTTCTCGATCACCGTCGTCGCGAGTTCGGTCTCCTGTTTTTCAAGCGCCGCGTCGGCCGCGCCCGCCGGTTGCGCGCGCGCTTTGCGTATCCACACCAGCGTTTCTTCGAGATTACCGAGCTTTTGGTAGGCTTCCGCGACGCTGCGATAATGATTCAGATTGGTCGGTTCCTTCGCCACGAGCGACAGGGCTTCGTCCAGCAAACGCTGCGTCATGTCGCCCGACGCCACGACCTTGGCCGCCTGCTCAAGCGACACCGCCTGCGCCTCGTCCTTGAGCTTGTCGCGGAAGGAGCCTTGGCCCTCCCAATTTCCCTTCGTCACCGTCTGCGCGATCGAGGCTTTGCGCATCAGATCCTGCGCCTCGGCGTCCATCGGCTTCGTCTTCAAAACTTCGTCCGCCATCTTGAGCGCCTCCGTGGGCTTGCCCGCCGCCAGCCACGCCGCGCCGAGCGCGAGCAGATTCGCCCGGTTGCCCGGCTCAATCTCACGCACCGCGTCGAGCGCAAACGCGACCGTCTCCGGCAAACCAAGGCCGCCCGCCGCCTCCGCGAGCATCTTCAACGCCGCGACGTTCGTCGGATCTTTCGCGAGCAGCGCCTCGGCGGACTCCATCAGCTTCGCGGGGTCTTTTTTCCCGCCGCCGCCAAACATGAACGGCGCCGTCGAAAGGCCGCCCAACGCCTTCATGAAACCGCCCTTGCTCTTTACTCCTTTGAGCTGCGCCACGCGCTGGAGTTTCCGCACCGGCAGACATCCCGGCGCCACTTTCAGCACTTGGGCCGTGACCTCGATCGTGTAGTCGAGATTGCCGCGATCGAGCGCGATGCGGGCGTTTTCAATCAGCTTCTGGTGACGGGGGTCGAGCGAGGTGACGGGAACTTCGGGCATACGGAAGCGCAGCGAAGTCACCGCACCGTCTCCGGTCAACGCCAGACTCGGCAAAAACCCGGACGTTTCGCGCACCAAATGGTTACACGCCGCCGCCGCGCGCGCGAATCGCACCCGACTTCACCCGCGATAAAATTCCCGCGTCGCCGCGATCTTCTTTTGCACCGCACCACCCAACAAAACTTCCCGCGAAGCCGCGACGCCGTCGCGCACCGTGGGCACGCGACCGACAATCCACATCGCCACCGCCGCGTTGAGCGCGATCGTGTCGACCAATCCCGCGGGACCTTTCCCTGCGAGCAACGCATCGACGATGCCGATATTCGCCGCAAGATCGCCGCCCTGCAGCTCGGCAAACGGCGCCAATGCCAATCCAAAGTCCTCCGCGCGCCACACGCCGTCGACCTCGCGAAGCCGCCCGAACCCGCGCACCCGGTTCGCCGTCGCCGTCGTCAATTCGTCGATCCCGCGCCCGTCGCCGATCACGCCGTGCACCGCGATGCCCGCCTGGGCCCCGAGTGCATCGAGCGCGCCGGCCAGCTTAGCCACCCACGGCTCCGCAAACACCCCGAGCAACAGATGCGCCGGCCGCCCCGGATTGATCAGCGGTCCGAGAATATTGAAAACCGACCGTTGCCCGCGTGCCGCGAGCGCCTTCCGCACGGGCGCGATGTGCTTGAAGGTCGGATGATACGCCGGCGCAAAAAAGAACACGAAGCCCAGCTCATCCAGCGCCCGCCGCAGCATCTCCGGCGGCGCTTCAAGATTCACGCCCAGCGCTGCGAGCAAATCCGCGCTGCCGCACTTCGACGTGATGCCGCGATTGCCGTGCTTCATCACCGTCACCCCCGCGCTAGCGAGCGTCAGCACCACCAGACTCGAAATATTGAAACCGCCCGCGTGATCTCCGCCCGTGCCGACGATGTCGATCGCCCGCGGCGCCCACGCTTCGACCCCCGGATTGATCGCCCGCGCCCGAAACGCCGTCGCAAACGCCGCCACTTCACCCGCCGTCTCACCCTTCTTCGCAAGCGCCGTGAGAAAAGCTCCCTTCACGTCGTCACTCTCCTCCGTCGCCGCGAGCGCCGTCGCGGCCGCCTCGACTTCGGCCGGCGTGAGATCGCGCCCGAGGGCGAGTAACGGTGTGAGTTCAGCGAGAGTCGACATGCGCGCTCAGTGAGCCGGCCGTCCCGCGCTCCGCAAATAAATTTGCGCCACCGTTGCGAAACTGAAACCAAGGCCGCGTGCGAAAATTCCTCTTCGTCCTCGTTCCTGTTCTCGCTCTGGCCCAGTTCGCCCGCGCCGAATCGCCGCCCGCGGCTCCCACCGCGAAACTCGCCGCCTCCGCGCCCGTCTCCGCGACCGCTCCCGTCGCCGAACTGAGCGTTACCGACGCCATCATCCTCGGCATCGTCGAAGGCGTCACCGAGTTTCTCCCGATTTCTTCCACCGGCCACCTCATCATCGCGACCCGTCTGCTCCACCTCGAATCGGAAAAACCGCTGACTACCGCCGACGGCCAACCACTCTGGTATAAGAAGCCGTCGCCCAAAACTCCCGAAGGCGTCCCGCTCACCCTGAAGCTCGCCGCTGATACATATACCGTCGTCATCCAGTTTGGCGCCATCGCCGCGGTCGCCCTTCTCTATTGGACACCGTTGATGTCGATGCTCCGCGGTCTCCTCGGTCGCGACCCTGCCGGCCTCCGCCTCCTGATCAACATCATGATCGCCTTTGTCCCGACCGTCATCCTCGGCCTCCTCGCGCACAATTGGATCAACGACCACCTCTTCTCCGTGGGAGCCGTCATCGTAGCCCAAGTCGCCGGCGCGTTCCTCATGCTCTACGCTGAATTCTGGCGCCGCCGTCGCGCCGTGCTCACCCCGGCTCAATCCGATTTCGCCGATCTGAGCCCCCGTGCCGCCGCCGGCATCGGCGCGCTGCAATGCGTCGCCATGTGGCCGGGCACCAGCCGCTCCATGACCACCATTGTCGGTGGTTACTTCGCCGGGCTCGATCCGCGGCGCGCCGCCGAGTTCAGCTTCCTGCTTGGCTTCGTCACGCTTAGCGCCGCCGCCGTCTTCAAGTCTTTCAAGAGCGGCGCCGCGATGATCCAGGTCTTCGGCTGGAGCCACGTCCTCCTCGGCGCCGCCGTCGCCGCGATCACCGCCGCCGTGTGCGTGAAGTTTCTCGTGCACTGGCTCACGCGCCACGGGCTTGCCGCGTTTGCCTACTATCGCCTCGCCCTCGCGGCGGGTCTCGCCGTCGTATTTTACCTCTGAGCCGCGTCGACCCGCGCCGCTTTTCATCCCGGCGATTATGGCGCTTGACGCGTCATTCGACGGCTCTTTACTCTGACCCTTTCACCAATCTCGCGGGTGTTGTTTAGGCAGCGCACGCACTCAAATACACTTCCTCCCATGGCCAATCCGAAACGCAAACAGTCCAAACGCCGCAGCGCTAACCGCCGCGCAGCCAACGCCTTCATCGCTCCCGAGTTTGCGAAGGATCCGACCGACGGCAGCGCTTTCCGCCCGCACCGCGTGAACCCCAAGAACGGCATGTATCGCGGCCGTCAGGTGCTCAACGTCGAGGTCTGACCTCGTCCGTTCGGTTCTTCCCGCCATCCCCGCGATGGTCACCTCGTCCGGCGCCAGCGGGCGCATCGCAGTTGACGCCATGGGCGGCGACCTCGGTCCTTCCGAGGTCGTGGCAGCTGTTAAGCTGGCCCTGCATCAGTTTCCAGCACTCAACCCGATCACCTTGGTCGGGAACGAGTCCGTCCTGACTCCTCTCCTCGCCCACGCCGGCCTCACCGGCGAACCGCGGCTCTCCGTTTTTCACGCCTCCGAGGTCGTGACGATGGAAGACAAGCCGCTCAACGCGCTGAAGAAAAAGAAAGACTCTTCGATGGTCCGCGCCATCGAGTTGGTCAAAAACGGCGAAGCCGGAGTCGTCGTGAGCTGTGGCAACACCGGCGCTCTCATGGCCGGCGGCACGCTTCGCCTCCGCACGATGCAGGGCGTCGCCCGTCCCGCCCTTGCCGCAATCTGCCCGCGCCAAGGCGGTCACTTTGTTTTGATCGATGCCGGCGCCAATCCCGACGCGAAGCCCGAGCATCTCGTCCACAACGCCATTCTCGGCAGCCACTATTGTCGGGTCATGCTCGGCGTGGAATCGCCCCGGGTCGGCCTGATGACCATCGGCACCGAGGAAGGCAAAGGTAACGCCCTCATCACCGAGACCAACGAGCAGCTCCGCCGCGTCGGCGATGTGATCAATTATGCCGGTCCCATCGAGGGTTTCCATGTTTTCGCCGAACACGTCGACGTCGTCGTCTGCGACGGCTTCGTCGGCAACATCATGATCAAGAGCTGGGAGTCGCTCGTGAAGTTTTTCTCCACGATGCTCTAGGAAGAGCTCCAGGCCAACCCGATGCGCGCCACCGGCGCACTCCTTTCCAAAGGTGCCTTCAACGCTCTCAAAGAGCGCATCAATCCCGAGCGTTACGGCGGCGCCCCCCTGCTCGGCCTGAACGGCAATATCCTCAAGGCGCACGGCTCCTCCAACCGCCAAGCGATCAAGAGCGCGATTCGCGCCGCCAACGAAATCATCAAAGCCGACCTCAACCACCGGATCGAAGGCGATATCGCCCGCGCCAACACCCTGCTCGCCGCCCCGCCCGCCGTCACGGCCTGACCCCGGCTTCTTCGTCGGCCTGTTCCATCCCCCAGCTCTTCGCGTAGCGATGTCCACCCTCTCCACCGTCATCCTCGGCACCGGCGCCTACGCACCCGACCGCGTCCTCACCAACGCCGAACTCGCCAAGACGGTCGACACTTCCGACGAGTGGATTCGCACCCGCAGCGGCATCCGCGAGCGTCGCATCGCCGCCCCGGGCGAAGCCACTTCCGACATGGGCGTGCAAGCCGCCCGCCGCGCGCTCGCCGACGCGAATCTCTCCGCCGCCGCCGTCGATCTGCTGATTGTCGCCACCATTACGCCCGATCTTCCGATGCCCGCCACCGCGTGCATCATCCAGCAAAAGCTCGGCGTCCCGACCACCGCCGCCTGTTTCGATCTGAACGCCGCCTGCACCGGTTTCATCTACGCACTTGATACCGCGTGCGCGATGCTCTCCTCGGGTCGCTATCGCCACGCCCTCGTCATCGGAGTCGAGAAACTTTCCTCCATCGTCGATTGGAAAGACCGCACCACGTGCGTCCTCTTCGGCGATGGCGCCGGCGCCGTCGTCGTCGGCACTGCGCCCGCTTCCGATCGAGGACTCATCGGCACCAAACTCGGCGCCCTCGGCGACAGCGTGGACCTCCTTTGTATTCCCGCCGGGGGCAGCAGTGCCCCCGCCACTCCGGACTCCATCGCGGCTGGCAGCCACTTCATCAAGATGAAGGGCAAAGAAGTCTTCAAACTCGCCGTCCGCGTCATGGACGAAGCCGCCCGGGATATTTTGGAACAACATCACCTGCGCGCGGATCAAATTTCGCTCGTGATTCCCCATCAGGCGAACCTCCGCATCATCGAGGCCATTTCCGAGTATCTCGAACTCCCCATGGAGCGGTTCTTCGTCAACGTCGACCGCTACGGCAACACCTCCGCCGCCTCCATCCCCATCGCCCTCGATGAAGCTCGCCGCACTGGTCGCATCAAGTCCGGCGATCTCACCCTCCTCGTCGCATTTGGGGCGGGCTTGACCTACGGAAGCGCGCTGATTCGCTGGTAACTCCTTTTTCTCGATGCGTCTCTCTTCCGCCAGCGCACTGCGCTTCCTCGTTCTCCTTTCCTCCCTGTTCGGCCTGTTTGCGACCACCTCCCGCGCCGACCTCGTGTGGAACCCGCAAACCGGCTGGCGCGTCGAAGGCGGAGCCCTCGCCGGCCTTTCCGGCGCCGAAGGCACCAAAGCTCTCGACCTCATGAACAGCGCTCGCAAGAGCGAGGAAGCCGGCTCCCGCCGCTCCGCGATCAAAACCTACGGCAACGTCGCGAAGAAGTATCCCAATTCCATCTACGCCCCCGAGGCCCTCTACCGCTCCGCCCGCCTCCGCCTCGCCGGTCGCGATTTCCAAAAAGCCTTCGAAGATTTCCAGAGTGTTCTTGGTCGCTACCCCAACACCAAACGCTTCAACGAAATCGTCGGCGAACAATACCGCATCGCCAGCGCCCTCCTCGACGGCGCCCGTGGCCGCATGCTCTGGGGACTCCTCCCCGGCTTCACCGCCCGTGACAAAGCTCTCGAGTTCTTCGAAACGATTTTGGCCAACGCCCCCTACAGCGACTACGCGCCCCTCTCGTTGATGAACATCGCTCGCGGTCACCAAAAGCTGAACCAGATCGAAGACGCCATCGATGCGCTTGATCGCATGATCAACAACTACCCCCAGAGCCTCCTCGCTCCCGACGCCTATCTGAAGCTCGGCCAGACCCACGCCACCCTCGTCGACGGCCCCTACTACGACCAGGCCGCCACCAAGGAATCCATCACCTACTTCACCGATTTCATGCTCCTGTTCCCCTCCGACACCGGCGTCGCCGCCGCGGAAAAGGGTCTCGACAACATGAAGACCATGCTCGCCCAGAGCAAAATGAAGATCGGTGATTTCTACTTCTACAAACGCGATAACTACACCGCCGCGAAAGTCTTCTACAACGAAGCCATCACCTCCTATCCCGAGTCGCCCATCGCCGCGCGCGCCAAGCTCCGCCTAGCCGACGTCGAGGCCAAAGCCTCCGGCAAGAAAGTCGCGCCCGAAGGCAAAGCCGAGGGCGACGCTCCCCGGAAAAAGCGCTTTTGGCTCTTCTGAGGTAGGGCCCGACCTCCGGGCGGGCCTTTCTCTCCGGGAGCGCGGCCGTCCCGCCCGCAATTCCTTCTGAGCACAGCGAAGCACCCCGCCACATGTCCGCTCTCCGTCCTCTGTTCTCGGTTCTCTGCCTTGTTTCTGCCGCCCTCCTCTTCGGCACCGCCTGCTCCCACTATCAGCTCGGCACTGGCGCGAAAACCAAACTGGCGTTTCAGACACTCTATATCGAGCCCGTCGAAAACAAGACGCTACTCCCGCAGGCCCGCGCGCTGGTCAGCACGCAACTCCGCGAGGCCTTCGCCCGCGACGCCCGTGTTTCCCTCGTAAACTCGCCCGAGTCTGCCGACGCCACCCTCGCCGTCACGATCACCTCTTACCGCCGCGACGTCCTCACCGTCCGCGAAGGCGACACCGGCCTCGCGCGCAAATTCAACGTCACCCTCGCCACCACTGCGACCCTGCGCGACCGCCGCGGCAATAAAGTCCTCTTCGAAAATCGCCCGATCTCCGTGCAGCGCGAAGTGTTCACCGACAGCGGCCAACTCCAGAGCGAATACCAAACGCTCCCCCTTCTCGCCGAGTCCCTCGCCGCCAAAGTCACCCACGCCGCACTCGACATCTGGTAAGCACCGCGCTCCACGGCGTCGCTTCCTGAGAAGCCGCCCTCCCCGCCGCCCCCTCCGCCGCTTCATCCTGCTGCGCCGCGACCAGTCCGGGATTGAGCTTTCGACCGCGCCACGCGCATTCTCGCCGTCGCCATGTCTTCGCCGCACGCCCCGCTCCTCGCCCCTTCGTTGCTCGCCGGCGACCACGCCAATCTCGCCGCCAGCGCACGCGTCGTCAGTGACACCGGCCTCGCCTGGCTCCACTGCGATATCATGGACGGTCACTTCGTCCCCAATCTCTCCTTCGGCCCCGAGACCTTCGCCGCTCTCCGCCGCAACGGCAGCAAGCTCTTCTTCGATACCCACCTGATGCTGAGCGAGCCCCAC
>CALRZR010000046.1:0-38597 GCA_943372705.1 Opitutus sp. GAS368 | reverse complement strand
GCACGCGATCGCCGTCGAAACCGGAACTGCCGTAAGTGAGGCCGTAGTTGAGTTCGCCGGCTCCGGGGAAGCGTGTGTTGCCCTCCAGTCCGAGGCGCACGATGTCCTGGTCGCGGGCGACGTCTTCGAGGCGGCGCGTGACGCGCGCCTCGGCCCCGGTGGCGAGGGAGGAGGTCGAGGTGGCGTTCCACCGCAGCAGGCCGCGCATGCGGGTGCGATAGCGGGTCTCCTTGAGCGCGGAATTATTGTAGAGCGTGCGGAGGTGCAGATCGGTCCGGTCGCTGACTTTCCAATCGAAGTTCAAGGTGCCGCCCTTCGTCTCACGGGACTGTGGCCGGCTGCGCACATCGTATTCCGCGATACCCTCATCGCGCACGGCGGCGATCGAGACGACGGCGGGATCGGTCGGCAGGTAGTAAAGTATTTCGGTGTCGTCCTGCACGGTGTCGTTTTTGCGGAAATTGACCGTGGCGCTGACGCCAAAGGTGCGGGCCTGGTCGAGCACGTCGGCGTAACTCAGCGCGGCAGCGTAGCCGTTGCGATTGCCGAAGTCATTGTGGATGCCCTCGAACTTTCCGTTGATGCTACGCTCCTTCAGATCGTAAGCGCTGCGCGTGATGAGATTGATCGTGCCGCCGAATGAGTCGGCGTCTTTGTCGGGCAGGAGGGCCTTCGTGAGTTCGATGCTGCCGACGAGTTCGGAGGGGACGAGCGAGAGATCGACGGCACGGGTGTCGCCGCTGTTGCTCGCATCGAGGCCGTTGCCGGAGGGCGTCGCGGTGATGCGCTGGCCGTCGAGCGTGACGGAGTTGAGTTTCGCCTCCGAGCCGCGGATCGAGGCGTAGGCGGCCTGACCGCCCTCGACGACGACACTGACGCCGGGCAAACGCGTGAGCGCATCGGCGATGGTCGTGTCGGGGAGATTGCCGATCACGTCGGAGGAGATGATATTCGAAATCGTCTGACTGGTGCGCTGCTGGTTGATGGCGCGCGATTGGCCCTCGCGGATCGATTCAACCTTGAAGGCGTCGAGCATGATCGGACCGCTCTTCAGCGAAAAGTCCTGCACAGCGCGGGCGCCCGCGGCGACGGTCACACTCGCCGAGCCGGGCGCGAGGCCGAGGTAGCTCACGGCCAACGTGTGCGTGCCCGCCGGCACGGCCGCGAAGCGATACAGCCCGGCGCGGTCGGTGCTGGCCTGAAGATCCGTGCCGGCGACCGTGACGATCGCGCCGGTAATAAAGGCCTTCGAGTCGGCGTCGGTCACAACACCCTGAATGATACCGGGAGTCTGCGCACGCAGCAGCGAGACCGCGCCGAAAAGACAAACGAGGGCGCGAACAAAAAATCTACGGAAACCGGCCGAAGTGCCGAGCGAGGACGCGGTAGGTGAGTTCATAGGATAACGAGGTTGGGTTGGGGCAACGGGGTTGAGCGCAGGGACATCGTTATACCCGCAAGTGCGCGAGAAGAACCGCCATGTTGGTCAAACTGTCGACAAAACGCCCTGCCCGCGCGGAAATTTGCGTTGCCACGCGCCACCCGAGCCCGGACACCGTGGGCATGGCTGAACCCCACCGTCGAGTTACGCTGCGCGATGTCGCCGCCGCCGCGGGCTGCCATTTCAGCACGGTTTCCCTCGCGCTGCACAACCACCCGCGTATCCCCGCGGCCACCCGCGACCGCGTGCAAGCCGTCGCCAAGGAGCTCGGCTACGTCTCCGATCCGATGCTCGCCTCGCTCGCGAGTTACCGCAGCTCGCTGCGGCCGGTGGCGTTTCGCTCGACGATCGCGTGGGTCACGAATTTCCCCACGCGCCACGGCTGGAAGGCGGCCCAGTTTTTTCATGATTGCTACCTCGGCGCCGAGGAGCGGGCGCGCACCCTCGGTTTCAAATTGGAGGAGTTCTGGCTGCGCGAGCGCGGCATGAACCCGGCCCGCGCCAGTCAGATTCTTCGTGCGCGCAACATCGCCGGCCTCCTCCTCGCGCCGCAGCCCGTCTTCGGCATGGCGGTCGAGCTCGACTGGCCCGCCTTCTCCGCCGCCGCCATCGGCTACACGCTCGCCCGGCCGAATCTGCATATGATCGGGCTGCACCAATACCGCTCGATCCGCCTCGCGGTCCGCGAACTCCAGGGCCGCGGGCATCGCCGCATCGGTCTCGTGCTCCTCGACGCCAACGATGAGCGCGTCGATCACAACTGGCTCGCCGGCTATCTCGTCGCGCAGCAGCAAATGCCCGCCGCGGCCCGCGTGCCGCACCTCTTTGTGCCCGCGTGGGACGAGACGACATTTCGGACTTGGTTTCGCCGCCACCGCCCCGACGCCATCGTCACCAAAAGCCCCGAGGTGCTCGCCGCGCTGGAGAAACTCGGCGTCCGCGTGCCCGACGACGTCAGCGTGGCGTTTCTCACGTTGCCGCGGGTCAACGGTGAGTTTTCCGGCGTGGATGAAAACCCGCAGGTCGTCGGAGCCGCCGCGGCGGACTTCATCGCCGGCATGATCCACCGCAACGAGCGCGGCGTCCCCGCAATGCCCCAGCGCGTGCTGATCGAAGGCTCGTGGATCGACGGCCGCACCGTGCGCCTCGCCGCACCGGTCGCATCCGGCGAAACGTAATTCACTTCACCAGCCGCAGCCCCTCCCGCGTCGGCGCAAACCGGATCGCGTCGTAGAACAACGTCGCCGGGCCCGCATCGGGATGCGCGTCGCGGTAGATGCCGAAGCGCGGCTGCGTGTCGATGTAGCCGAGCCCGTGGCAGACGTAGCCCATCACGCCGCGGTAGCGGCCGATGAGTTCCCCATCGAGAAATAGCTCGATCATCCCGCCCGCGTCGTGCGCCGGCTTGGTGTGCACCATCACTTCATACCACCGGTCGGCCGCGAGCGTCCGCTCCGCGAGGCGATGCCGCGTGTGGTCGCAATCGAGCGACGACGTGACGAGCGCTTCGAGCGTTCGGCCCGGTTTCAAGTAGAGCGCAAACATCGGGCTGCCCTTCTCGCAATGTTTCACGCCGGGCGGCAGATTTGCCGGCACCGGCCGCACGTTTTCTTTGAACTGGTGAATCACCGTCCGCGTGTTCACGTCGGGAAAACTCGTCGGCACGCGCAGCGCAAACGCATACCACATCTCCTCGCCGAGCTTAACCTGCGGTTGCTGCAACGTGAGTTCGAAGCGCTCCGTCGCATTGCCTTGGCGCCCCACCATGCGGTTATCACCGGGGTGCACCGTGATGCGCAGACTCCGCGCACCGTGAAACGCCGGAACCTCCTCGGTGACCACAGCGCGCTCCGTCTGCGGCCCTGACGGCGCCCAAAGCGCACGGGCGACGGTTACGTTTTCAAAATCCTCCACCACCGGCACTGGCGACGCCGCGACACACACCATTGGCAGCAGCAGAAAAACGAAGGGGAGTCGCATCACACCACTCTGCATCGGCCCACCGCAGGAGCACAACCCGCCAATTGGTCGACAGCTTGACTAAGCGCGGCTTCGCCCGCCGACGCGCCCGGGCGTAACCGTCCCGTGCCTGCCATGAGCACCTCCACGCCCCGCCTCCCCCGCCGTGCCTTCTTCGCGACCACCGGCCTCGGCCTCCTAGGCGCGGCCCTGCCCCGCCTCGACGCCGCGAGCGCACCGGGCACCACCCACACGGCGCGCACCACCACGCCGACCGCGTGGCCCGAGGCCGATGCGATTCTCGCGCGCCTGCAGGTCCCGGTGTTTCCCGCGCGCACGTTTTCGCCAGCCGAATTCGGCCTGCCGAAAGACGACCGCAGCGACGCCCGCCCGGCGTTGCTCGCCGCCATCCGCCGATGCAACGCCACCGGTGGTGGCCGCGTCGTCGTGCCGCCCGGCGTCTGGCGACTCGACGGCCCGCTGCACCTGACGAGCGGTGTGCACCTGCACCTTGCGGACGGTGCCACGCTGCGTTTCACCCCGGACCCGAAACTCTACCTGCCACCCGTGCTCACGCGCTGGGAGGGCACGGAAGTTTTCAACCATTCGCCGTGCATCTACGCCTACCAAGCCAACGACGTCGCGATCACCGGACGCGGCACCATCGACGGCGGCGGCGGCGAGATCTGCACCGCGTGGCGCAAACAACAGCGCCCCGACCGCGACCGCCTCCGCGAACTCGGCGCGACGGGCACCCCGGTTTTCCAGCGCGTCTTCGGCGACGGTCACTGGCTGCGCTACGGCCTCGTGCAGTTCTTCGGCTGCACCCGTGTGCTGCTCGAAGATTTCACCGCGATCAACTCGCCCTTCTGGTGTCTCCACACCATCGCCTCCCAGCATATCACCGTGCGCCGCTTGCGCGTCGAAGGCGCGCATTTGAACAACGATTGCTTCGACCCGGAGTCGTCGTCCGACATCCTCGTGGAGGACTGCGTGTTTTACAGCGGCGACGACTGTATCGCGATCAAGTCCGGCCGCGACCAAGACGGTTGGCGCCTCGGCCGGCCGTCGGAAAACATCGTGATCCGCCGCTGCGACTTCGCCAGCACCGGGGCCGCCGCCGTAGCCATCGGCAGCGAGATGTCGGGCGGCGTGCGCCACATCTACGTCCAGGATTGCCGCGTCGGCCGCACGCGCTACGGACTCAATTTCAAGGGCAACCTCGACCGCGGCGGCACCGTTGAACACGTGCGGGTGCGTGGCGTCTCGGTTGATACCGCCCTCGAACAGCTCATCCAGTTTTCCTACGACTATCAGGGCCTGCGCGCCGGCGGACACCCACCGCACTTCCGCGATTTCGTGATCGAAGATGTCACCTGCCGCGAAGCCGCCGGCACCGCGCTCAACTTCTTCGGCGCACCCGGCGCCACGCTCGCCGACATCGTGCTGCGCCGCATCACGGCACTTTCGGCTAAAACGTCCGTCACCGTCCGCCACGCGCAGAACCTCACGTTCGAAGACGTCCGCATCAACGGCGCGCTCGTCCCCTCGCCGACCACGTAACCGTTCTTCTCTTTCACCATGTCGCGTCGTCCCCTGCACCTCTTCCTCACCATACTGGCCGGCGCGGTCGCTTTCGCCGCCGCTCCGACGCCTCCGCCTGAGATCGTCCCGACGCGCCTCATCCTCAATCCCACCACCGAGCCCGCCACGAGCATCGCGGTTACGTGGCGCACCGAAAGCGCCATCAAAGCGCCCAACGTGCAATTCGCCGAATCGACGCCCGGCACCACGTTCAAAGTCCTCGCCGTCACCGTGCCGGCCCGCTCCGAGGCCACCGTGCTCGATACCTCCGCCCGCGTTTTCTACCACTCCGCGAAACTCACCGGCCTCAAACCCGCCACGTCCTATCTCTACCGCGTCGGCAGTGCCGAAGCGTGGAGTGAATGGAACCAATTCACGACGGCCACCGCCGCACCCGCGCCGTTCACGTTCGTCTATCTCGGCGATCCGCAGGACGACCTGAAGGAGCATGTGACCCGCGTTTTTCGCGCCGCCGATCTGGCCGCACCCGACGCGGCGTTTTGGCTCATCGCCGGCGATCTCACCTCCGAGCCGGAGGACGACCAAGTGCGCGATCTCTACTACGCCGCCGGTCCCGCGTTTCGCACGCGCCCCATCGTGCCCGTCGTCGGCAACCACGACCTCGCGTTCGTTTTTGAAAACGGAAAAATTGCGATCAATGCCCGCGGCAAGAAAGTCCGCGCCAAAGCCCCGCCCATCCCGTGGCGCGCGCAGTTTACGTTGCCGGAAAACGGGCCGCGCGGCCTCGAAGAGCTCGCCTACCACGTCGATTACCAAGGCGTGCGCGTGATCGTGATCAACAGCAACGACCGCCTCGCCGAGCAGGCCGCGTGGCTGGAGCCGCTCCTCGCCGTAAATCCGCAGCGCTGGACCATCGTCGCGTTTCACCACCCGGTTTACTCCGCCGGCCGCGATCGCGACGACAAGGAGACCCGCGAGGCGTTTCTCCCGCTCTTCGATAAATACCACGTCGATCTCGTGCTCACCGGCCACGACCACGCCTACGCCCGCACGCGCCCCGTCCGCGCCGGAGCACCCGTCGCCCCCGGCGAGCGCGGCACCGTCTACGTCGTCTCCTCCAGCGGACCAAAATTCTACACCGTCAACTCCGGCTACGCCGCGCTCATGGCGAAGACCGCCGGCAACCTGCAGCTCTTTCAAACGATCACCATCGACGGACCACGCCTGCGCTTCCGCTCGATCGCCGCCAACGGCGAACCGAACGACGCATTCGAACTCGTGAAGCCGTCGCCCGCCGCGCCATGAAACCGCCCGCGCCGCTGCACCGCGCCTTGCTCGGCCGCCTCGTCACCGAGGTGCACGCCGACCGCGCGGCGCTCGGGCACGCCGCCGCGCATGCCTGCGCCGTATATTTGCGCCGCGTGATCGCCGCTCGCGGCGCCGCCCGCGTGATCTTCGCGTGTGCGCCGTCGCAGGACGAATTTCTCGCCGCGCTCACCGATCCCGCGTTCACCGGCGGCCCCATCGACTGGCCGCGGGTGACGGCGTTTCACATGGACGACTACGTGGGCCTCGCCGCCACCGCGCCAGAGAGCTTTCGCTCCTATCTCCGCACTCACCTCCTCGACCGCGTGCCCGTCGGCTGCTTCCACGGCCTCCCCGCCGAAGATGCCGACAGCGCCGCCGCCTGCGCACACTATGCCGCGCTCCTCGCCGCCGCGCCGATCGACCTCATCTGCCTCGGCATCGGCGAAAACGGTCACCTCGCCTTCAACGATCCGCCCGTCGCCAATTTCGACGACGAGCAGCTCGTCAAGATCGTCGCACTCGACGCCGCGTGCCGCCAGCAACAGGTCAACGACGGCTGCTTCCCCACGCTCGCCGCCGTGCCGCACCACGCGCTCACGTTGACACTCCCCGTGTTCCGCCGCGCCCGCCGGCTGAGCGTCCACGTCCCCGGTCCGCGCAAGGCCCGCGCCGTGCGCGCCACGCTCCACGACGCGATCACGACCACGTGTCCCGCGACGCTTCTCCGGCTCCATCCCGCCGCGACTCTCTACCTCGATCCCGCGTCCGCCGCCCTCGCGTTTGACGCCACCGCGCCGGCTCCCCGCTCCCGTTCTACCTCTCGCCCATGATTCGCCGCCTCCTCGTTTTTCTTTGTCTCACTGCGAGCCTCGCCGCGGCCACCGCGCCCGCCGATCCGCTCCGCACCCAGATCCGCGAAGCTCTCGCCACCGGCGCCGACTACGCCGCCAACGTCCTCCTCGACGCCGACGGCCAGTCGCGCTGCGACTACAACATCGTCACGTCCCGCTGGTCGCCCTACGAGCCCGCGTGGCACACCGGGCAGATCATCTTCGGTCTCGTCGAGGCCTACGGCATCACGAAAAACCCGCACCACCTCGCCCGCGCCCGCCGCGCCGCCGACTGGTGGGTGAGCCTCGAAATCAAAGACCACCCGAAACTCACCGGCATGGTTCGCGCCGTTCACGGCGCCGGCATCGACAACATCGTGTTTGCCACCGTCTCCGACGGCACCGCCGGGCTCTTCGCGCTGTGGCGTCTCACCGGCGACGAACGCTACGCCGCCGTCCCCACGCGAGCCGGCGAGTGGATGCTGCGCCACATGTATGTGCCCGAGCACGGGATGTTCTACGACGCCGTCGATCCCGTGACCGGCGAGGTTTTGAAAACCCGCAGCCCGTTCTGGCCGGAGAAGGAAAGGCAAATTCTCACCGACGTCGCCCGCCCCAACAACGAAGGCTCGCTCTTCAAGGACATGGCCGCCTACACGCACGACGAACGCTACCGGAAGGTCTTTCTCGCGCTCTGCGACAGCCTCGTCGCGAAGCAGGGCCCAGAAGGCCTGTGGATGGAATTCACGCCGAACAATGCCGCGAAGGGCTCGTTTCATCCGCGCTTCAACCTCTGGTATGCCGAGTCTCTCCTCGAAGGCTACGACCTCATGCACGATCCGCGCTACCTCGCCGCCGCCCGCAAGACGCTGCTCACCTACGTGAAATATCAGCGGAAAAACGGCACGATCTTCTACGAGAACTTTCTCGATGGCACGGCCAACGAAAGCTCGCCCTCCGGCTCCACCGTCGCGTTTGCCGGACTCCTCTGGTTGCGCCTCACGCAACTCGGCGCCGGCGAGGGCTGCGAAGCCGCCCTCGAGCGCTCGCTCCAGTGGGTCCTGCGCAATCGCTACCCGACCGACCATCCCGACAAAAATCTCGCGGGCGGTTTCTTCAACCTCCGCGCCAGTAACAGCGGTGCCGCCGTGAAAATCGTCCACCGCGACATCGGCACCGCCTTCGGCCTGCGTTTCCTCGCCGCCTACTATCGCCACAAATTTGGCGACACCACTCCATGAGCTCCGCCCCCGCCTCACCCGTGCTCCGTCCGATTTTGCGCCTCCGCTGGTGGATCGGCGGCATGCTCTTCGCCTCGACGGTCATCAACTACATCGACCGCCAGACCCTCTCGGCCCTCGCGCCGTTTCTGAAGCAAGAGTATCACTGGACCAACGAGGACTACGCGCTGATCGTGATCGCGTTTCGCGTCGCCTACTCGATCGGTCAAACCGCCCTCGGCCGCGTGATGGACCGCGTCGGCACGCGCCTCGGCCTCACCGTCACGGTCGCGTGCTACTCGGTGATCGCCATGCTCACCTCGCTCGCCGGCGGACTGCGCAGCTTCATCGCATTTCGTTTTCTCCTCGGCCTCGGCGAATCCGCGAACTGGCCCGCCGCAACCAAGGCCGTGTCGGAGTGGTTTCCGAAACACGAACGCGGCTGGGCCGTCGCGCTCTTCGACAGCGGATCCTCCATCGGTGCCGCCATCGCGCCTGCGATGGTCATCTGGCTCTATCACCAATTCGGCGGCTGGCGCCCCGCGTTTCTGCTCACCGGTCTCCTCGGCTTCCTGTGGATCATCGCGTGGCGTTTCATCTACCACCCGCCCGAGACGCACCCACGCCTCGGCGAAGAAGAGCGCCGCATGATTCTCGCCGACCGTGAGGAAAACGACACCGCGTCCGATACGCCGGACACTCCGCCGCCGCGTCTGCTCGCGCTGCTCAGTCTCCGCCAAACGTGGGGCACGATCATCGCCCGCGCCTTCACCGACCCGGTGTGGTTCTTCATCGCCGATTGGTTCATGATTTTCCTCGTGTCGAAAGGCTTCAAACCCGAGTCCACGCTCATCGCCTTCTGGATTCCGTTCGTCGCCGCCGATCTCGGCAATTTCGCCGGCGGTGGTTTTTCCAGCTGGCTCATCCGCCGCGGCTGGCCCGTCGGCCGCGCCCGCAAAGCCGTCGTGATCTTCGGGGGGCTCGGCATGCTCGCGCTGATTCCCGCCGTCTACATGTCGAACCTCTTCGCCATCGCCGGCTGCTTCGCGCTCGCGACGTTTGCCTACGCCGCGTTTTCCACCATCGCGCTCGTTCTTCCCGTCGACCTCTACCACCGCCGCACGGTCGCCACCGTCAGCGGACTCTGCGGCACGGCCGCCGGCATTCTCACCATCGGTTCAACCTATCTCATTGGCTGGGTCTCCGACCGCTACTCGTTCGCACCAATCCTCATTGCCTCCAGCCTCGTGCCCCTCACCGGCGCGATCCTTGTGCTCTTCCTCGTGCGCAACACCGCCTCCAGTGGCGGCGACATCCTACGGAAAATCTAGCATCCCGCCCGCCATGCTTCGTCCCATCTTTCGCGTTTCGTTTCTGTTTTCGTTTTTCGTCGGCCTCCTCGTCGGCGTCGCCCGCGCCGCCGAACCGACCGCCACCGTCGCGCTGCGCGCCGAATTTGCCCGCACGCTCACGGTGCTCGTCGATTCGCTCGAGCGTCAGCAAGTCACCTCGCCCGCCTCCGCCGACGTCGGCGCGCTGCAATGTCCCCACTGCCACGTCCTCCACACCCGCGCCGCCGAGGCCGTGTGGCCGATGGCGATGCAATTTGCCGAAACCGGCGACGCCCGCCATCTGCAGGCCCTGCGGGCCCTCGCGCACTGGCTCTTCCGCCAACAGCAGCCCGACGGCAGTTGGAAGGAAACGCCCGAGGAATGGACCGGCACGACGACGGACCAGTTACTCATGCTCGTGCTCGCCTACGAAAAAATCTCCGCCCACCTCACCGCCGCCGAACGCACCGCGTGGCTGCGCTCGATCGAAGGCGCCGCCGACTACCTCGCCCGCGTGATGAGCCCCGCGTTTGCCAGCATCAACTATTGCGCCACGACCACCGCCTCGCTCGCCGCCGCCAACCGCCTCGTCGCCAAACCCGCCTACGCCAAAAAAGCCCGCGAGCTCGCCCGCGCCACCGTCGCTAAGATGGACGAGGACGGTTTTCTGAACGGCGAAGGCGGCAAGTGCCACGACCTCAAAATGGGCGTCGATCTCGGCTACACGCTGGAAATGTCCTTCTGGGGCCTCGCCTACTACGCCCGCACCACCGGCGACACCGTGGTCGACAACCTCGTGCGCCGCGCTCTGCCCGCGCACCTCGCGTTCATCTATCCCGATGGTTCGATGGACGGCTCTTGGGGCATCCGCTCCAATAAATGGACCACCTACGGGAGCGCCACGTCCGACGGCTGTCAGGTGCTCTTCATGCTCTACGCCGACGCCGATCCTGTCTACGCGAGCGCGGCGTGGCGCAATCTCCAGTTTCTCCGCACGTGCCTGCGCGACGGCCTCGTCGACTACGGTCCGCATCACGCCACGGTCATGAAAACTCCGCCGTGTCTCTACCCGACCTTCGCAAAAGCGAAGAACCTCGCGATGGCGATGATGTTTGAAACGAAACCCACACGCCCCGTCGTCGCGCTCCCGACCCAACGCACCGGTTGGCAACGCCACTTCCCCACCCTCGATGTCGTGACGACGCGCACCGCCCGCTTCATGGCCACGACGACGGCCTACGGCTACCGCGACATCGCGAAGGGTCCCGAGAGCAAATACATGTTTCGCCCCACCGGCGGCGCGCTCTCCTACCTCTGGCTCGAAGGCCACGGCATGGTGCAAGCCTCCAGCCAGACCGAGTATCACCGCTGGGAACCGATGCATTTTCCCGAAGCCCCGGGACTGCGTCCGCTCACTCCCCGTATCGAATACACGGCGGGAAAAAACTACTTCACCAACCTCTACGAATTCGACGGCCGACTCTCTGCCTGCGAACCGCAGCCCGGTGAATACACCGTCTCGACCTACGGAGAATTGAAAGACCGCAACTGGCACTACGGTGGCGTCAGCTACCGCCTCACGCACACGCTGCGCGACGACTCCGTGGAAAAAACTGTCACGCTACACTACCGCGGCGCCACCCCTGAAGTGCGCATCGTCGAACCGATCATCGCACACGCGGGCATGACTTTCACCACCGAAGACGCCCGCACGGTGCGCATCACCGGTGGCGGAAAAACGCTGCGCCTCCGCCTCGTCGAAGGCGCCGCGCAACTCGTGGTCGGCCGCGACGCCGCGAACTATTGGTCGCCCTACCCCGCGCTTCGCGCGCACCCGATCGAGCTCGTCGTCGCCGCACCGGCCAGCGAAGTGCTCAGCCAAACCGTGCGATTCAGGCTGAGCGTGGAATGACCTACGCTGACGACCATTCTGCCGCCACCGTTTCCATCCGGCTCGCGGCCTTGACCGACCCCGCGCGCGTAATACGGTAATACGCATGCCGACCCTCACTTTCAAAGTTTCGCCGGAAGAGGCGCGCACGATCCGCGCCAAGGCTCGGGCGGAGAAGTCCAGCGTGTCCGCCTTCCTCCGCACCCGGGTGCTCGATGCCAAGCCCGCGAAAGCCCGCCGCCGCGTCATCAAACGCCACCCTGTTTCCGGCCTGCTCTACGATGCGACGGATGAGGGCGGCCCGCTCGTGACGCACGAACAGATCAAAGCCGCGCTTGCTGACTTTCCGTGAAATACCTCCTCGACGTGAATGCACTCATCGCGTGGCGGCACGCCAGTGCGCACGGCCACGCCCAATTTCACGCTTGGGCGAAAGCGGAAGGGTTCAAAGAACTTGGCACATGCGCCCACGCGGAATTGGGCTTCCTGCGCGTATCGATGCAGGTCTTTCACCTCTCTCTCGCCGACGCACAAACCGCGCTCGCCGATATCAAATGTCAGGCCGGCGGATTCATACAGGCGGCTCCTTCGCCGAAGCTGCCCATGTGGAGCACCAAGCCCAACCAAACATCCGACGCCTATCTCACGCAGGTCGCCGCCTCGGCCGGGCTCACGCTCGCCACCTTCGATACCGGCATTCCCGGCGCGACGTTGATTCGCTGAAGCGACCCCGGGCGCTGGCTGCGTCGCTCACTTTTGCGTCAGCGAGTAGCCCAGCATCGCGTTGTAGAAATACCCCTGCGACGCGGCAGCGACGGTGTTGCGATAGACCGGATCTTGCAGGAGGCACACGCGGCGGTCGGTCGCGGGAAGCGGCGTGGAGTAGATGCGCAGTTCGCCGGGCAAGGTCGTGAAAATCTCTTCGCGCCAATCACCGAGCACGTCGGCGACGAGCACGACGTTGCCGTCGATTTCCTGCTGCACGGTGGTCGAGCCATAGTCGGTGATACGGCGTTTCGCGATGAGTTCGGCCTGCGGGTCGGCGTCCCAATACACCGGACGGTGCGACGTCAGCTCTTTGGTC
The DNA here is from genome assembly GCA_943372705.1 of Opitutus sp. GAS368. Lineage (GTDB taxonomy): Bacteria > Verrucomicrobiota > Verrucomicrobiia > Opitutales > Opitutaceae > GAS368. The sequence goes on along the minus strand of CALRZR010000046.1, from coordinate 25,988 downwards.
GCAACGATGAGTTCGCCCCGTGCATCGAACAGCCAGCCACGTTCGAAACTTTTCTTGGCGTCGGTATCGCAGCCGTAGACCTCGAGACCCGGGCGACTCCCATCAATATCGGCGCAGAATCCGTAGCCGTGCACGTGGCGCGTCGGACCTTGTAGTCCCCAGAGAACCTGCCCGGTCGCGGCGTCGACGACGCAGAGGCCGTTGGCTTTCGCCTGCGCGGTTTCCATGCCGTAGAAAATCTGCAGGCCGGGGCGGTCGGGCATGATTTTTCCGACGTAACAGTGATCCGGATGCCCGAAGCCCGTGGACCAGAGGCCGACGCCGTTGTCGTCGAGGACCGCGGAGCCAACGATGACTTCGTCGCGCCCGTCGCCGTCGACATCGTGCGCTTGCAGGGTGTGGGCGCCCTGACCACTCCAGCGTTTCGGGCGGCTTTCCTGCATCGTGTTCCACTGCCACACGGGACTGAGTTTGCCGCCGTGAAACTGAAACGCGTGCACCTGAATGATCGTGTAGGTGCCGCGCTCTACGAGGAGACACGGGGTCTTGCCGTCGAGGTAGGCGATGCCGAGCTGGTTCCGGCTCGCGCGGTTGTAGTCGAGCGTTTGGTCGCCGACGGTGCGCCCCGGCCAGGGCATGCGGGCAAGTTCGTGGCCGGTGGCGCCATCAAAAATCGTCACCCACTCGGGTCCGGTTTGCACGCGGCCGTCGGCGTCGCGCGGATCGCCTTCGCCGGTCTTGGCGATCACCTCGGCTTTGCCGTCACCATCGAGATCGAACACGATGTAGGGCGAATACCAGATGCCCTGCTCGATGGACCAGCCGAGGTCTTTGTCCCAGAGCCGGCGGCCGTCGGCGGTGCGCGCTTCGAGGTGATAGGTGCCGGGACTCTTCTTCCAGTAATTCACGTAGGGATCGACGTTCTGGTTCGGCGTTTTGAGCACAAAGTCGTAGCGGCCGTCACCATCGAGATCACCGAGTCCGACTTTCTGCACGGTCACGCCGGGCGCGAGTGGCAACGAAACATAGGGGCGCGCCTGCGCGACGGCGGGCACCGCGACCGAGCGCGAGGCAGACGGCTCGACGCCGCGCACGACCGCAACGACCGCATACGAACACGCACCCGCCGGAGCTGCGGCGTCCGTGAAGTCGCTCGTCGCCCTGATCGGTTGCGACGTGAGCCGTGCAGTGCGCCCCGCGGCATCAGTGCGCTGCACGTGAAACGCGGTCTCGGGCGCGTCTTCAGCGAGCAAACGCCACGAGACGTGCACGGCGCCGGCGGACTGCCTCAGCGCCACGACACCGCGGTCGAGTTTCTCGCGCACCCGTTCCTTGGCGTAGCCGACGACCCGAGGTTTCACGACGGTCTGCCCGACGGGAGCAAACTGGATATTGTCGTAATAACCGGCGCCGGGGTTGGTCAGATCGGCGAAGCGATCGTCGACCCAGAGATCGAACGTCCCGTCGGTGATCGTGACTTCGCCAAGGTCGCCGTTGCTCAGGCGCTCCCACGATTTGCCGCCGTCGCGCGAGACACCGAGCGTGCGGTTCATCTTCACCGTCACGTCGTATCGTCCGTTCGGGATGCCCGTGATGTGGGTGTGCAGGGGTGGCGCGCCTTCTTCCGATGAGGTGCGATCGGCGGCGACCGGCGGCGTCTGCAACACCACGCCGCCCGACCATTTTTTCGCGGCGTCGGCATCGGTGCTCCAGAGATTCCAGCGGTTTTTCGAGGTCTTGTTCACCTGCCACGCACTCGCGGGGCCGGAGACCGTTTCGGCTTCGAAGACGAGCGTCGTGCGATCGGCCGCGGCGGACAGGGGGAGGCCGGCCGCGAAGGCCAGCAAAGCGAAGAGAGGAGTTTTCATGGCGAGGCGCGGGTGCGTCCTCTGGCCTAGCAAACTCCCTCGCGGCGAACAATCGCCCAAGCGACGCCTGACTCAGAAAGTAATCGTAGACGTGAGCCGATAAGTGCGGGGCAAGGGGAGCGAGTAGTAGTTCGGAAAGGCGGTCGTGTTATTGTAGACCGCGGTGCCGCCGAAAACGGGCTTCGTGTTGTCGAGGAGGTTAGCGACGTTGAGCTGGAGATCGATTGTGCGCTTCTGCGCGAGGCGGAAGGTATAGCCGGTCGTCGCGGTGGCAGTGTAGGAGGTGGGCGCGTAGACGTAGCCGGCCGGGTCGTTGAGCGGCGTGCCGAGGACGCGTTTGCCGAAATACTGCACGCCGGCACCGAGCCGCAGGCCCTTGAGGCGACCGGTCTGGAGCGTGTAGTTGCCGAACAGATTCACGCGGGCCTTGTAGGTGCGGAGCACGGTTTTGCCGACGGCGCCGCCATTCAGCAAAGTCTGGCCGGAGGTGATCGCGGTGCGGGCGCTGGTGCGGCGATTATCGGTCGCGAGGTAGGCAGGATTGTTGGCCCACTGCTCGAAGGTCGGGAGCTTCGCGAGATACCACGCGGTGAACGCCGGCGCCTGCTCGATGATTTTCACATCGGGGAGGGCGACGTTGGCCATGAGGCGGAAGGAGCGCGCGAGCGAGGCGGTCACACGGCCTTCCCAGCCGGAGCCCTCGGTGATCTGCGAATCGGCGATGGAGATATTCTGCGTGATGGCGTTGCCGGCGGGGATGAGTGGCTGGCCGTTGGCGGCGAGGGCCTGATTGTAATTCTGCACGCCGACGTTGAAGACGCTGGTCTGCTTTGTCTCGTAGCGCTCGACGGAGCCGACGATCTTGCCCTGCATAAAATTGAAACGCAGGCCGGCGGCGAAGCTGCGCGCGGGCTGGATCGCGGTCGGGCGGTAACTGCCGTCGAGGCTGGGGTTGGGATTGGAGACGACGTTAAAACCTTCCGCGTAGCTGGCGCTGAGGCCGACGGCGCGGAGCGGGAAATACACGAAGCCGGCGCTGGCGGAATTGTTCATCGCGCGCAGTCGCGTGTAATTGTAGCCCGTGACGGCGCCGGTGGGCGCATCGCGCGTGGCGATGGCCCCGGAGAGCGATGTGTAGCGCTCGCGACGGAAACCGCCGATGACCGAGAGGCGGTTGGAGAAATAATTGCCGGCGGTGGCGAGCGTGGCGGAGTCGTTGGTATTCTTGGACGTCGTGTCGGTGTCCTGCACCATGCGGATCATGGGGATTTCCTTCGTGAGATCGGGCAGCGCGGGTGTGGGATCGTCGATGTAACGGAAAACGTAAATGACGTTGTTGGCGCTGAGGAGGGGCGAGACGGCGTTGGCGTTGAACGCGCGGTTGATACGCGTGCGGTTGCGGTTCTGCTGATGCTGCACGATGAGCGAAAGATTCTGGGTGCCGAAACGCCCGAGCTTGATCGGGTAATTTGCCGCGAAGCGCTCGGCATCGGCGAGGCGGGACGTGCCGTCGAGATTGAAGTCATACTCGAGCTGGCCGTAGAGCTTGCCGAAATTGGGATTCGGCGCGCCGGTCGGCAGGAGGAGATTGGGATCGTATTTGAGGCCGGTGATCGCCGGCGAGAAACTGGATTTCCAGCCGTCCTGGAAAATCGTGGCGTAGGCGTAGGCGAGTTCGAGGGTGAGGCCGGAATCGAAGCTCTTCACGAACGACGCCTGAATGTCTTTGGTATCGGCGGTGACGTGCACCTGCTCGGGCGCGATGTTGAATTCGCGGCCGGGCGAGCGCGGCAAATTGGGAATACCCCGCGTATCGGCGTAGTCGGCGGGATAGAGATTGTGGCTCGTGCCGGTCGTCTGGCCGTAGCCTTTCCAATTCATGAGACCGAGGCCTTTGATCCAAACCCAGTAGCTCGGCTGGTTGGCGTTGGGCGCCATGATGCTGAGGCCCGCGGCGGCGGCCTGTGCCGCGGTGAGGCGACCGCTGACCGGAGCGCCGGTCCAGAGCGACGCGTTGTCGACATAGGCGTCGTAATTCCACGAACGGTAACTGCGACCGAGGTCGGCCTCGACGGTGAGCTCGGATTTTTTCCAAGGACGGTAGACGACGCTGAGGGCGTGGCCGCGGACGTTGTTTTCCACGCGGTCGCGGAGCGTGCGACCGGCATTCCAAAAGGCGTTGTAGCGCACATCGAGGTCGGGGCGGAGGCGGCGGTTGAGGTCGAGCGAGCCCTCGAGGGAGCCGTAGGTATCGGTGCGCAGACGGACACGGGCGAAATTGTAACCGCGGGCGCGTTTGGTGATGTAGTTGATCTGGCCGCCCGCACCGCCGACGCCGTAGAGAATGGCATTGGGGCCGGCGGCGCCTTCGAGACGCTCGACGTTGTAGTCGCCGGGCGTGGTCGAGCTCGGAAAATAGTTACGCGTGCTCGCCTGCGTGGACTGACCGCGGAGCTGGGTGTTTACGCCGCTGTCGCTGGGGTCGACGTTCATCGAGGAGCCGTTGACGGCGCCCTGCGGCTGCTCGATGCCGCTGGTGAGCCACGACGAGGCCTCGACCATCGTAGCGGCGCCGAGGTCGTTGAGAAAATCGCGCGTGAGCACCGTCGTCGCGGAGGGCGTCATGAGAAGGTTGGTGCTCAGGCGGCCGGAGCTGATGGTGTCAGCGGCGGTGTAGCCCGTGTCCTTTTCGGTCGCGACGAGGAAGGGCAGCATCTCGACCGGTTCCTCCTTCGTCGGCGCCACGGGATCGGCGCCAGAGAGTGGGGCCAACAACCAGACGAACGAGAGCGCGAACCAGCGGGGGGAGGGAAATTTCATCGGGAAAAAAGGCCGGCGACGGCGCGGCGACGCAGATGCATCCGAGCGAGCGCGCGGGCTGTCGAGCGCTATTTCCGCCGGAGCGGCACGGGGCTGCGGGGCGGGTTGCCAAGCGCGGAAAAATCGCAACAACCGACGCCACCCCATGAATACACTCCGTCTCGTTTTCGGCGCGTTGCTCGCGCTGGTCGCGTATCAACCGCTGGTCGCCGCCGACGCGCGGCCGAATATCCTCTGGTTCATCGTCGACGACATGTCGGCGAATTTTTCGTGCTACGGCGAAAAGCTGATCGCGACACCGCACGTCGACCGGCTCGCCCGCGAAGGCACGCGATTCACGCGCGCATTTGCCACGGCGCCCGTGTGCTCACCGTGCCGCTCGGGATTTATCACCGGCCTCTACCAGACGACCATCGGCGCGCACCAACACCGCAGCGGGCGCGGCACCGAGAAGATCGTGTTGCCCGCCGAGGTCGTGCCGGTGCCGGCGATCTTCCAGCGCGCGGGTTACTACACCTGCATCGGCAGCGGGCTCCCCGACGCCGGCCGTGCGGGCAAGGGCAAAAACGCAAAAAGAGCCGCGGGCGGCGCGCTCGGCAAAACCGATTACAATTTTGAGTGGGACAAAGCCATCTACGACAGCAACGACTGGGCGGGCCGAAAAGCGGGACAGCCGTTTTTCATGCAGGTGCAGCTCGCCGGCGGCAAATTGCGAGGCGGCACCGACGCACAGGCGCAGGCGCTCTCCGCGCGCGCGCAGGCGGAATTCGGCGCGGCCACCGATCCCGCGAAAGTGACCCTGCCGCCCTACTACCCGCGCGATCCCGTGCTGTTGCGCGATTGGGCGGCGTATCTCGACGCCGTGCGCTTCACGGACAAACATGTGGGCGACGTGCTCGCGCGACTCGAACAGGAGGGCGTGCTCGAACAGACGCTGGTGATCTTCACGACCGACCACGGCATCAGCCACGCGCGCGGCAAACAGTTTCTCTACGACGAAGGCACGCACGTGCCGTTTGTGGTGCGCGGCCCGGGCATCGCGAAAAACCAAACCCGCGACGACCTCGTCGAATTGATCGACCTCGCCCCGATCTCGCTCGCGGCGGCCAAGATCGCCGTGCCGGCCGCGCTGCAGGGGAAAAATCTGTTCGCCGCCAACTACACGCCGCGCGACTACGCCTTCGCGGCGCGCGACCGCTGCGACGAGACTGTCGAACGCATCCGCAGCGTGCGCGACGAGCGTTTTCTCTACATCCGCAATTTCTATCCGCTGCGCCCGCATCTCCAGCCCAACGCCTACAAAGACGGCAAATCCATCGTGCAGGCGATACGCACGCTCCACGAAACGAAGTCACTCGATCCGCTCGCAGAGAAATTGCTCTTCAGCCCGACGCGCTCGCCCGAGGAGCTCTACGAATGGACGACCGATCGCTGGCAGGTGAAAAATCTCGCCGCCGATCCGGCCCACCGCGCGACGTTGGAAAAACTGCGCGCCCGCCTCGACCGCTGGATGGTCGAGACCAAAGACAAAGGTCCGGAATCCGAGGCCATGTATGACAGCGACATGAAAGTCTACATCGGCGATGGAAACCGGAAGGGCAAGGGCACCGGTGAGAGTGCCACCGAGAAGAATATCGCTCTGATGAAAGCGTGGGCGAAACAGGGCAAGTAACCGCCCACGAGCCACGCGTCGCCGGTAGCGGACCGGCGGGAAAGCGCCGACTACTTTCGCGCCGACGCCGCGCTGGCGCGGGCGATCTTGGCGTTCGCGGGAGCGATTTCCTGCACGATCTGCCACGCGACTTTCCGCAAGTGCGCGGCAAACGCGGCGTCGACGCCGGCGGGCACGAACGTGAGTTTCTCGGGAGATTCGTTGAAGAGAAAACCATACCACACGAGCGCGCCGAGGTATTCGCCCGTGGCGTTGGCGTGATTGGCGTCCTTCGTAAGTTTTTTCGCGGCGCTCCAGCGGTAGCCGACGTGCAGCGAGTGCGTCTGCGCAGGGAGCGCGGGGTGGACGGCCGTTTTGGGATCGAAGGTCGGATCAGGCTTGAAGCCCCACACCGGATCAGAGCCGACGCGCCACATGGCATCGCCGGCGGGGATGACACGCAGGCCGAGTTCGCCGGCGATCTCCCAATAGGCGGCGCGCGAGCGGTCATACATTTCGCGCTGGTTCGCGGCGTTCTGCTTCGGCGCGATCAGGCCAAATTTGTCGGCATCGACGCGATACGCCCACGTCTGATGCAGCACGACCTCGGCCTCGGGCCGCAGCGCGCGGAGGTGCGCCACGAGTTCGGGCGCGTAGGGACGATAGGTCGCAGGGTCGCTCGAATTCATCGAGTTTTGCTGAACGGTGATCACGTCCCACGGGGCGGTGCCGAGCTGCTCCTGGAGGGATTTGTCCTTGTAAATTTTTGCTTTGGGATCGTCGGGGTTTGCGCGCCACGCCGCGACGGCATCCCAGTGTTGTTGAAACGAGCAGCCGCCCTTGACCGCTTTGCCGATGATCAACTCGTGTCCGCCCTCGCGCGCGAGTTGCGGCAGGCAACGGGTCATGTTTTCCGAAAAACTGTTGCCGACGGTGAAGAGCCGCAGCGTGCGGGCGGTCGCCAGCGCCGGCGCGAGCGCGACGAGCAGGAGGACTATCGAGAGACGCCGGGTGATCGCGGGGAATTTCATAGGAGGAGCCGGGAAGCTAAAAACCGAGGACGCGCGGGAGGCAATGATCAGGTGGCTTTCAGATCGGCGGCAGAGAGTTCATGCGGGAGGCGCCCGCGACGCAGCGAAATCACGGAGGCGCGACCGGCGGCCTCGCCCATAGGCACGGCGTTGCCGGTGACGCGGTAGCTCGAGTGGGCGATGAAATCTCCACTGATGCAGCGGCCGGCCACCATCAGGCCGTCGACATCGGCGGCGATCAGCGCGCCGAGCGGAATGTCGTAAGGCTTGGCGCCGAGCGCGCGGTATTTCTTCACCTCCGCTTCGATCTCATTGAGGCCGGAGAACATGTCGCCGGGGCGGACGTTGTGGACGTCAAACCCGAAATTCACGCGACACACCGCGTCATCGTGTTTCTTGCCGGCGACGATGTCATCGACGGTGACTTGCGCCCGGCCGCGGATGCGGCGGCCTTCGCGCACGCCGATCTGCTCGGCCGTGGCGACGACGGCCACGTCTTTCCACGGGCCGCCGAGCTTGCGCAGATCCGCGACGATCTGGTGGACCTCCCGGCGCGCGCGGATCGTGGCCTCGCTGATCTGGGCGGCATCGTAGGCGGGCACGCCGTATTCGTGATTCGTCATCAGCGAAAAGATCCCGCTGTGCAGCAGGCGCAGCGTGGGCGCGCTGTAGGACGGCTTGATGCCGGAGTCGCGCATCAATTTCACCATATTCGACTTCGCTTTTTCACCCGCGACTTCGCGGACATATTGCGGAATCGCGTCGGCGTTGAGGCCGGTGATCAGGGCCATGAGCGACATGGGCTGGCACTCGCACTGCGCGTTGATGCCGACGTCGAATTTGCAGCCGGCCTGCGCGGCGAGATCGCCGTCGCCGGAGCAATCGATGAAACGATCGGCGGTCCAAGCCTGGCGGCCGGACTTCGATTCGGTGATCACGGCGACGAGGCGGTTGCGTTTATCCGTGACGGCGCCGACGAGCTGCGTGTTCAACTGGATCTTCATGCCGGCGGTGACGCACATTTCTTCGAGGACCACCTTCATCAGTTCCGGGTCGTAGATTTCGCCCTTCGTCTTTTTCGCGACTTCGCTGCCGCGCGCGATCATCGCCCGAAGAATTTCCTGCATAATGCCGGTCTTGCGGCCGCCATCGATGATTTTGGTCAACATGCCCGCGGTCCACACACCGCCGAGGCAACCGGCAGTTTCGATCACCTGCACTTTTGCGCCCGCGCGCGCGGCGGCCAGTGCGGCGCCGATGCCGGCAGGGCCGGCGCCGACGACGAGGACCTGGCTGTGACCGGCGATCGGAATCGAACGCGCAGCCTCGGCGAAGCGACCGTCGACGCCGAGTTCGCCGCCGGTGCGCACGACTTCGCCGCGGGCGAAGTTGGGGAAATTGCCGGCGGGCTTGGCCACGGTCTGGCCGGAAAGGGCGAGCGCGTAGGGGCCAAGGACGGCACCGGTGGCGGCGGTGTGCAGGAAGTGGCGGCGGCTGGCGGAACGGGAGGCGGGATTCATGGAGGTAACGGTGACGGAATGGAGTTGTGAGAACGGCGGGAGGGCGGGTCGGAGACCCTGCCCTACTTTTTAAAACGTGCCTTTGAGGCCCATGCTGAGGCTCACGCCTTTGTGATCGGTGAGGTAGCGTTTGGCGTAGTCGGGCGTATCGGAACCGTAGCGGAGGGTGACCTTAGCGGCGTTAAAGACATCCGAAGCGCTCAGATAAAGCGACAGCCCTTTGCGGAGTTGATACTCGGCGTTCACATCGACGCTCTTGTAGTGGTCGTGGTATTCGTAGGCGTCGGGTCCGAGGGCGGGGAGCGCACCGAGGCGGCGTTTGCCGCGGTAGTTCCATTTCGCCATGAGCATGAGGGAGCGGCGGCTGTAGGTGAGCCCGGCATTCAGGCTTTCGGGCGTGAAGTTGTTGAAGGCGGCGGCGCTCGAGCCTTCGAGCTTGAGCTTGGTGCCGTTGGCGAACGCGGTGAAGTAGCGGCCCCACGGAGTCAGGCCCGCGAGGGAATGGCGCACGTTGAACTCGATGCCCGAGACGCGCGCATCGCCGGCGTTGATCTTGGTGCTGACGCGCCAGCCGACGTAGCGCGGATCGAGGCCGAACTCCTCGGTGTCGGCGAGGGTCGCGAGTTTCACCACGTTGCCGAAGAAGTTTTGAATGCTCTTCTGAAACGCGCCGACGCTGAAGAGGCCTCCCTTCTTCGTGTAGTATTCGAGCGAGAGGTCGTAGTTGTCGGCGGACCAGGGCAGGAGGCCGGGATTGGTCACGGTGATGTTGCCCTGCACGACGGCGGGATTACCGACTTGGTCACCGTCGAGATCGGCTTCGTCGACTTGGGCGTTGGGCAAAATGTCGGTGAAGTCGGGGCGGCCGTAAGTCTTGGCGTAGGCGGCGCGGACGATGAGCTGGTCGGAGAGGCTATAGGTGAAGTGCACGCTCGGGTAGCGGCCGTCGTAGGAACGCTCAGCATCGGTCGCGCGCTCCTTGTGCGTGAGACTCAATTCCTGCAACGAGCCGGCGGCGCCGGCCTCGGGTTTGCGGATGCGGGCTCCGGCGGCGTTGCGGAGGAAGGCGCCGGCGGCATTGCGCTGCCAGACGGCGGCGGGATCAACGAGCGGGCCGGAGGCGGTGTCGTCGGTCTTCTCGTAGCGCACGCCGGTGAGGACGCGCAGGCGATCTTTGAAGAGACGAAATTCCGTCTGCACGTAGCCGGCAGAAACGACCTCGCGGAAATCGAAGGAGTTGGTGATGCGGAACAGCTCTTCGGCGCGGAGCTGGGCGGCGGTTTTCGAGAACAAGGCGGGGTTCTTCTGAAACTCCTCCCACGCGATTTTCGGAGAGATCTGCGGGAAATTGTAGAAGCCGTAGTAGTGGTATTGGTTTTTGTAGACGGGCGAGAGGAACGGCGTGGGGGCGCGGTCGCCGGCGATGCCGTTGTAGGTCCAGTTTTCGTTGCGCCGGCGGATGTCGCGATCCTGCTCGCGCCGCGAGCCACCGACCTCGACGGAAAAGGGAAAACTGAATACGCGCAGCTCGCGACGGAGATCAGCCGAGCCCGACTTGAACACGTCCACGGTTTGGCGGGGCGTCGAGTTGGCGGTAGTGAGCTGGTAGTTGTTCGGGTCGTAGAAATTTACCACGTTGTTGTTGTTGTCGAAGACCTGAAGGACGGCGGGGCGCGGACCCGCATCTTCGCGGAAGGTCACGCGCACGGGATTGCGGCTGGAAATGGCGAGCTGGCGGAAGTGGCCCTTGGTCACGTCGCGCAGGCCGCCGCTGTCCTTCGATTGGTCGAGGCCCGCGCGGAAACGCCACACGCCGTCATCGAGGCGGTAGCGGAGGTTGGCCGCATTGCCGTCTTTCACCGTGTGATTCGAGGCGGCGCCGCCCATCGTCATCGCGCCGCGGCCCGTCGCGCCGACGGTGAAGCCGGGGCCGAAGCTGAACGGCGTGCCGGTCGCGGGCGTGGGCACGGCGTTGGTGCCGGCGTTGAGGACAAACTCGGTAGCGATGCGGTCAGACTCGAAGTGATTGATCTGCGTGCCGGCGGAGAGGACGGAGTGGCGCGTGACTTTCCAATCGGCTTTCAGGCCGGCGGACATGCGCGTGAGCACGCGGGGCGAATCGAGCAGGCGGAACGATTGCAGATAGGAATTCGCGGGGGTCGCGCCGGTGCCGGCGGCGTTGGCGTTGTAGGTTTTGTAGGTGTAGTGGAGCTTCGTGTAGCGCTCGCTGGCGGCGCCGGTGACGACGATGCCGAAACGCGGGGTAAGCGGCAGCGTGTAGTCAAAATTTCCGCCGGGGCGGATCTTGTAGATATTCTCGTCGGAGGTGTGCGGCGATTTGCCGAAGGAGACGTTCTCGCTGTTGGCCGCAAGGAAGACGTTGTAGCGGAGCTGCGCGCCTTTGCGCTCGAAGGCGCTTTTGCTGACCATGTTGACGGAGCCGGAGAGCGAGTCTGCGGGGTTGGCGGGCGTGGGGACCTTGGAGACTTCGACGCGGGAAATGTTGTTGATCGAAACCTGGTTGAACGCGAACGAGCGCGAGTCGCCGAAGCCATTGGACGTGCTGGCCATCGCGGCACCGTCGGTGGTGACGCCGACCATGTTGGAGGCGAAGCCGCGGATCGAGATGCTGGCGACGGTGGTCGCATCTTCGTCGTTATACTCGGGAATCACGCCCGGCATGAACTTGAGGAACTCGCCGATGTTGCCGTCCTTCATGTCACCCAGAGAATCGGTGGAGAGGACGTTTTTCAGATTGGGTGCGTAGCGCTGCTCGTTGATGGCGATGGCGGCGGCATCGGTCTCGCGCTCGGTCGCGACGGTGAAAGCATCGAGTTTTACGACGCCGGCTTGGTCGCCGTAGCGAGCGGCACTCGTGAGATCGAAATCCTTCACGGCCGGCTGGCCCGCGGTGAGATCGAGCGAGGTCGATTGGGTGTCGAGGCCGGTATAGAAGACCTCGAGCACGACCTTACCCGCGGGCACCTGCGGCAGGCGGTAGGCGCCAGTCTGATCGGTGAACACCTCGAGGCCGGTGCCGCGGACGGTGACACGGGCGTTGTTGAGAAACTGGCCGGTGACGACGTTTTGCACGCGGCCGGAAATCGAGGCGGATGCATTCGCGGAAATCGTGGAAGCGTCGGCGGCGCGCGCCGAATGCACGTAGGAAAACGCGAGGGCGAGCGAGGTGCCGAGGAGAGTGATCAGATGCAGGGGCTTCATGGGGCGTGGGGGTTCCGAGGAGGAGGCAGGGCGACGGGAGACAAGGTCCGGGTTCGGACGAGCGGAGGAGGCTCAGCGCGTCCGGTTTCGGAATCGGGGAAAATCTAGAGTGTCGTGTCGGCCTCGATGCGTTCGAGGCCTTCACGCGGCGGAAAGTTGCCGACGACAGGGCGGGTTTCGACGGCCCAAACGCCGGCGGGAGAAGAGATCGGAATTGGGCACGGTGCCGTGCCCGGTGCGCCACTGCGCGAGGACGGCAAACCAAAGACCAAGTTCGGAATCGGACGGGGGCATGGGGAGGGGTAAATCGGAGCGCGTGATGCATTCGCCCCCGGGCGCAGACTGTCGAGCGCGTTTTCCGGGCGACGCGAGAAGCGCGCCGGAAATCTTGACGCCACGCACCGCGCCTTGCGGAGTGCTTGGGTCACGGTGCCCCTTTCACCGAGTTATCCCACCTCAGAGAAATCCTCCCGAGCCATGAAACGACTCCTGATCTCCACCGCCTTCGTCATTTCCACCGCCGCGCTGCACGCCGAAAACTGGGCCAACTGGCGCGGGCCGCTCCACAACGGCTCCAGTCCGGAGAAAAACCTGCCCGCTTCGTTCAGCAAAACCGAGGGCGTGAAGTGGGCGGTCGACATGCCCGGCATGTCCGCCGCCACGCCGGTGATCTGGGGCGATCGCGTGTTCGCGACGGCGGCCGACACCAAGGGCGGAAAGCAGTGCGCGCTGAGTCTCGACCGCCGCACGGGGGCAATCCAGTGGCGCATCGATATCGGCGCCTTCACGACCGACGGCCAATACAGCAACTCGTGTTCGCCCTCGCCGGTGACGGACGGAAAAATCGTCGTGTTCTTTTTCGGCACCGGTGAGCTCGTCGCCTGCGAGGTCGGTGGGAAAAAACTCTGGGAGCGCAACCTCGGGCCGTTCGCCTTCCAGTGGACGTTTTCCTCGAGCCCGCTGCTCCACGACGGGCGCCTCGTCGTGCAGATCCTACAACGCGACGTCGCCGTGCGCGGCAACGGCAAGCCCACCGGCAACGAATCTTTCCTCCTCGCGATCGACCCGGCCACGGGGAAAGACCTCTGGCGCCACGTCCGCCCGTCCGAGGCGGTGGCGGAGTCGCGTGAGGCGTTCAGCACTCCCCTGCCCTTCGTGCACAACGGCCGCGCGGAGCTCGTCGTAGTCGGCGGCGATGCCATCAGCGGCCACGAGCCCACGAGCGGCCGCGAACTCTGGCGCTGGGGCACGTGGAACCCGACGCGCATCGGTCATTGGCGCCTCGTGCCCTCGCCGGCCGTCGGCGGTGGCGTGATCCTCGCCTGCGGCCCGAAGGACGCACCGGTCTACGCCGTGAAGGCGGGCGGCAACGGCACGCTCACCCACAAAGCCCTCACCTGGCAGAGCCACGTGCAACCGACGGAGGATGCCGCCGAGGCCGCGCCGTCGCAGAATATCCGCGAACTCACCACGGACGTGCCGACACCGCTCTTCTACGAGGGAAAATTCTACATTCTCAACGGCCGGAAGCGGAAACTCTTCTGCGTGAATCCCGCCGACGGCGCCGTCGTGTGGAGCGGCGATCTGGGCGGCAAGTCCGACTATCAATGCTCGCCCACCGCCGCCGACGGAAAAATCTACGTGATGAATTTCAACGCGGATGTGTCGGTCGTGCAGGCCGGCGGTAGCGAATTCAAATTACTCCACACCGCGAATTTCAAAGACGACGGCGACAGCACCCGCCACCGCTCGAGCGTCGCGATCTCGCAGGGCAACCTCTTTGTGCGCACCGGCACAAAACTGTTTTGCCTCGGGAAGTGATGGGGCGCAGCCGTCGGACGGTCACCGCGGGCGGGCAACCTGCGGCCGCGATACCGGGAGGTTGGCCGCGGTGCGCACGTGGACGAGAAAGTGTTCGGCGTCGGCGCCGGGGCCGTCCGCGCGCCAAGCGGCGCCTACCACGAGCGGCGGCGGCGCGGGCGTGAGCGGAATAAGTTTCAGGCGCGCACCGATCGAGCACTCCAGCGATTGGGCCACGACCGCGAGACCCGCGCCGGCTTCGACGGCAGTTACCAAGCTCACGCCGCCGGCGTGCTCTTCGACGACCCGCGGCCGGGGTTTCACCGCGGCAAACAGCGCGTCCAGATATTCGTGATACTCGGGATACTCCCGGCGATTGTAGGCCACAAGCGGTTCGGCGGCCAACTGCACGACGCTCACCGAGCGGCGGCGCGCAAAATGATGGTCGGGCGGCACGGCGACGCGCATCTGATCGCGCACGAGCGCCTCAAAGTGCAGACCGCGGACCATGGCGCGCATGGGCCGCACCATAAAAGCAAGCTGCAGGGAGCCGTTGCGCAGACCGGCGAGCATCTCCTCGGAAGAGAGGTCGTGGAGCTTCACGCGCACGGCGGGCTGGGCGGCGTTGAAGGCGCGCAACGCCGGCGGAATCATCCGGACAGTCGGCACCGGCGCGTAGCCGACGTGGAGTTCGCGGCGGCGCCCGGTAGCGGCGGCGCGCGCGGCCGCCACGGCCTGCTCGGTGCGCTGCAAGACGGCGCGCGCTTCGTCCAGAAACACCCGGCCGGCTTCCGTGAGGGTCACGGATTTCGCGCTCCGCTGCAGCAGCAGGAAACCCAGTTCCTCCTCAAGATCGCGAATCTGGCGGCTGAGGGCGGGCTGGGAAACATGCAGCGTGAGCGCGGCGCGCGACACGTTTTCGAGTTCGGCGACGGCGACATAATAGCGGAGGTGGCGGAGTTCCATGGCGCAGCGCCAGTATGCCTTTTGGCTATACTGAGGCAAGAAACATGGTCTTTCCCATTGGGGCCCCGGCTGTGGCATAGTGTGTCCATGATCACACTCCGCCCTGCCCAGCAACGCGGCCACGCCGACCACGGCTGGCTCACGTCGAACCACACGTTTTCCTTCGCCGAATACCACGATCCGGCGCACATGGGCTTCCGCTCGCTACGCGTCATCAACGACGACCGCGTGGCGGCCGGACGCGGCTTCGGCACGCATCCGCACCGCGACATGGAGATTTTCAGCTACGTGCTCGAAGGTGCGCTCGCGCACAAAGACAGTCTCGGCAACACCCGCGTGCTGCAGCCGGGCCAAGTCCAGCTCATGAGCGCGGGCCGGGGCGTCACGCACAGCGAATTCAATCCGTCACCCGACCAGCTCACGCACTTTCTCCAGATTTGGATTTTGCCGCGCGAGCGCGGGCTTACGCCGAGCTACACGGAGTGGCACCCGACCGCCGCGCAGGCCGACGCGCCGAAGGTGCTGCTCATTTCACCCGACGGCCGCGAAGGCTCCGCGACGATTCATCAGGACGCCGATGTCTACCGCGTCCGTCTGAAGGCGGGCGAAACAATCACCCACGAACTCGCCCCCGGCCGCGGGGCGTGGCTGCAAATCGCGGACGGTGCGCTTACGTTCAATGGAACTGCGCTCACGACCGGCGACGGTGCGAGCACCGAGACGCCGGGCAGGCTCACGCTCACCGCGACGCAGCCGGTGGAGGCGATTCTCTTCGATCTGAAATAAACCGACCGCCACGCTCGCTACGCTGCGCGCTCTCCGGCCTACTCCCCTTTTCCCAACCAAATAAACTAACATGAAAGATCCCGTTATCGCCCAAAAGTCCCCCTGCCCCGTCAACGTCGAAGCCGGCAAAACCTACGCGTGGTGCTCCTGCGGCCTGAGCAAAAACCAGCCTTTCTGCGACGGTTCGCACAAAGGCACCGGTTTCGCGCCGACGATGTATACCGCGGAGAAAACCGGCACGGTCTACTTCTGCGGCTGCAAACATTCGAAGACCGGCGCCACGTGCGACGGCTCGCACAAGGCGCTGTAACGCCTCAGCGCGAGCGGAGTCACGTTCGCCCGCGAGACCGTTAGCGTTCTCGCGTGGCGCCGCGGGGCAGAGGCCCGAGCGCAGTGCGGGTGCGCTCGAGGGCCGCGCGCATCCTCGCAAGGGCGTCGGCGTGCGCGGGCGCAGAGGCGAGATTGGTGAATTGGCGTGGATCGGTCGCGACGTCGTAGAGTTCCTCGCCACCGTCGCCCCAACGGTTGTAGCGCCACTTCGCATCGCGAATGGAACGGCCGCCGTTGCCGGTGACGGAATAGGCAAACTCGCGGAACCCCGCGGCGGCCGCCACTGGGTCGCGCAGCAGCGGGCGGAGGCTGCGGCCGGGGAGATTTTTCGGCGCCTGCTCGGCGAGGCCCGCGAGATCGGCGAGCGTGGGATAGAGATCGACGTGCTCGACGAGCGCGTCGCAGCGCGTGCCGGCGGAGGCCGCGAAACCCGGCGCGGAAATCAGCAGCGGCACGCGCAGGCTTTCCTCGAAGAGCGTCGTCTTCTGCCAAAGCCCGTGCTCGCCGAGGTGGTAGCCGTGGTCCGAAGTGAAGACGATGATCGTGTTGTCACGGATGCGCAGCCGGTCGAGTTCGGTGAGCAGGCGTCCGACCTGCTCATCCATGAATTCCACGGCGGCGTAGTAGGCGGCGATGGCTTCGCGCTGCTGCGTTTCGCTCATGCCGTAGCGTAGATCGTTGCGCATCGCGGCGGCGGGCGGCGGCACATCGTCGAGATCGCCGGGCGGCACGTGGGGCAACTTGATCTTTTCCGGCGGGTAGTGGGCGTGCAGCCGCTGCGGGGCGACCAGCGGGACGTGCGGTCGCACGAGACCGACCGCGAGGAAGAACGCGTCGTCAGTTCGCAGCAACCGGCGGTCGTCGCGGCCGCGGCCCCGCGCGCGCGCCTGCAAGATGGCGATGGCCTGGGTGGCCGCGAGGACGTCGGCCTGCGTAGATTCCTCGCCGTCGGGAACGACGACGCGGGTGAAGCTCGTGCCGGGCTCGGGGCGCTTCGGCGAAAGAACGGTGACGGCGCCCAAGCTCGTCGCTTCCGGCGCCATGACGTTGAACGTGCGGTCCCACGAGTCGGGCTCGTCGCCGGCGGGATCACCGGACTCGATGCTGCCCGGTATGCCCATGTGGTAAATCTTGGATACGCGCAGCGAGACGTAGCCGTTGCGCCGCAGCAGACCGCCGACACTCGGGTGCGAGGCGAGCGCGGGGTTTAGCGCCCGGTAGCTGCCCGTCGTGTAATTGTTGCCCATCATACCGAGCTGCTCGGGATACAGGCCGCTCATGAACGAGGCGCGCGACGGGCCGCAGACGGGAAACTGGCAGTAAGCGCGGGTGAACTGCACGCTTTGCGCCGCGAGGCGGTCGAGGTTCGGCGTGTGGATGGCGGTGTTGCCGTAGCTGCCGAGGCACGCGGCGAGATCGTCGCTGACAATCAGGAGGATGTTGGGGCGGGCGGGCGTCGCGGCAGAAAGCGACGTAATTCCGGCAACGAGGAGTAGACCGACGAGAAAAGGGCGCATGAAGGAAGAGAGAAACGGCGTCAGAACGAATACGTCGTCGTGAACTTCACCTCGCGCGGCGCCACGAGATCGTAGCGGCTGTAGGCGAGGCCTCGGCCGTTCCCGGGCAGCACGTGGCCGTCGGGCGCGCCGGTGCCGGTCGCGATGCGCACGGGAATGATGTCGGTCTTATCGAGGAGATTGGAGACGTTGACTTGGAAACGCACGCGGCCGGGCAGGCGCCCGAGCGAGCAGGTGTAGGCGAGCATTGCCTCGGCGGAGGAAATTTCCCGGCCGGTGATTTCGCGGCCGGAGGAGTCGGCGCCGATGATGTTGGCGCTGCGCCAGTAGCCGCCGCCGCCGATCGTGAGGCCTTTCATACGACCCGTTTTGAAATCGTAGGCGGTGAACACACTGGCCTTGTGCGGACGCACGCCCCAGCGCTTTTCGTTTTCCTCCTTCGTATCGCTAATCGTCTCCGTGAAATTGAAGATCTCCTGGGCGACCGTGGTGCCGGCGGTGGCGGTGTTGAGCGCCGAGAGGTTGGCCGCAGGCGTCATCGCACCGAGTTCGATCCATTTGGCGATGGTCCCGCCGGGCAGGTAGGCGCTGGGATCGATCACGTAGCGACCGGTGGCATCCTGCTTCACGCCCTGCACGAGGCGCACGCTGTCGGCGGAGGATTTGAGGCCATACCAATCCACCATCTCGTTGCCGAGGCGCGTGCGGAGTGAATCGGTATAGGAGTAGTTGAGCAGCAGCCGCCACTGGCGCGTGAGGTTGGCGGTGATGCGTGCCTCGTAGCCGTGCGAGACGAAGTCGGACGCGACGGCGTTGGCGGGCGGAGTGTAGGCCTTGTAGAGCGCCGCCCAGTCGGCCGCGGAAATGGGGCGGCCGGTGCCAGTGAGCACGGTGGCGAAGGCGTCCATCACGCGCGTGTTGAGGCCCGGCGCACCGGCGATGCCGCTCGACGTGATGCGGCCCTGCTCCTCGGCGTCGAAGCGCACGAGGCGCGCACTCAGGCGGCCGCCGAGCACATCGAGGCCGATGCCGTAATCTTCGCCGCGGCCGTGCGAGAGCGGGGCGAGATTGCCGAGCGGGAAGACGGTGCGCGCGAGCGGCGGCACACCGACATTGGAGGACTGGTTGGCGATAAGCGAAAACCAGTCGGTGACGTGGAAGACGCCGCCGAGGGTGCGGGTATTGGCGTTGACGTGCGTGACCGTGGCTTTCGCCGGATCGCGATCGGGACGTTCGCCGATGGCGGGATCGGTGTAATAGCCAAACTGGTTCACGGTGACGCGGTCGGTGCGATAGCCGAACGTCGTCACGAGCCGATCGCGCCACAGGTGGCTCTGGAGGACGGCGAGGCCGCTGTCAGTGTCCTGACGCATGCCGCTGTTGTTGGCGCCGGCGGCGTCGTTGGCGAAAGCGAGCGCATAGGTGCGGCCGCCGAAATTGAACGACGCGGGCAGGCGGCGCCAATCGCCAGCACGATAGGTATCAGCCTGGCCTTCGGTGAAATAGTTGCGGACGGCGACGCGGTTATTGGCGGCGCTCGCGAGCGCGTTAAACGGACTGCCAACGAGCGAGAGCCACGAAAGTTCGTTGGTGTCGGTCTGCGCCGACGTGGATGCGGCGGCAGCGAGGCGGTGGCGACCGAGCCACTTTTTCTCCGGGTCGAACGCGTAGGTGGCGGAGACGCGCGACTCGCGGTATTCGCCGAAATGGATATCGCCGCGCCAATTTCCCTCCACGTAAAGGCGGCCGGCGTAGGGGTTGACGGGGCCGTTGAGGCCGAGCGTGCGGTTGGGTTCGCCACGGAACGTGGGATCGTTGCCGACGAGGGTGCGCGTGGTGAGCGTGGTGCGCTGAACGTGGTGAGCGAGATTGAGACTGAGTTTGCGCGTGGGCTGCCAGTCGGCGGAGAACGTGTAATTGTGCAGACGCTGTTCGCGCAGGGAGCCAGGACCGGAGGCGTTGCCGCGCTTCGGGTTAAAGACCGGATCGGTCATGATGAGCGCCGAGGTGGTGCGGCCCGGCGTGCCGTCGGGTGCGCGGACGGCGGCGTTGTTGTAGGAGCCGGTGAGATAGGTGCCGATGGCGTCGAAAACGGTGCCGTCGTTTTCGATAAAGGTGGCGCGGCGATTCTGGCCGCCGCTCGTGCCATTGCGGGCGGTGACGCCGAGCGCGATCATCGCGGCGGTGGGTGCGGCGGTGGTGGGGGCAAACGTCACGGCGCTGACGCCGCGAGCGTTGCGGTTGTCATACCACGCGAGCATTTCGTCGACGCCAGGGAGAGTCTTGACGACGGCGCCCTGATCGCGACCGGTCTCGCCCATTGCCTGAAGGGTCACGGTGCGCGTGGGGCGCGCGGTCACGGAGGCAAAGATGCGTCGCTTGTCCTGAAAATCGAACTGCCGCCAGCCGCCGTTTTCCTGGTGCAGCGCGGCGAGCGAGAGCGCGAGGCGGTCCTTCACCAGCACGCGGTTGACGTCGACTTCGGAGCGGTTGCGCTCCCACGAGCCAAAGCCATAGCGGAGGTTGGCGCTGTGGCGGTGCGTGGTAGCGGTCTTGGAAGATTGGTTGAGCACGCCACCGGGCGCGCCGACGCCGAAGAGCAGCGAGTTGGCGCCGCGCGTGTCGTCGAAGCGTCCCACGCGGTAGGGATCCATATTCGTGATGCTCGTGAAATAATCCATGCCCTGGCTCGCCGCGAGGCCGCGGACCATCGTGCGGTTGAGGAGATTTTCCCCGGAGATGGCCGGGTTTTGGCCGGGCTGGCCGGGCTGCCAGGCGCTGGTGTCCATCTCGGAGTTCACCGTGAAATTGAGGAGGCCCTGCAGATCGGTGATCGCGAGGTCGTCGAGAAACTCCTTCGTAAACACGGAGACCGAACCCGCGGTGTCGCGCAGTCGGGCGTTGAGGCGGGAACCGGCGAGTGTGTTTTCCGCGGCGTAGCCAGTGTCGCGCGAAGTATCGACGGTGAACGGGCTCAACTCGACGACTTCAGCTGCGGCCGGGCGGGCCGGGGCTGTTTGCGCGGTGGCCAGCGGCAACCAGCCGAGAGCAAAAATGCAGGCGACGACGAGACGGCTCGGGACGGGGAGCGGGGGCAGGCTCATGGATTGGGGTGGGAAACGACCGCGGGGTGGGGTCGTTTCCAAAGGGAGGATTCAGCGGAGACGGCCCCTACCGCAAGCCGAGGTTGGAGCGGCAGGAAAAACGTGCGCGCAGCCGCAGGAGGCAGGCGGCCACGGCGCGCGCATCTGCACCATCACGGAGCTGTGGTCTCGGCGTCGAGTTGGGCGAGGAGGCCCATGCCCATTTGGGCGAGGACGCGGTAGTCGCTGCGCTGAAGGGCTTCGCCGCCACGGTTGCTTTGCGCAGCGCCGCCGAGGAGGCCGTCGGCGGTGAGGTGGGCGCGGACGCCGGTGAGGGCGCGGCGGGCGGCGCCGGCGGCGGCGGGATCGAGCACGCCAAGGCGCGCGCCGCACGCGAGGGCGGCGGCGATGCCGGCGCTGCCAGAGGAATCGGGGACGCCGGTGGCGGGATCTTCGAGGAAACAGGACCAGAGGCCGTCGGGGCGTTGGAGCGGGAGCACCCACGCGGCGATGCGGCGCAGTTCGGCTTCGGCGACCGCGGCGTCGCCGGATTGACGCAGCGGCTCGATGGAGCGCGCGACGCCGAGGGCGTGCCACGCGACGCCGCGCGCCCAGCCGCGGAAGGTGTGCGTGTTGTCGTCGGCCCGGCGAAGCCAGAGCGCGCCGTCGTGCCAGAGGCGTTCGTTGCGGAGGCGGAGTTGGGTGCGCGCGAGGTCGGCGAGCGCGGCGTCGCGGCGCTGCGCGGCGATCACGGCGAGCGGATAGGCGACGGTATAGCTGCCCTCGGCGGAGAGCGTGTTGCCGTCTTGGATCGCGCCGTCGGCGCGCGTGTGCTTCCGGGCGAAGGTGACAAAGAGATCGACGTGCGGGCTCGACGGATCGAAGCGCGCGAGGTCGGCGAACGGCAGGGCGCCCTCGATGCCGTAGATACGGCCGTCGACCGGATTGCTGCGCGGGTCTTCGTAGACAAGGCGGTCGCGCTGCGGCACGAAAAGTTGCCAGTGTTGGGCGCGGGCAGCGGCGTAGGGGCCGGTGGGGTGACGCTCGGCGAGGGCGCGCAGGCCTTCGAACACGCAGCCCTGCATCCAGCCGAAGGTCTGCACGGAGGCGAGCGAGGCGATGCGGCGGTGGAACTCGGCGACACGGTCGACGGCAGCAGGCGCCGTCATGAGGTGGGGTTGAAATTCGACGGGCAAGGCGAGCGCGGACGTGGCGGCGGTGCCGCCGAAAAACCACAGCGGAGCGCCGGCGCCGATGAGGCGCAACGTGAGGCCGCGCGCGCGGGCGGCGGTGGCGTCGGCGGCGGAGAGGGCGAAGGGAAATGTTTCGATGGCGTGCGCGTAACGCAGGTCGAGGCGGCCGAGCACGCGCGCCTCGGCGCCGACGCCCGCGAGGGCAACTTCGATGAGACGGGGCGAGCGATCGTCGAGGGCCGTGGTGAGGCGAAAAGAGGCGGGCCCGGCAGTGGCGTTCGCGGAGTCGGACGAGGCAGTGAGACGGAGGAGCGTGGGAGTGGGTCCCACAGCGAAGGCGGGCCAGCCGGCGGGGATGCGTTTGCCCGCGGGAAATGAGACGACGGGGCCCGCGGCCGGGACGAGGGTTTCGTAGCGGACGGTCGGCGCGGGCTCGGCAGCGGGGAGCGCGGGCGCGAGCGTGAAGACGAAAGCGAGGGCGAGTTTCGTGAGGACGACGGTCCCGACTCTCACGAGCCGGGCTACGGAGGCAGAGGTCACGGGAGGGAGCTGCGGTTTAGAATTCACTTTCGAAGCCGAGGGAAATTTGGGAGCCGAGATTCTGACAAGGGGAGATGCGGGCATAGAGGGGGCGTTCCAATGCCGTGAGTTTCGGCAACGCAGGGCTGCTTGGCAATTTCGTCCGTCCCGGATCAAACGCTCGCCAGCTCCTGATCGAGAAAGGCCCGCGCCCTGTTCAGCTCCGCCGTCACGTCCTTGGTCGTCGAGTGCAGCGGCGAGCCGCGCGGGGTCGGGTGCATGAAGATCGAGGTGTAACCGCCGAAACGGTGGCGCTTCAGGGCCGCGAGCATCGGCTTGAAATCCAACGGGCCGACGCCGGGGAGCTGGCGTTTCTGTTTCGACGGCGCGAGGTCGCCGCTGCCGTCGCCAAACTGCCACGCATAATAATACAGAATACGGCCCGCCACATCGTCGACGAGTTGCCCGAGCAGCGCGGCGTCCTGCGGCAGGTGAAACGGCGCGAACGCAATGCCCACGTGCGGCTCGCGGATTTCCTCGGCGAGCACGCGCACGCCGTCCGGCGTTTCGAGCAAACCGTTGAGATGGTTCTCGATCGCGAGCTTCACGCCGAGTTCGCCCGCGACGCCGACGATGGGCTTCAGCCGTTCGAGCGAAGTCCGGATGGCCGTGCGCAGGGCGGCACCGCGCAGATCCTTTCCGCCGGGCACATTCGGGAAACCCGCAACGATCATATTGCCGCCGAACATGCGCATTGCGCGGAGGTGCGGCTCGCACTTGAGAAAGCCCGTATCCATGCAAGTGTAACAGCTCACCGTCACACCGTGCGGCCGCAGCAGCGCGCCGAATTTCTCGTGACCCAGCGCGTCGATCTGCTCGCGCTGATTGCCCCAGCGGCCGGCCCACACATCGAGGCCCACGCAGCCGGCCGGTTTCACCTGTGGCACGATGTCGGCGATCGGGAGCGTGCCATATTGGTTGGTCGAGAGGACGTAGCGAAGTCGGAAGGCTCCGCGCGGCGGCTCGGCGGCGGCGAGGGAAGCGGTCGAAGGCGCCGCCACCAGAGCGGCGGCACTCGCCGTTAACCGGACAAAGTCACGACGGGAATATGGTTTCATGACCGACGAGGGGTTTCATCGCGTGCGTCAGGCGAGGAGTTTTTTCACGACGCGGCCGTGGACGTCGGTGAGGCGGTAGTCGCGGCCTTGGAAACGATACGTGAGCTTCGTGTGGTCGAAGCCGAATTGGTGCGGAATCGTCGCGTGCAAGTCGTGCAGGTGAATCGGATCTTTGGTGACGTTGCACGCACTGTCGTCGGTCTCGCCCACAACTTGGCCGCCTTTGATGCCGGTGCCGCCGAGTTGGTTGCCGCCCTCGATCTTCGGCTAGGAGCGATTGACGCCATACATGTCGAGCGTGGCCTGAGATTCGCCGGAGAGGTCCATGAGCCCGGGCGCGGCGCTCTGCATACGGAAGGCGAGTTCGGAGGCGGCGATGCGGCTGTCGATCTCGGGGTCGCGCACGTCGGCGTGGCGGAGGGCGTTGAGCCCGGCGACTCCGCGGATGTTGCGGCCCTGCAGGGCGGCGGTGAAGCCGGCGGGGTTGTCGAGGTTGCGGACGGGCGCGGTCATGAGGTGCAGTTGAAATTCGGCGGGCAAGGCGAGCGACGGCGCGCCGGTGACGGAGTCAGCGGACGTCGCGGTGTCACCGAAAAACCAGCGCGGCGCGCCGGAGCCGATGAGGCGCAGCGTGAGGCCGCGTAGGCGGCGGCCAGCAGCGCCGGCAGCGGAGAGGGCAAAGGAAAAACGAGGAGTGCCGATGCCGTCAGTTTCGTCCGGCCCGCTTCACGCGAAGCGGGCTACGGAGCGAGGGGCCGCCCGGCGGGGGAAAGAAAAGGGGATGCTATTTTCCGCCCGGGCCGTAGCCCGCCACCGGACGGCCATCGGCGCCAAGTTTGCCGGCGGCCCAGAGGACGCCACGGGTGACGAGCTCGACGTAGCGCGGGTCGCTCACGGTCTCGTTGTTGTGCCCGATGGTGGTGCTGAAGACGCGCGTTTGTTTCGGGCCGTAGAGATTCGTCCAAACGATCACGGATTCGCTGTCGCTCGTCTTGCCGGCCTTGTTGGTCGTGGTCTGCTGGCCGGTCGCGAGGGATTTGTGAGCGGGGAAAATTTTCGGATCCTGCACGTTGTTGTAGAGTTCTTCTTTGATGGTGACCCAGTTTTCCATGCCCTTGGTGATCGGGCTGCCGGATGCGGTGAACACAATCTTGATCGGCGCCTGCGGGCCGTGGCCGCTCGACTGGAGGCCGAGGTAGTCGAACCACACGGCGTCAGGCGTGCCGGGCGTGAGGGCGCGGCGAAAATCTTTCCCGCCGCGGTAACTGTGCATCGCGCAGTGGAGATTCACGCCGGGCGTGCCGGCGAGGTGCGGGGCGAGAACGTTTTTCACCATCTCGGCATCGCCGATATCGGCGGCGCACTCGTCGTGGATCACGAGATCGTAGCCTTTGGCGTAGTCGGCGTTGGTGTGCGCCGGCAGAGCAGGACGCGTGGTCTTGTCGCCCGTGTGCATGTGCTCGACGACGACGTTGGCACTTTTTTCCAGACCCTTTTTGAGCAGGTCTTTCTGCGTCACGTAGTCGTGGCAGCAGCCGCCGGTGATCAGCAGAATTTTCAGGGGCTTCGGCGCGGCGGCGGCGAAAGCGAGACCGGGCAGCGCGAGCGCCGTGGCGAGAATCAGGGAGCGGAGCGAGGGGGTGGACATGGTGGGGAGCAAGACGGGTATCTGGGTGAAGCGGAACAGGGAAACTCAGTCGAAGATGGGGAAAAACGTGTTGAACGCGATCTCGCCGAAGTGGCCGGGGTCGTTGAAGCGCCGGCGGCGGTCGAGTGCGTCAATCGCGGTCATCTCGGCGGCGGTGAGCGCGAAATCGAACAGCGCGATATTCTCCGCGAGACGCGCGGGCGTCTGCGTTTTCGGAATCACCGCGCAACCGCGTTGCACGCCCCAGCGAAGTGCGATTTGCGCGGGGGTTTTGCGGTGCGCGGCCGCGATGGCGGTGACCACGGGATCGTGAAGGACGTTTTCATCGGGCCGCGCCATGCCGATGGATTCGTAGGACGGGGAACCGAGCGGTGAAAACGCGGTGACGGCGATTTTCTCCTGCGCACAGAAGCGCAGCATGCGGGGCTGCGTGAGATACGGGTGCAGCTCGATCTGGTGGACGGTCGGGCGAATCGAGCAGGTGCCGAGCAGTTCGCGCAGCATCGAGATGTTCAGGTTGCACACACCGATGTGCTTCACGAGTCCGGCACGGTGCAATTCCTCCATCGCAGCCCACGTCTCGGCGTATGGCACGTTGATCGGCTTCATCGCGGGAGCCGCCGCCTTCGGATCGTGAAACCACTCGGGCGGGTAGCGCACGTCGAACGGCACGTAGGCGAGCGCGATGGGAAAATGGACGAGGTAGAGATCGAGGTAATCGAGACGCAGGTCGCGAAGCGAACGCTCACAGGCCGCCCGCACGTGCTTGGGCTCGTGGTAGGTGTTCCAGAGCTTCGAGGTGACCCAGAGGTCTTCGCGGCGACAGAGGCCGGCACCGAGCGCGGCGGAAAGGCCGGCGCCGACTTCGGCTTCGTTGCCGTAGTCACACGCACAATCGAGATGGCGGTAGCCGGCG
>CALRZR010000045.1:0-38703 GCA_943372705.1 Opitutus sp. GAS368 | reverse complement strand
CCCGTCGGCTCACTGGCGCTCGCCGCGACGATTTGTCCTTCGTTTCGATTTTTC
This sequence comes from Opitutus sp. GAS368, assembly GCA_943372705.1. GTDB lineage: Bacteria > Verrucomicrobiota > Verrucomicrobiia > Opitutales > Opitutaceae > GAS368. Next base: position 38,649 of record CALRZR010000045.1, on the reverse strand, counting down.
GGTATCGTTGCCCCACCGCAATCCGTCGGAAAAAAACTAGCCCACGCGTTTGGTGAACACGACGTGCGTCGCGTGGGGCGAAGGCACGTGCTCCGTGCGCTCGTAGCCGAGTTTGGGCAGGTCGAGGCCGGCGAAGAGGTTTTCACCTTCTCCGAGGAGCACGGGCGAAATCGCCAGGTGCATCTCGTCGATCAACCCGGCCTGCAGGTATTGGCGAACCGTCGCGACCCCGCCACCGACGCGGATGTCTTTCCCTTGCGCGGCCTCGCGCGCCTGAGCCAGCGCGGCGTGGATGCCGTCGGTCACAAAGTGAAACGTGGTCCCGCCGGCCATCACGAGCGGAGCGCGCGGATGGTGGGTCAGCACAAACACCGGCACGTGGTAGGGCGGAGTGTCGCCCCACCAGCCCTTCCATTGATCGTCCGGCCACTCGCCGCGTATCGGGCCAAACATATTGCGCCCGAGAATCCACGCGCCGAGGCCGGCCATGCCGCGCGCCGCAAAATCATCGTCGATGCCCGTCGTGCCGCCGTGGCCGCTGCCATGCTGGCTGCGGAACGTCCGCGTCGGGAAGAACCAGCCGGGCAGCGCCAGGCCGCCCACGCCGAGCGGATTTGCACGATCTTGCCGCGGGCCGGCGCCGTAACCGTCGAGGGAAACGGAGAAACAATTGACGCGAAGCTTGGGCCGTGGGGCAGGGGTGCTCATGTGAAACAGCAGTAATCGAAAGTGGGCGATGGCAGGCAATTTCTTAACGAACGACCACGCGCGATCCGGACATGCCCGAGTGCAATCTCACCACTCGGCCGCTTTACGTGGCAGGGCGCAGTTCGCGGAAACGGAGGCGATCGCCCCTCGTGCCGGCCGATGATGTGGGGTGCAGGCAGCGCTCGGAAAAAATCCTCGGCGTTGTCCGGACGCGACGCCTTCATTCGTTGAGAAGGAGTCGGTCTCTCCTCACTCCACCCACCTCATCCCCACCTGTATGGCACGCGTCTCCACTTGGTTTCACTTCGCCGGCAATGCCGAGGAAGCTTTCCTTTTCTACCGCTCCGTTTTCCAAACCGAATTCATCGGTCCGATTAAACGTTTCGGCGACCTCCCGACGGCCCCCGGCCAGCCGCCGTGGTCGCCCGAGCAGGCCAAGCTGGTCATGAAGATCGCCCTCCCGATCCTCGGCGGCCACGTGATCATCGGCAACGATGCGCCCGCCCACCTGGGCCAGCGCATCCAGGGCAACAACGTCACGATGAACCTCGAGACCGACACCCGCGCCGAGACCGAGCGTCTCTTCGCCGCGTTGAAGGTCGGCGGCACGGTCGAGTATGAGCCGACCGAAATGCCCTGGGGCGGCTGCTGGGGCAGCCTCATCGATCGCTACGGCAATGAGTGGATGTTCAGCTGCGGAGCGAAGTGAGCGGTCGCTCCGTGGGCGCGCCGGTTTCGGATGACGCCGCTACGATCATCGCGCGGGCGTGTTCAGAAAACGCCCTTTACGCCGAAGACCCAATTCGCGCCATAGGCCTGCAGCCGGCGAAACGCGGCGTCTTGTCCCTCAATTGAACGGGTCGGCGACGCATACCACAGCACGGGCACGTTGGTGATATTGCGACCTTGCACGTAGAGCGAAAGGCTCCGGGAAAACCGCCAGCCGAGCGTGCAGTCAAACTGGGTGATGGCTCCCTTGTAGAGGCCGTAGGCGCCGTCGGGCGAATCGTCGCGAAAGACCATCCCGAGCGTCGCGCTGAATTTTCGGTAGTTGTAGCCAAGGCGGCTGGTGAGGCGGTGGGGCGAGAGGCCGTTGCGGCGCTGGCTCGCATACGAGCGCGTGTAGGCGACGTTCACGTTGATCCCGCGCAGCTTTTCCGACGGCAAAAAGCCCAGCGTCTGGTTGTAGGCGAGTTCCATATTGCGGAAGCGCCGCTGCTCCGCGCTGTTGCGGGTGGAGCGAAACGTAAATGCGGAAAAATCCGGATCGTCGTTGCCGTATTCCGACGCCGAGTAGTCGAAGGTCTCGCGCAGGTTGCGAATCTCGTTTTGCGACATCGCTAGCGAGAGCTGGCCGGGCGAGCGTCCGCCGAAATAGTAGGCCAGCCGGGCCTGCGAGTTCTTGGAATACTCGGGCTCAAGATTGGCGTTGGGTGCCGTCACGCGCTGGTTGACTTCGTCGACGGTCCAGAGGCCGGTGAGGCTGTTCACCGGGGGCCGGGAAATGGCTTTGTTAAAACCGGCCTGAAATTCGAAATTGGGGAGAATCTGGTATTTGAGCAGAGCCGATGGGAAAAAATTTTGGTAGGTTGAGGTCCGTGTGATGCGCGGCTGGCTCATGAATTGGTAGATCATTCCGGGCACCGTCAGCGCCCTCCCGCCGTTTGTGCCCGGCGCGTTGACCGTGTAACCGGCGGCGAGCACTTGGGCGCGCAGCAGCGGGTCGAATTCCCGCAGATCGTTTCGCGTCTCTTCCATGCGCACGCCAAAGCGGAACTGGAGTTTGGGCGTCACCCGCACATCGGCCTGCGAGTAGCCGGCCGTGACGGTTTGCCGGAAGTCGCGCTTGTTCGCGATGAACGCCGTGTAGAAATTTTCCGGCGTGCCCGTGTGCACAAACTGCTCGGGGTGCGCGTGGAAGTGATCGGCCACGAGGTTGCGGTTCACCCGCGGCGGCATGCCCTGGATGCCGGCGATGTTGTAAACGGTGAGTCCGTTCGTGGTGCCCATGTCGAACGGATGGGGCGACTTGTAGTCGGGGCCGACGTTGGCCCAATTTCCGAAGGTGGCGTTCTGGTAGACCCGCGTGTTCGGATTCACCGTCACCGTATTTCCGCCCGGCCCGACATAGGACCAAATGTTCCATGGCGTATGGTTGTTGTTCTGGCGGCTTTCCTCCGCCCATTTGCCGCCAAATTTCAACGAAACCGGCCACCGCTTGAACGGCAGCGCCCATTTTGCGTTCAACTGCCCAGTCCAGATTTCCGTCACCCAAAAGGGATCGTTGTTGCTCACCTGGGCTCCGCCGGACCGCACGTCCGTGCTCGTGAAATTCGCCAAATTATACCAATCCGCCCCCGAGGTCTGGCGAATCGTCCACTCCCACGAACCCGGGTGCGGCCGCGTGGCCGTCCAGTTGCTCGCTACGCCGCCGCCTTCGCTCTGCAGGTAGCCGCGTTCCAGCGAGTCAAAATTGTTGGCCGCCTGCGAATAGCCCGCCGCGCCGTCCACGACCCACGCCCCTGTCTTGTATTCGAACTTCGGCGTCACCGTGCGTGTATACGTGATCTCGGTGGAGGAGCCGCCGCCGTTGTTCAGAGTCGGGATCGTGTTGTTCGTCGCGCGGTTGGTGCTGACCGTGAGCAGGCCGTCGCCACCGACGCGCGAGCGGCCGTTGTTCACGTTGGCGTTGTTGTTGGCGGCGATGAAGGTGAAGTTGCGGTTGTGGAACTCCCCGCCCGCGTAGGAGTAGATCACATTGAGCGACAGCACGAGATTCCGCGTGGCTTTGAAATCGGCGGTCAGCAAAATCGACTGTTTTTCCATGAACTTCGGACCGTCTTTGAAGTTGATTTGCCGCACCACCATCGGACGGGGATCGGCGGCCGTGGGATCGCGGTTGTAGTCGAGGGTGATGTCGTATTGCTCGGTGTAGGAGTTGGCGGTGCTCACGCTCACGAGCACGCCCAGCCGCTGCTGCAAAAATGACTCCGCGTATTCGAACGAAAGATTGGGTTTCCACTTCAAGTGCTTCGAATCGCTGGGCCCCTGCGTCGCGTTGAGCGTAAATTCTTCGGCGTTGAAATTTACACCGGTGGTATAGCTGAAGACGCGCCCTTTCCGGTCGAAGGCGCGTTTGGTTTTCATGTTGATCGTGCCGGCGGGCGAATCCGAATCCGAATCCGCGCTCGTGGTGCGGCTGATCTCGATCGAATCGACCGCCGTGATGGCGAACCCTTCGAAACTCGCCGAACGGGAATTTTCGTCGCCGCCCCGCACCGAATCCGAACTCGCGATCCGCATGCCATCGAAGGCGACGCCGACGTATTGCGAATCCATGCCGCCCATACGCGGTCCGCGGGCCAGCGACTCGACATAGTCTAGATCCACGCCGGGCAGATATTTCAGAAACTCGCCCACGTTGCCGTCGGCCACGTCACCAAAGATGTCGGACGATACGGAGGTGCTGATGTCCATGTTGCGCCGCTGCGCCATGATCGCCTTGGAGTTCCCCTCGCGTTCCGCCGAAACCGCAAACGAACCCAGCTGCACCACGCCGTCGGTTTTCGCGGCCCCGGGCACCGTGCTGGTCAGGTTGATCTCGCGCACCGCGATCTGGCCCGCCGTGATGCGGACCCGTTCCCGCATCGAATTGTATCCCGAGTAGCTCACCGCGATCGTCGCCTCGCCGACCGCGACTTTGGCAAAGCGGAACGAGCCGTCGCTCTCCGTATAGGTCACCTCGTTGGTGCCTTCCAGCCGGACCTCGGCGTTGTTGACGTATTCGCGGGAGACCGGGTTGTAGACCCGCCCTTGGAGCGAGCCGGTGCCCGCGTTCTCAGCGAACGAGGGACTCCATGCCGCCAGCCACAAAGCGACGAAAGCGAAAATTTTCTGCCAGCGCGGCAGCGAGAATGAAACGGGGTTTTTCATAGGTGGGGGGTAGTCGAATCTGGCGCAGACCAGAGCGTCGCCGATTGCAGCCGACGACGCCGGCAGGAGCCGGACTTAAATTCGCGGGTGTCGCAAGCGCATTGACCGGTGACAGGCTCATCTGGGGCAAAGCCCGACGCACACGGCCCGCCCGCTCCAAGGAGTGCGACGATCAATCGCCGTGCCCTTTCCCGGAAATTTCACGCTCTCTCTGAGGAAAGTTGCCCGAAGTTCGCCTGACGCGTAGGGATTCTCCTGCAGATTCAGGATCCCGCAGAGGTGAATCTGAGGATTCCTGAATCTGCGGGAATCATCTTAATGAAGTTTTCCGGCTGAGATTCTTGGTGACTTCCGCACGCTCGCTTGCCGCCGCCGGGCACTGCGCTAAACCCTTCGCCACGCTCCGGCCCGCACCTCGCCCCTCCGCACCCCATGTCCACTGTGTTTCGTTTCCTCATCACGTCGCTGCTCCTCGTGTCCTCGCTTTTCGCCGCGCAAACGCCGCTGCGCCCGCCGCTCGTCGCCGTCGGCACCGCGAAGATCGACATCACGCCCGCCGAGCCCGTCCGCCTCTCCGGCTATCGCAATCGCGAGAAGCCCTTCGAGCGCGTCGGCCAGCCCATCTTCGCCCGCGCTCTCGCGATTGGCGCCGATGACCAGCGCCCCGCCGTGCTGCTCACAGTCGAGGTCGTCGGCATCACCGAAGCGCTCACCGACGAGGTCGCCGCGGCGCTCCGCACGAGCCACCAACTCGAACGCGAGCGCTTGGCGATTTGTGTGATCCACACCCACACCGGCCCGTCGCTGCGCAACACGATTCCCTACATGTTCTCGGCCGATCTTCCCGCGGCCGAGGTCGCGGCGATCTCTGCCTACACCGCAGCGCTGCGCGACAAACTCATTTCCGTTGCGCGCGCCGCGCTCGCCGACCGTCGCCCCGGCCACCTTGCGTGGAACGAAGGCCGCGCCGGTTTTGCGGCCCAGCGCCGCGAAATCGTCGACGGAAAATGGCGCACCTTCGGCCTCGTTCCCAACGGCTACACCGACAACGCCCTGCCGCTTCTCCGCGTCACCGACACCAGCGGCCAGCTCCGTGCCGTGTTTCTCAGTTACGCCTGCCACGGCACGACGCTCGTTGGCACGGATAACTTCGTGCATCCCGACTGGGCCGGCGACGCCGCCATGCGCCTCGAGTCCGCGCATCCCGGCGCCATCGCCCTCGTCGCGCTCGGCTGCGGGGCCGACGCCAACCCGCACCCGCGCGGCTCGCTCGAAAACGTCGCCACGCACGGCCGCACCATCGCCGAAGAAGTGGAGCGCCTCCTCAAGGCCTCGCTCCGCCCGCTCGGCCCCGTCACCGAAGCGCGCCACCGCCAGCTCGATCTCGCCTTCGACCGCGCCGTCACACGCGCAGAACTCACTGAGCGCGCCGCGAAAAAATCCAACATCACTGCCAGCTACGCCGCGCAGAAATTCCTCCAGCGCCTCGACGCCGGCCAGCCGCTTCCCACCGCCGTCCCGTATCGCATCCAGACGTGGAGTTTCGGGAACGACCTCGCGATGGTCTTCCTCGCCGGCGAAGTCGTCTCGGAATATTCCCTCCGCCTCCGCCGCGAACTCGATGCCCGCCGTCTCTGGGTGAACGCCTACGCCAACGACGTTCCCTGCTACATCGCTTCGGAGCGCATGTTTCCCGAGGGCGGCTACGAGGTCGATGGCTCGATGGATTTCTACGCCTGGCCCACGCGTCTCGCCCGCGGCACCGAAGATCAAATCATCGGCGCCGTGCGCGCCCTCGTGCCACCCGTCTACCTCGCGAAGGAGACCGCGCGGTGAGCCTCCGTCCTCTCATCCTCTGCGCGCTTGCGTGCGCCTCGTCCGCGTTCGCCTACGAGGAAGTCGCCCCGCCGAAAAACGTCGCGCTACCGCCCGCCCGGTCGCCCGCCGACTCGCTCGCGTCGATCACGGTGCCCGCCGGCCTCCGCGTTGAACTCGTCGCCGCCGAGCCGCTTGTGATGGATCCCATCGACGTCGCGTGGGGTTCCGACGGCCGCATGTGGGTCGTCGAGATGGCGGATTATCCCATGGGCCTGGATGGCCGCGGCAAACCGGGCGGCCGCATCCGCGTTCTGTCCTCCTCGAAAAACGACGGCCACTACGACCGCTCCACGCTCTTCGCCGAAGGCCTCAACTTCCCCAATTCCGTCCTCCCGTGGCGTCAGGGCGTCCTCGTTGCCGCCGCGCCGGACGTGCTCTACCTCGAAGACACCGATGGCGACGGCCGCGCCGACCGCACCGAGAAACGCTTCGTCGGTTTCGCCGAGGGCAACCAGCAGCATCGCGCCAACGGCCTCCAGTGGTCCCTCGACGGCTGGCTCCACCTCGCCAACGGCAACAGTGGCGGAAAAATCTCCTCCGCGAAATCCGGCGCCGTCCTCGACATCGGCCGCCGCGATCTGCGCCTCCGCCCCGACGAAGGTCTCTTCGAGCCGCTGTCCGGCCAAACGCAATACGGCCGCAATCGCGACGACTGGGGAAACTGGTTTGGTGGCAACAATTCCAATCCCGTCTGGCACTACGCCCTCGACGATCGCTATCTCCGTCGCAACCCGCACCTCGTCCCGCCGAATCCCACCGTAGACGTGCCCGTGCTCGCCGGCGCCGCGCCCGTTTTTCCCACGAGCACCACGTTCGCGCGTTTCAACGACGCCCACGCCGCCAACCGCTTCACCTCCGCCTGCGGCACGATGATCTACCGCGACGATCTCCTCGGCTCCGCCTACGCCGGGAATGTCTTCGTCTGCGAGCCCGTCCACAACCTCGTCCACCGCGAGATTGTCCGTCCCGCCGGCACGACGTTCCGCAGCGAGCGCGCGCCGGCCGAGCAGACTTCCGAATTTTTCGCCTCCACCGATCTCTGGTCGCGCTTTACCACCGCGCGCACCGGCCCCGACGGCGCGCTCTATATCGTCGATATGTATCGTCGCGTCATCGAACACCCGACGTGGATTCCCGCCGCGTGGCAAAAAATCCTCGGTGACCTCCGCGCTGGCTCGGACATGGGCCGCATCTACCGCGTCGTCCCTGCATCGACACCGCTCCGCGCCATTCCGCGCCTCGACCGCGCCGACGCAGCCGGTCTAGTCGCCGCCTTGGAAAATCCCAGCGGCACCGTGCGCGACCTCGCTCAGCAGGAACTCACGTGGCGCCGCGATCTCGCCGCCGTCCCTGCGCTCGAGAAACTCGCCGCCACGTCCTCCCGTCCCGTCACGCGCGCCCAAGCGCTCTGTTCGCTCGACACCATGGGAGCGCTCCGCCGCGAATCGCTCCTCGCGGCCCTGCGTGACGTGCACCCCGGCGTCCTCGCGCAAGTGGTGCGTCTCAGCGAGAAATTCTCCGCCTCTGCCGACTCCGAACTCCTCGCCCTCCTCGCCGCGCTCGCGACCGACGCCGACGCCACGGTTCGCCAACAAGTCGCCTACACCCTCGGCGAATGGCGCGACCCCGCCGCCGGTGAAGCCCTCGCGCGCCTCGTGCAACGCGAGTCCGATCCCTTCATCCGCACCGCCGCGCTGAGCTCCGCACTCCCGCACGCCGCGACGCTGCTTGCCCGCCTCAGCGCCGCCGGCGACGACGACGGCGCCCTCGTCGAAATCGCTCTCGCCACACGCCAACCCGCCGCCCTCGTCCGCCTCCTCGCCACGCTCTGCGCCCCGCGCACGCCCGCACTTCCACCCGCGCAACTCAACGCCTTCACCCGCTTCCTCGAAAAGCTCCGCGCCAACCGTCTCTCGCTTTCCTCGCTCCGCACCGACGGCGGCCCCGCCGCTCCGGCCGCACTCGCTGCCGCCGCGGATTTCCAAACGCGCGCCCGCGCCCTCATTGCCGATTCCGCCGCTTCCCTCGAACAGCGCCGCGCCGCCGTCGGCCTGCTCGGCCTCGCCACCGAGCGTCGCGACGAGGATCTCCGCACGCTCGCCACCTTGCTCGCGCCGCAGTCGCCGCTCGAACTCCAACTCGCCGCCGTCGCGGCCCTCGCGCGGATCGACACGAAAGCCACCCCCGAATTGCTCCTCGCCGGCTGGTCCGGCTACGGCGTGAAACTCCGCGCCGCCGCCCTCGATCTCCTCTCCAGCCGCACCGCGTGGGCCGCCGCGCTGCTCGCCCGATTGGAAACCGATCGCCCCATGCTCGCCCAAATCGACGCCGGTCGCCGCGCCGCCCTCAGTCGCCACGCGAGCAGCGTGATCGCCGCGCGCGCCACGCGCCTGTTTTCCGAAGGCGTCGACGCCAACCGCCAGCAAGTCGTCGAGCGTTATATCTCGGCGATGCGCCCGCTCCCGCGCGATCCCGTCCGCGGCGGCTTTGTTTTTAACACCCTTTGCGCCATCTGCCATCGCTTCGGCGACATTGCCGGTCGCGCCATCGGCCCCGATCTCGCCGTCGTGAAAGACCGCAGCCCTGAGTATCTCACTACCCACATCCTCGATCCCAACCGCGCGATCGAGGACCGCTACATGCTCTACACCGCGACGACGCACGATGGCCGCTCGCTCGCCGGTCTCCTCGTGGGCGAAGCCGGCAGCAGCCTCACGCTCCTCGGTCTCGACGGTGCCGAGAAAACCCTGCTCCGCCGCGATCTTACCGCGCTCACCGCCACGGGCCGCTCCCTCATGCCCGATGGCCTCGAGTCCGCGCTCGACCCGCAAGCCATGGCCGACCTCGTCGCTTTCATCGCGAATCCACCTCCGCCGAAGAAATAACGCATGCGCCGCCGTCTCGTTTTTCTCCTTCTCCTCGTCACCGTTCTACGTCTCGCCGCCCACCCCGGCCAAATGGATCCTTATGTCGGTCTCGGCATCGGCCTTGATCGGAAGAAGACGAGCGGTCCTCACGCCGTCGGCATTGTCGTCACCGGCTCTCCCGCCGATCGCGCAGGCGTGAAGGTTGGCGACGTGATTCTGTCCGTCGGCGAACGCTCCTGCGACGGCCTTTCGCCCGACGAAGCGCTCGGTCTGATCCGCGGTGGAAAACTGGGCGATGAGCTCAAACTCACGCTGCGCTCCGCCGAAGGATCGCGCGAACTTTCGCTCACCTACGAGACCATCTCCGGCCGGCGCATCTCCGGTGACTGCACGGACGGCGAGGGCGAGTGGCTCAATATCGACGGCTCGGTTTACCGCGGCCCGTTCAAGTCCGGTCGCTTCCACGGCCGCGGCCGTTTCCAGTGTCGCGAGGGTATTTACGAGGGCGAGTTTGCCGCCGGCCGCATCACCGGCACCGGCAAATGGGACTACGCCAACGGCAACGTCTACGAGGGCGCCGTCGTCGCCGGCAACCCCGAGGGCAGGGGAGCGCTCCTGCTCGCGGCGAAGCAACTGCGCCTCGAAGGGAACTTCGTTGCCGGCAAAGGCGACGGCCCCCTGCGCGTCGTCCTGCTCGAGTCCAAAGCCGTGCTCGAAGCCGATTTTCGCGCCGGCGAAATGACCACCGCCCGTCGTCTCACGCTTGCCGATGGCCGCAAGCCGCCACTCCAGCCCTCGATGAACCTCACTGACATTGCGAAACTCGCCGCCGCTCCCGCGCCCAAGGCGGCGCCGGCCCGCACGCTCGGCATCGATCCCGATCCACCCGAACCGGCCAGCTCCGTCAGCAGTCGCAAACCGGTCGCCGCGAAAAAAGCGCCGCCGCCCCAGATTCCCCTAAAAGTCACCTGCTCCAAGTGTTCCGGCAACGGCTACGTGCCCAGCGATTGCGGCTACTGTCAGGCGGGTAAATCGCTCCGCGATTTCGAGACCTTTGACGAGCGTCGCATTGTCAACGGCAAGGTCATCCACGTGACCGTGAAGCGACCCAAGAAGTGCATTTACTGCAGCGGCAGCGGCTTCAATCCGGGGCGGTGCTCGGCGTGTTCCGGCAGCGGCCAAGTGCGCAATCCCGCCCTTTAGTGCGGCGGTTTTTCCCGCCGGTGCAACCCGGTCCGTTTCGCGCCGTCCTCTACGGTGTCCGACTTCCGCACATGAATCTGCCCCGCCTCCTCCTGGGCGCCTCGCTGGCGTTCTTTGCCTCATCCGGTTTCGCGGCCCTGCCGCTTGACCAGCGTCCCGCCAAGCCCGACGAGTGGGGCTATCGACCGGCTGACGGTGCGAGCGTGCCGCTCAACCCGCCGACGTTCACGTGGATCGCGCCTGCCAACGCCGTCACTTACACGGTGCAATGGTCCACGGCGCGCGACTTCCCGGCCGGCGCGGGGACCACGACGGTGGCGGGCGTCGTCTGGCCGACTTACACGCCCGACCACGCGGTCGCGCCCGGCACGTATTTTTGGCGCTATCGTCTCGCCGACAAATCCGGCGCTCCCTCCGAGTGGAGCATCGCTCGCCGCGTCGAGGTGCCCGCCTCCGCCGCCACGCTCCCGATGCCCACGCTCGCCCAGCAGCGCGCGAAGGTGCCGGCGCAGCATCCGCGGCTCTTTATGCGCCCGGAGGATCTGCCGCGCCTGCGGGAGCTCGCCCGCGGCCGCGAGGCGCCCGCGCTCGCGGCGCTGAAGAAATCGGCCGATGTCTATATCAAAGCCGGCCCGACTCCGGAGCCGGCGCACTTGGGCTCCGCGCGCGACAAAGAAAACGCCGAGCTCGTGAAATACTGGTGGCCGAACCGCGCGCAGACCGAGCAGGCCTGCAACGAAGCCGAGACCATTGCGTTCGTGTATTTGCTCACCGGCGACAAAGTCTACGGCGAGGCCGCGCGCCGCTGGGTGCTGCATCTGGCATCATGGAATCCCAAGGGCACGACGAATTTCACCCTCAACTGCGAGGCGGGTAAACCGCTCCTCTACCGCCCCGCCCGCGCCTACGACTGGGCGTGGGATATGTTCACTCCCGAGGAGCGCACGAAAATTCAGACCGCCTTTCGCGCCCGCGTGATCGAGGCGTGGAACAGCGGTGAAGTCGGCCGCGGCGTCGGCCATCTCCAGCGTCCGTTTGCCAGTCATGGCAATCGCGTGTGGCACAAACTCGCCGAGGCGGGCATCGCGTGGCTCGACGAAATTCCCGAGGCGCCGCAGTGGCTCGACTATGCGGTGAACAAATTCTTTGCCTGCTATCCCGTGTGGTCGGACGATGACGGCGGCTGGCACGAGGGCGTCAGCTATTGGAGCGGCTACCAATCGAAAGCCGTCTGGTGGCTTCAGGTCGCGAAGTCCGCGCTCGACCTCGATGGCCTGAAGAAACCGTTCTTCGCTCAAGTCGGCGACTATCCGCTCTACATCGCGCCGCCGCACTCGCCCAACGCCGGTTTCGGCGATCTCTCGTCCCGTCCGATTACGCCGCCGAGTTTTATGGAATATCACCTCCGGGCGCGGAGCGTCAGCGGCGACGGCGGCAGTGCGGCGCATTGGCGCTGGTGGACGCAGGCCGGCGGTATGAAGGAGAACAGCGGCGTGCTCGGCTTCCTCTACCGCGCGAATCTGCCGCCGCTGCCGGCGGCGAAAAAGCCCACCGGTCTCCCGCAGTCGAAAATTTTCCACGGCATCGGGGTGGCGAGCCTGCATACGACGCTGCTCGACGCGCGTGACGACGTGCACTTCGCGTTCAAGGCGAGTCCGTTCGGCACGCAGAGCCATGGGCATAATGCACAAAACAGTTTTTTCCTGAACGCCTACGGCGAAGCCCTCCTCGTCGCCTGCACATATCGCGATCTCCATGGCAGCAAGTTTCACTACCAATGGGTGCACAGCACGCGCGCGCAGAACGCCGTGCTCGTCAACGGCGAGGGTCAGATTCCGCACTCCGTTTCCTCGACGGCCAAAATCATCCGCGAGGAGCTCACGCCGATCTCCGACTACATCGTTGGCGATGCCACCGTCGCCTACGGCAAGCGATTGGAGAGGGCGTGGCGCAACACGATTTTCGTGAAAGGCCCGCAGCCCTTCGTCGTGATCTACGACGAACTCATCGCGCCGCAGCCGGCGAAGTTCCAGTTCATGTTGCACGCCTTGAGCGCCTTTACGGTCGACGAAAAAGCCGCCCGCGTGAGCGTCGCGCAACCGAAAGCCGGCCTGTCGGCGGCCTACCTCTCGCCGGTGCCGCTGACCTTTGCGCAGACGGACGGGTTTAAGCCTGCGCCCTCGAAAGAATTTCCGAATCAATGGCACTTGGAAACCGGCACGACCGAGCTGCGCAAGGTCCTCGGCATGGTCACCGTGCTCGTCCCGCATCGCGCGGGCAAAGCGCCGGTGTGGCAGGCGCGCCGCACCGACGATGCGACGGGCGCGACCGTGGAAGTCACGATCGGCGGGCAAACGCGCACGTTGCATTTCCCGCCGCCGGGCCGTGACGAGCCCGCGCGCCTCGCGCCGTTGTAAGTCTACTTCGCTTTCAACCCGATTATTACTGGCCGGAGGTCGGAGCCTGCTTGCAGGCGATTTTCACGTCGTGAATCGCTGCAAGCAGGCTCCTGCCTCCAAGCCGCCTACGCTCACGGCAGCTGATAAATTTCCACGAGCACGGCGCCCGGGGTGCTGTCGGCGCTGCTCACTTCCACGGTGTAGTTTTCGCCGGCAGTCAGCGTGAGCACGACGGCCGAATCGGTGCCGGTGCGGGCGAGGGGAAACGCGCCGACGCTGGCAGCGGCTTGCTCGACCTGAGTCGCGTTGGCGGCGCTCGCCCAGCCGGTGTTGGTCGCGACGATGCGCGCGCCGTTGAACACGGTGAGCGCGGGGCGCGCGAGGGTGCCGCCAACGCCGAACGCGGCGAGGCCGGGGCCGATCGCGCGGACGAGCACTTTCGGCGCGACGGAGCCGAGCGCCACGAAACCGACGGCGAGTCCGCCGCCGATACCGACGTGGCCGCGGGTGGAGAGATTCGCCAGGCGCGCGGCGTCTTCGTTCACCTCGTAGATTTCGACGACGCTGCGCCCCGTGATTGCGGGGCTCGGCGCTTCGACAGCGACGGTGTAGTTGCCGCGCGGCACGTCGACGATGAGCGCGGAGTCGCCGCTACCGGGCGCGAGGGCGAAGGCCCCGACGGCGTATGCGGTGTCGGCAATCTCGTTGTAGACCGGCAGCGGGTGGGTGGCCCAGCCGCTGTTGCGCGCGAGCACGCGGCCGCCCTGATCGAGCAGCGAGACGACGGTTTGTGGCAGCGCATCGGCCACGCCGAATTTTGCGAGCGACGGACCGGCGGCGCGAATGAGCAGGCGTTTGGTCACGCCGGTTGGAGCCGCGACCACGAAGCCGGAGACGAGCGAATTGACGCCGCCGCCGACGAAGCCGCTCGTCGATAGATTGACGAGGCGGCTGGGAAACGAAACCAGCGCCGCGCCGCTTGTGCTGGTGCCGAACGCGTTGGTCACGGCCACCGCGTAACTGCCAAAGATCGACGTCGTGAGCGTGGCCTGGGTGGCGCCGGCGAGGCGGTCGCCGTTGCGCAGCCACTGATAGGTGGCGGGAACGGCGCTGGCGGCCGTGACGGAGAGGGTGACCGCACCGTCGGCGCCGAGCAACGTGGCTTGCGGGGCTACGGTGATTTTTGGCGGCGAATTGACGACGAGCGTGGCGACCTCACTCGTCACGGAGCCGACGGAGTTGGTGACGACGACGGTGTAGTCCCCGGCGTGCTCCGGCCGCAGCGGGGCAAACAGCAGGGTGGCGGACGTCGCCTCGGCGACGGCCACGCCGTTGCGACGCCACTGATAAGTCGGCGCGGGTGCGCCCGAAGCGGCGACGGTGAGGCTCACGCGGGTATTTTCGCGGGAAGCGAGGCCGGTGGGCTGGGTGGAGATCGTCGGTGCGCGCGCGGGTTCGCCGCGGCGGATGCCGAGATAATCCGCGACGTAGAGTATCCCGGTGCTTGATACCGCGATGGCATACGGTGCGAGAAACGACGCCGTGGCGCCGACGCCGCTCGCGGTGCCGGCGGGAGCGTCGGCCCTGCCGCCGATGGTCGTCACCTGGCCGTCGGCGCCGATGCGGCGGATGGTGTGATTTTGGGTGTCGGTGAGAAAGAGGTTGCCTGCGGCGTCGGCGGCGATGCCGGTGGGCTGGTTGAAGCGTGCCGCGGCTCCGGTGCCGTCGGCGCTGCCCACCGCCCCGGTCGCGCCGGCGATCGTCGTGGTCAGGCGGGTGACCGCGGAGATTTTGCGCACGGTCTGCGCAGTGGCGTCGGTGACAAACACGTTGCCTGCCGGGTCGATGGCGATGCCCCACGGCGTCATGAATTGCGCGATGGTGCCCACGGCGTCGCGGGTGCCGCTGGTGCCGCCGGCGATGGTCTGGGTGTGGTTATCCAACGTGATCAGGCGGACCGCGCTGTTGACCGAGTCGGCCACGTAGACGTTACCGATGTGGTCGACGGCGAGACCGCGCGGCTGGTTGAAACGCGCGAGTGCGGGCGGGCCGTCGATGCGGCCGCGGACGCCGGCGAGACCGGTCATGGTGAGCACATTACCGTTGGCGGCGACTTTGCGGATTGTCGAATTGCCGAACTCGGCGACGTAGAGTGTCCCGGAAGCGTCGACGCCCACGCCCTGCGGCTCGTTGAAACGGGCCGCACTGCCCAAGCCATCGACGGAGCCCGCCACGCCGGTCAAGCCGGCCAAACGCGTGACCTCGCCGGTGGGTGATATGCGGACGATGGTATGCTCGGTGATGAGCGAAGCGTAGACGTTGTCGGCCGCATCGACCGCGACGCCGGTGGTGAAAAAGAGCGTGGTGTCGGCGTTGGGATAAGCGGACCACGCATACGCCGTGGCTCCGTTTTGTGCACGCACCGCGCCGCTGATGGCGAGGATGCTCATGATGATCGCAAGGCGAACGGGAGAGGCGCTCATGTGGCTCGTGGAAACGTGAATCGGCCCCGGGGCCTTGCGAGCAAATTGCTGGGCGGCGGAATGGGAATGGCCCGTGACGCGGAGATAATTCAGCGGCCGTGCCGCAGGGAGCGAACGGGCCAAACGGGAGTCAAGCTGACCGGTTTGACTGCACTGCTTGCTTTCGCACAAAGCGGCTCGCGGCGACCACAAAGGTTAGGGGCTGACCGCGTTGGCCCGACCGACCGCGTTGGCCCGACCCCCGGACTATCTGTTACCTATGTCCCCGGTTCATACCTAGGCGTTGCTAAAAAACGAAACAAACCTCCAACAGTGTCGTGCGGCATAGAATTGCCTCGATGACGCAACGAGAACTCATCGGTTATCTCATCCAGCGACACGGGTTCTCCGGCCGCGATTCGTTTCGCGATGGGCAGAAACCACTCACAATCAGCTTGTTTGCAGATATGTTCAAAGCGCCCCTCCGACATCAACCGAGGAACTACGTCGCCGGCAACCGGAGACAAGAATGGCGGCAATGCGAACCATTCTGCCAAGTCAAGGACGGCGCCACCATCGTGTGGCCGATACCCCTCAACGATTGCCACTTTGCGATCTTTCGAACGATACAGCAAAAGTTCGGGCTGAGTCCCCTCAGGCAGCGGGCCTAGGTCAGACATGAGCCCAATAACACCGAGCAGGTGATATTCGTCCATTCGTCAAAATTGGAGAATGGCGTTGAGCTCGTCGAGCGTTCGTATGACCCGAACTGATCTCAGGTCGATCAGGTCAACTAGCACTTCCTTCTTCTGAACAAACTGCACAAGTCCCCCGAGACCACGCTCGGGGTTATCGACGAGAATCGGTTCCAGCCAATCTAGATCAACGTCGGACGGGGCGCTAACGGGGTCGGGGCGCTAACGGGGTCAGCCCCTAACGTTTGTAGTGTTTATCGGCTGGCCCCGTTCGTTTGGTGTTACCGGCTCGTGAAAATTGGACGATTGGGTCAGCGCAGGCGCGAGCATGCGGTCGTAGCCACCGCTCGTTAACACGAGCGGCTACCCCGAGCGTGCTAAAGTCCTGTTTTTTCAGCCCCTGGTATGAGACGTGGCCGCTGGGGCCGGGCCGCTGAAGGACTGCGCGCCTGCGCGGCGCGGGTGCGTGGAGACGCGGGCGTTTTATTTCTTATCTTTGTCCCAGCCTTCGGCTTTCACGATGGCTTCGAGCGTGGCGCGGGGGGCGAAGTTGGCGGGGAAGATGCCGCCTTTGCCGAGATATTGAAACGCGCGGATCACGGATTGGACTTCGCCTTTCTTCGCGGTGCGGCCGGCGGACGGAAGGGCCTGGATGCTCGCGGCGTAGTCGGCGGCGCGGGTGGCGACTTGGGTGTGCGTGGCGGTCGCATTTTCGTAAGAGAGCGACTCGGCGAGGCGGAGCATCTGCGCGGTGCCGGTGAGCGTTGCGGCTTCGGCACGGAGCGTGGCGGCGATTTCTTTGCGCTTGGCGGTGGTGGCTTCGGCGGTGAGCACGCCGTCGGTGCCGCCCTCGATGGAGCGAGGGGGCAGCGGGCGATACCAAATGTTGCGGAAGCGGACGGGATTGCCGTGGTCCTGGAGTTTGAGCGGGCCTTTTTCGGGGAACGTGATCGGCACGGAGCGCTTCATGTGTCCGCCGGGGCCTTCGAGGGGCGTGCTGTCTTGAAGGATGACACCGTTGCAGAAGACGGTGAGGCGGCCGGCGTCGACGAGTTTGCCGTCTTTGTGCACGGGGCGGCGGAAGACGATGTCGTAGACTTGGAACTCACCGGGCGGGCGGAGGGCGTTGGCGAGCGGCGGGTTGATGCCGTAGACGGAGCCGGCGAAACCGTCGGCGTAGGTGGGGTTGTTGTAGTTGTCGAGGACCTGGACTTCGGCGAGGCCCATGAGGAAGACGCCGCTGTTGCCGCGGCCCTGGCTGTCGCCCTTAACGTCGACGGGGGCGGCCCACTCGATGTGGAGCTGGCAATCGCCGAACTGCTCCTTGGTGCGGACGTATCCGGATTTCGGAACACACTCGAGCGCGCCGTCGCGCACGATCCATTTGGTGGGCGCGGGGGCTTCGCCGGGCTTGGGATCGGACTCCCATTTGGCGAGGGAGGCGGCGGTGCCGTCGAAGAGCACGATGGCATCGGAGGGTGGTTTACCCGGCTGGGTGGCGGTGCTGAAAGTGCCGGGCTCGACGCGTTTGGGCTGCGGGCGGTTGCGATCGTGGATGGCCCACGGGTGGTGGGCGTCGGGCGGATCGCCGTAAAAAGGCGAGCCGGTGTTGGCGGCGGCGCTGGCGAGGTTGGCGCCAAGCGAAAGGGTGGCGAGCGTGAGCAGGGAGGGGCGGGGGAGGGAGCGGAGTTTCATGCGGAAAAGAGCGGCCGGGGTGGTGTCAGGAAGCACGGAGCAGGTATCCAAGCTGGCCAAACAGGGGTGGCAATTTGTAATTGGGCCCGCACATGGGGAAGTCGCCGCCAAATATCTTGTGGGTCGTCACGACACAGTGGCGGGCGCAGGCGTGCGGTTACGCGGGAGACCCGAACGCGCGCACGCCGCACCTCGATGCGCTCGCGGCGGAGAGTGTGAACTACACGCAGGCGGTGACGCCGCATCCGTTTGGGCCGATGGCGCGCGCGGCGTTGCTGACGGGCGTGGCGTCGCCGGAAAACGGCGTGCGGGATTATTTCGATGCGCTGCCGGCGGGGGCGCGGACGATTGCGCACGCGATGCGCGAGCGCGGATACGCGACGGCGTTTTTCGGGAAGTGGGGTGTGGGCGTGCGGGACAAGAGTGTGTCGCTGGTGGGTGAGGCGGCGGCGAAGGTGATCGTGCCGGAAGGGGCGCGCGGGGGCTTTGAGTTTTGGGAAGGGTTTGAGGGCGGGTTTTTGCTGAACGATCCGTGGTTGCACGGGACGGGGCGGGCAGAGCCGAAAAAGTTTTTGGGTTATCAAAGCGACGTGCTGGCGGAGCGTTGGGCGGAGTGGGTTTGCGCGCAGCGGGAGGAACGACGTCCGATATTTTCAATGGTGAGTATCGAGGCGCCGCATCCGCCTTATGCGGCGCCGGCGGCGGGGGTAGTGGCGCGGACGGAGGGCGAGATTGCTTTGCAGGCGAATGTGCCGCGGGGTGGGGAGGCGGAGGCAAAAGCGCGCCGGGAGCTGGCGGGTTACCATGCGCACATCGAGGCGACGGATCGAGCGCTGGCGGGTGTATGGGAGCGGACGAAGGAAAACTGGATCGTCGTTTTTACGAGTGTGCATGGCGACATGCACGGGGCGCACGGGCTGTTTCGGAAAGGCTGGCCGCAGGAGGAGTCGGTGCGGGTGCCGTGGCTCGTGCGAGCGCCGGGCGTTAAGGCGCGGCGGGACGACGCGGCGGTGTCGCTCGCGGATTTGGCGGCAATGACGGTAGCATGGGCGGACGGACGCGCGGGTGCGCTCGGGGACCGGGATTACGCGGCGATTTCGATGCCCTCCGTGGTGGCGCTGCCGCATCAATGTGACCGGGCATGGCGCGGCGTGCGGACGAAGACGCGCAAGCTGGTGTTCGGATCCGACGGCGCGCCGTGGTTGTTTTTCGATTTGGAGAACGATCCTTTGGAAATGAAAAACCTCGCCGGTGATCCGGCGAGGTCGGGGGAAATCGCGGCGCTGTGTGCCGGAGCGGGGGGCGTTTAGCGTAGCTCGGATGAAGTGGCGCCCGATTCGCTCGAAGATCGGCGGGCACGGTAGCTCAGCACGAGGGTCTGCCGGAACATGAGCGTGAGCAGCCAAGGCAGCGCGACGGCGGCACCGCCGGCGGCCAGACCGACGAGGGCGCCTTTGCCGACAAAAAGGAAACCGAGGCCCGCCACCAAGACGGCGAGCAGAGGAAAGTAGACCCACGGCGTGCGCGAGCCGGCGGCGGCGGTGAGAGCGAGCAAGATCGAGAATCCGGCGACGGTAGGTGAGTAAAATCCGAGCACCAGGCCGGTCACAAACATGAAGGGTGCGAGCGCGGAATCGCGTTCTTTGCAGACGAGACTCTGCAGGCAGGATGAAAAGACCAGAAGCGCTCCCTGGACGGCGATCGGAGCGTAGCGCATCGCACCACGGGCGCCGGGAGGCAGCGAAATCGCATCCAAGAGAAGCCAGGCGCCGAGCATGGCACGACCGAGGTCGATCCAGTGCAGACCGAGGCCGGCAATTTGCGGCCAATGGGTGTCCCAATCGCGTTCGATGGGGCGCACACGGATTTTCTTCCCGTGAAAAAGGCTGATCGGCGTCAGCAGGAGAAGGAGAGCAGGAACGAGTTTGAGCCAGTCAATGATCATGCGGTCGCGAACAAGGAGAGTCGTAGTCGAAGAGTTGTGGGGTTGTGGTGTGAAGCGGCGCGCGCCGGGTGGCAAGAACCGCGTTGCCTGACGGGTGGAATGTCGGGGCGACGCAGCCGTCGGTAGAGCCGGCTACGGCGTCGTCGCCGGAGACCAGACTTTTTCGCGGACCCAGGAATCGTCTGGCGGGCAACACATGGCCTCGAGGTCTTTGTAGTCGAATTCGAGGCGGGTGAGTTCGGCGCGCCAGGCGCCGCGCACGGTGACCGGCGGCGTGCCGAACGTGAACGCCTCGCGGTCGCCGACGAGGGCGACAAGGTCGCGCCAGTGGGCGAGGCCGGCCTGGGCATCGAGAGTGGCGGCGTAGAGCTCCGCGAGACGTTGGCTCCGCAGGAAAAGGTTGTAGTGGACGGAGGCGTGGATGCGGCGCACGTGAAAGCGCGCGAGGAGCGCGGTGGCGTGGAGTGCGGGTGCGACGGACGAAAAATTATCCGGCCGCAGATCGAGACGGAGGGCTTCGAGGCTGCGGAGGTGGGCGGCGAGGGAATCGGCGAGGGCGGTGAGGCGTTGGCCGGTTGCGGCGGGGGAGATTTTTTCGGCGGGGCGACCGGCCACGATGCGGCGGGAGGCGGCTTCGAAGCCTTCGTAGCGCGCGGGGTCGGTGCCGGTGTTTTTCGCGTAGGTCGCGAGCGAAGCGCCGAGGCTCGGGTGCAGCGGGTCGGGCGCGGCGACGGCCGCCGCGAGGAGCGTGTGGATGTCGCGCGCGTCACGGAGCGCGGCGTGAAAAGGAGGGAGCGTGGGTTCGGCAGCCGGTGCGTTCGCATCGAACAGAATCAATGCGCAGACTACGAAGGCGGAAAACAGGAGACGCATCGGGCCCAATCAGAACGGTTGGGCGCGCTGGCAGAGCTGGAGGGCGACGCCCCACGGATCGCGCAGCATGACGAGGAGCGAGCCATCGGGCAGGGAATCTTCACTAACGAAGGTAGCGCCGGCGGCGACGAGGCGCGTGCGGTCAGCGCGGGCATCGGCACTGACGAGGGCGAAGTGGAAGACGAGCGGGTGTTGCGCCGCGAAGTTAGTCATCGCGGCAGCGGGATTCGAGTAGAGTTCGACGACGGTGCGTCCGGTGGAGTCGGCGAGGAAGGTCGTGAACGGAGCCTCAGCGCGCTGGCGGGCAACAGAAAACCCGCCGTGGGCGACATACCAAGCGGCGTGGGCGCGGGTATCGGGAACGTTGAGGGCGAAGTGTTCGAAGGTCATCGGGAAGGCGGCGCGGCGAAAAACTCAGAGCGAGAAATCGGTGCTGCCGTTGTCGAGGAGGGCGGAGGCCTCGCGGACGAGCTCCATGGCGGCGGGGACGTTGAGGTCGGCGAGTTTCTTGAAGCGGATGCAGACTTTGCCGACGGAGACTTTGCCGAGGCGGGCCTGGGCGGCTTCGGCGATCGGGCGGCCGTTGCGCTGTCCGGAGATGTAGAGGCTGATGTAGTTGGCGCGGCTGGACAGCGCGACGATGGGGCAGTCGCCTTCGCGGCCGGACGCGTATTTGTAGTGATACGGCCCGTAGCCGAGCATGGTGCCGGCGTAGGCCACGTGGGGCTTGAGGCGCGGGGCGGCTTTCCGGATTGCAGCGTGGAGCGCGTTCAGTTCGGCGCGGCGTTCGGCGGGGAGGCCGGCGAGGTAGGCGGTGGGTGTGGTGGGGGCGGGCATATTCCGAAGACTCAGGGTTTCCCCAGACGGAGCGAGCTTACGGTTGCCTCGAAATCGGGGAGGTCTCGGTCGAAATAGTGGCGGGCCGGCGCGGTATAGGACACATACCAAAGTCGAGTGCCGACGATGGCACCGTAACGGACGACGTTAAGGTGGAGTTTGTCTTTGGTGCGGTAGCTGTAGACGAGCTTGAAGCCGGGGTGTCCGCCGACGGTGGCGGGAGTGTTAGTGCGGAGTTCAAAACCAAGGCGGTCGTGGTTGCCACGGAGATCGTCGATGGCGGCCTCGGCGACTTCGTAGGGAGCAAGCGTCGCGGCGAGCTGGCGTTTGGAGTTCGGGAGAGGCTTGGTGAGGTCGATGTGGGTGAGCGCGAGGTTTTGGAGGACGAGGCCTTCTTTGGAGGCGAGGAGGTCGGGGCCGACGCTGGTGGCGTAGAGCCAACCGGACGGGGGCGTGACAGTGAAGGCGTTGTCCTTACCGGTGACGGGCGTGCCGCCGGGTTGCCACACTTGGCAACCGGAGAGGAGGAGCAGTGGGGCGGCGAGGAGGACGCGGATCAGGTTGGGTTTTCGCATTGGCGGAGAAATTCTTCGATGTGGCCGCGATCGCCGGCGGTGGGGCGCAGTTCGAGGTAGCGACGAAAGGCGGACGCGGCGGCGGAAAACTCGCGGAGGCGCATCAACTCAAGGCCGATGCCGCGATGCGCTTCGGGCGGAGGCGTCTCGAGGGTGACGGTCTCGCGATAGAGTTTCAGGGCTTCGGCTCGGTCCGCTTCGGTGGCGCGGCGGCGATGCGATTCGGCGAGCAGGAAGGCGGCGCGCGCATCGCGTGGACGAAGTTGGCGGGCGTGGCTGGCGGAGTCGCGGGCGAAATCGAGATCGCCGGCATGAAGGGCGGCCTCGGCATTGAGGACGAGAATGGAAGGAAGGATGGTGATGAACGCGTCGGCGCCGTTGCGGCCCGCGGTTCGGCGTTCGGGCGGGAGCGCGGCGAGAAATTCGTCGAAGTTAGAAATGCGTTCGGAGAGACGCGGGTGGCTGCCGAAGAAAAAGGGCTCTTTTTTCTTGGAGCGTTCGGTCTCGGTGCGGAGGGTGCGGAAAATTTTTCCGCCTTCGCGCGGATCGTAGCCAGCGGCGAGCGAGAGTTGAAAACCGTTGGCGTCGGCCTCGCGTTCGAGATCGCGGGAATAGCCGGCGGCTGAGGAAACGGCGCCGAGCGCGCCAAGCAGGCCGACGAGACTGCCGCCGGTGCCGACCATCATGGCGCTGGCGAACGCAGAGTTGTTTTTTATGCTCCGGTAGCTGCGCAGTCCGTGACGGTGGACGGCGTGGGTGAGTTCGTGCGCAAGGATCGCGGCGAGTTGGGCTTCGTTCTCGAGTCGGGCGAGCAGGCCGGTGTGAATGAACAGTGCGCCGGTAGGCATCGCGAACGCGTTGAGTGTGGGATCGGCGATCACGCGCACACGCAGGCGTTCGCCGTCTGGGAGTGCGGTCGGGTGCAGATTTGCGACGACGGTGTCGAGGTAACGTTCGACTTGGGGCACGGTTGCTACGAAGCCGCTGCGAAGGATCGAATCTTCTTCGGCGCGCACGGCGAGCCACAGGCGGCGTTCGTCAGCTTCGAGACGGGTATCGGCGCCGGTGACCGGAGCGACTGCGGTCGACTGGCAACCGACGAGGAGTGTGACCGAGGCGAGTAGCGGAAGGAGAACGCGATTCATCGCGGGCGGACCAAGGCAGCGGCGGTTCAACGTTTCGTGAGCGGCATTCCCGCGAGGAGTTGTCGCGCGAGGGCACGGGCGCCTTCGGGTTGGCGGGGATCGTGGCCGCCGAGCGAATGGTTGAACCATAGGACGGTTCCGTCGCGGTCAACAAGGGCGGCGCTCATCGCGGTGGAGCCCATGGCGGGAACGATTGCGACGCCGGTGAGGGCGGCCCCGATTACGCTGAGGGCGATGAGGGATTTTCGGCCGGCTGTCGCGTAGCTGTCGCGGATGAAGAGGTAAAGGACGGCGTCGGCACTGTGGTCGCGGGCCTGTTGGGCAAGCGAGCCGGTATGATAGTTGAGCGGACCGTTGGCGGCGGGGAACGGCGGGGCGCGACCGGGCACGATGGTAGAGAAGCGGTTGATGGTGATGGCGCGGAGAAGGGATTGCACTTCCTCGAGTTCGGCACGGGTGGCGGGCTCCGTGGGAGCGACGGTGTGAAAACCGGTCTCAGCGGAGAAGGCGGCGGCGAGATTATTTGCAGCAGTTTCGGTCCACTCGGCGCGTGGTTCGAGCATCCCGCCGGCGGTGAATTCGGAGAGTTCGGCGTCGATTGGCGCGATGACGACTTTGCGAAGGGTGTTAGCTCGAGTGGCTGCGGAATCGTGGACCTTGTAGGTGACGGGCGTGGTCGCGCAGCCGCTAAAAAGTGCGACGGCGAAAGCCAACAACACGAACAATGGGGCGCGGACGTGGCGATCAGGCATAGGCAGCGGGGGTAGCAAGTGCCGGGCGAATCTGTGTCGAGTTGGGATCGGTGCGAGAAATTTTTGCTGAATGGGCGTGCGAAGCCTGCCTGTGTGACGAAGTAGTCCTCGTCCTACTCGCCCCATGAGAAAATACATTGCTCGGTTTTGTCTGATCGCGATTTCAGTATCCGTGCTAACGAAGGTCCCACTCGGGGCAGCCGAAGCGGCGTCGGGTGCGGCGGCGCGGCCGCGGCAGGATGCACAGGGGAATCCGATTCGTTATGCGGCGACGGGGCATGCGTCGAACTACGACGAAGCGAAGGTGGGGAATTTGCCGTTGCCGGACCCGCTCGTGTTGCGGAACGGGCAAGCGGTGCGCGACGCCGCGACGTGGACGAAGGTGCGGCGGCCGGAGTTGATTGGGCTTTATGAACGCGAGATTTTCGGACGCGTGCCGGAGCGGGCGCCGAGGGTGACTTTCACTGTGGTGGCGACCGAGGCGGATGCGATGGGCGGGACGGCGACGAAGAAACACGTCGTGATGACGTGCGGCGAGGGGCCGGGCGCGGTGAAGGTGAACGTGGTGCTGTTGCTGCCGGCGAAGGCGAGCGGACCGGTGCCGGTGGCGTTGCAGTTGTTGTTTGGCGATGCGGCGGGCTACACGCCGCCTCCGCCGCCACCGTCGGCAGACGGGAAGGCGCCGCGGCGGCCGATCAACGATGCGGGCCCGGTGGCGGATTTTCTCGCGCGCGGTTGGGGCTACGCGTCGGTGCGCTACACGGAAATCCAGCCGGACGCGGCGACGACGTATGCGTCGGGCGTGATGGCGCTGGCGTATGCGCCGGGTCAGACGAAGCCGGCGGCGGGCGAATGGGGCACGATCAGTGCGTGGGCGTGGGGTGCGAGCCGCGTGCTTGATTTTTTGGTGAAGGAGCCCGGTGTGGATGCGCAGCGCGTGGCGCTCGTGGGGCATTCGCGGCTGGGCAAAACGGTCTTGTGGGCGGGAGCGCGGGACGAGCGGTTTGCGCTGATGTTCGCGAGTTGCTCGGGTGAAATGGGGGCGTCGCTGGCGCGGCGCGATTTTGGCGAGAGCTTGGACGATGTGGCGGCGAATTTTCCGTGGTGGTGTGAGGCGGGGTTCGGGAAGTTTGCGGGGCGCTGGGGCGACCTGCCGGTGGACAGTCACTCGGTCATTGCGTTGAACGCACCGCGGCCGGTGTTTGTGACGGGCGGGACCGAAGACTTGTGGGCGGACCCGCACGGGCAGTTTTTGGCGCTGGTGGCGGCAGGGCCGGTTTATCGACTGCTGGGGAAGAAGGATGTCGGTGCGACGGTGCTGCCGCCGCTCGACCAGCCGCTGATTGCGGGCTCGCTGGGATTTCTCTTTCACACGGGAAAACACACCATTACCGCGGGCGACTGGCGGGCCTTTTTTGAGTTTGCCGAACGGCACTTCGGCGCAAGTAAACGGTGACCAAGACGCGGGGTTGACCTCGGGCTGACGCTGTGGGTTAACTTCTGCTGTTTCTTTTCTTACTCAGCCTCGTCTGGCGGCGACGTAACTCCGCCATCGGTTTCATCCCTAACAAATATCCGCCCCCAAATGAAAAACTGGACACGCAAAGAATTCCTCAAGGCCTCGCTCATCGGGAGCGGTGCCGCTCTGATTGCCGGTCAAAATCGGCTCTATGGCCAAACCGCTGCGGCGGCCGGCAGTGCCAACGGCGACATCCGTGTCGCGGTCGTCGGCATCAACGCCCAAGGCGCGAGCCATATGCGCGACTACCTCAACAAGCTGAAAGGCTCCCGGCTCGTGGCGATCTGCGACGTCGACAGCGAGGTGCTGGCGAAGCGCGCGGCGGAGTGCGAGAAGGCCGGCGTTAAGGTCGAGACCTACGTCGACTACCGAAAGCTGCTTGAGAACAAGAATATCGACGCGATCGTGCTCGGCACGCCGAACCACCAGCACTCGTTGCAGACGATCTGGGGTCTGCAGGCCGGCAAGGACGTTTACTGTGAAAAGCCGCTCTCGCACAACGTGTGGGAAGGTCGTCAGGCGGTCGCCGCCTCCAAGAAATATTCCAAGAACATCGTGCAGGCCGGCACGCAGAACCGGTCTTCGCAGGATATTCAGGAGGCGATTTCGATCCTCCGCTCCGGCAAGCTCGGCAAGATCCAGTGGGCACGCGGTCTGTGCTACAAACCTCGCGACAGCATCGGCAAGACGACCGGCCCGCAGAAAGTTCCCGACAGCATCAACTACGATCTCTGGACTGGTCCCGCACCGCTCACGCCTCCGCGCCGCAACGGCAACAAGGGTCCGGTGCACTACGATTGGCACTGGTTCTGGAACTACGGCGGCGGCGACATCACCAACCAAGGTATCCACCAGATGGACGTCGCGCGGTGGATGCTCGGCGAAGCCGGCTTGCCTACCAGTGTGGCGAGCTTCGGTGGCCGTTTCGGCTATCTCGACGATGCCGAAACGCCGAACACTTTGGTCTCGGTGTTCACCTACCCGAGCGCTCCGCTGATTTTCGAGGTGCGTGGTCTGCCGATGAAAGCCGGCATGAAGGCGATGGACTCCTATCGCGGTTCCCGCGTCGGCGTCGTCGTGCAATGCGAAGGCGGCTACATCACGGTGAGCGAGTCCGGCACGGCGAACATCTTCGACAACGACAACAAGAAGATCCAAGGCCTGACCAACGGCGGCAATGGCGCGCACCGCGCGAACTTCGTGAAGGCCGTGCAGAGTCGCAAAGTCGTGCACGGTCTCGTCGAGGAGTGCCACTATTCCTCGGCGCTCTGCCATCTGGGCAACGTATCGTTCCTCCTCGGTAAGGAGCAGGCCAATTCGGCGATCGCCGAGGCAGTGAAGTCGGACGTGTCTTCGTCCGAGGCACTTGGCCGCGTGCTCGAGCACCTCAAGGCCAACGAGGTCAACACGGCGACGACGAAGACGATCAAGGGACCGCTGCTGAAGATCGACGGGAAGACGGAAATGTTTGTTGGCTCCGACAAGACGATCGTCGACGCGGCGAACAACAATCCGCTGCGCAAGCGCACGGGTCGCGGTGCGTTCACGATCCCGCAGATCGCATAAGCATGGGCGGCACGACACAAAGCCGTATTTGAATTCGAACCGCGGTGTGAGGCGCAGGCCCGCACCGCGGTTTTTTTGTGAACGGAGCTGGGTGTGGCGCGGAACGCGACGAGGGGCGTCGCGTCCCCAGCCGAAACGAGACGCAGCGATGCGAGACGAAAGAAAGTGTGGGCTGCCGAGAGCGGAGAACTAACCCTCGCACGCGGGCGGAGGCTGTGCCTTGCTCGCCACCCTGCATGTCGATTCTCCCTCTCGTTGTTGTTCCGTTGTGCGCCGGTTGCGGTGTGTGTTGCCACCTCTTGGTGGAGCTCGTCGCGGGCGACGAACAGGTGCCGGAGGAAATGGTGGTGGAGCACGGCGGGGTGCGCTGCATGGAACAGACAGGCGACGGCGCGTGCATCGCGCTGGATCCGGAAACCAAGCTTTGCACGATCTACGACCGGCGACCGCAGACGTGCCGCACGTTTGAGCGCGGCGGCGAGTTGTGCAGGAGGGTTTTGAAACTGCCGGCGGCGGATGTGGTGGCGGCGACCTAAGCGGACGAAGGCGCGTTGCGGTCATGTCGAGAAGTGTCGTCTTCAAGAAGAGTCCCCGGTGCGAACTGTGCCGGTTGCCGCCGCGGTGGTGCGTGTGCGAGGCGCACGGCGTGATCGCGAGTGCGCTCAAGGTGGATGTGCTCATGCACCACATGGAGGCGTGGCGGCCGAGCAGCACGGGGCATCTGATCAACCGCGTCGTGGCCGATGCAGGGCTGCACGTTTACCGGAAAGAGCGGGGCGTGGTGCGCGAGGAGATCGTGCGGCCGGGACGGGAGCTGTGGATTTTGCATCCGACAGGGGAAGAGTTTCCCGAGAGCGCGCCGCCGGCGGGATTGCAGGTGCTGTTGCTCGACGGCTCGTGGATCCAATCGACGGGCATGATGCGCGACGTGGAATCGTGGGGGCGACGCGTGAGTCTGCCGATGGCGGGCGAGAGCCGCTACTGGCTGCGGGCGCAGGCAGCGGACGACCGGTTTTCGACGATCGAGGCGCTGTTGTTTTTGATGAAGGCGCTCGGGATGACGGCGGAGTATGCGCAGTTACAGGTGCAGTTCGAACTGCACGTTTACGCCGGGCTCTGTGCGCGCGGGAAAAAAGCAGAGGCCGCGAACTACTTGTTTTCCTCACCCGTGGGCGAGACGCTGAAGGGGCTGATCCCGACGTTGAAGCCGTGGTCGCAGCCGAGCCGGCGGGATCGCGGTTGAGTGCGTGCCGGTCAGGCGGGCGGTGACGAAGACGGCGGCGGCGGGCGGGAGGCGAGGCGGGCGTTTTCGAGCTCGAGGGCATCCTGACGTTTGCGAAATTTCTCAACGAGATCGCCGAGCGCGACGCATGTCCTATCGAGTTCGGTGTCACCGGTGGGCTGCGGCATCAACGTGAGGACATCGCCCTCGCCGATGCGCTGCGCGGCGGTCGCGATGGCACGGATACGACGCTCGAAGCGGGCCGCGAAATACCACGTGACAATCACGAGCATGACGACGAGGCCGAGGCCGACGCGGATGATGCGGTTGCGGAGCTCCTGCACCGGGGCGAAGGCCTCGGCGAAAGGTTGGCGGACGACGACGAGCCAGCCTTGGCCGCGGTATTCGCGGAAGCCGCGCGTGCGTGCGTAACCGGTGACGTAGGCGGCATCGCCGGCGGCTTGCTCGGTGAGCGTGCCGCGCGTGCCGGGGCGTTCGGAGAGGCCGGGCGGAGCGTCGGGCGGAGCGGTCCAGCCGGAGCCGCCGGAGTCGAGGACGACTTCGCCGCTCGCGGTGTAGATGGTAACGCCGAGGCGCTCGCGGCGGGCGGAGTCGGGAATAACGGAGAGCTGCACTTCGCGGGCCCAAGACCAGCGGACGTGGGCGCCGAGGACGCCGGCGAAAGCGCCGTCGGCCGAAGTGACGGGCACGGCGAGATCGAGGAAACGCGGGGCATCGGCGCCGACGGTGGGAACGGCGGCGACGAGTTCGGGGAATTCGTGCACGGAGCCGACGTGGAACTGGCGGCGGGCGCCGCGGAACCACGCGAGGTCGGCGGCTTTTTCACCGACGAAAAGACGTTGGGAGGCGGCCAGGATGGAGCCGCGGGCGTCGGCGAAACCGACCCACGCGTAGTCGGGCGACGCGTCGTGCAGGGAGTCGAGCAAGCGCTGGCGATCGGCGACGGGTGTGGTGGCGTCGCGCAACGGGGCGAGGCCGGCGGTGAACTGGAGCTGGCGGTAACGTTCGTAGACGGTGCGCTCAAGTTTGTCGCCGACCTGGTGGGCGAGATTTTCGAAGGACGGGCCGAGCTGGCGCTCGAGCTGTTTGCGCAGGATGCCGCCGGCGGTGCCCGCGAGGGTGAGCACGAGAATGAGCGTGGCGCCACCGACGAGGAGCGTGGCGCGGACGGGGAGGCTCGTGCGCGGGTCGAGGGTTTGCCACCACGGGGGCGGTGGCGTGTAGGACGACGGAGGCATGCGACGCAGGACGCGCGGCGGCGGCGGTCGGATGCAGAAATCGCGGCGCCGGTTACTTGGCGCGGCGCACCTGGTCTTTTTCGGCTTCGCGCTCTTCGTCGAGGCGGGCGCGCTCGCTCACGAGCTGTTTGCGGATCTTGTCCACCTCGTCGGCGTTTTGCGCGGCGTAGGCTTCGTCGAGCTGCTTTTTCAGGAAGATCTCACGCTCGGCCAGTTTGCCTTTGAAGACGCGGTCGATCTCCGCGAGGCGGGATTTTTTCTCCGCGGTGAGCGGTTTGCTGGCATCGGGATCGGATTTGGCGAGCCGATCCATCGCGAGTTCGTAGGCGCTTTTCATGGCTGATCACGGTGCCCACGGAACACACGGAACACACGGAAAATTTTCCGAGAAGGCGACGGACGAAACAACTATCCGAATCGGACGCCGAAGAGCAGGGTGAGGGCGACGACGGCAAAGGGGGGCCACCAGCCGCCGCGGGCGGGTTTCCAGTGGTGGGCGTAGCCGAAGAGGAGCGTGGCCATGAGCACGGCAAGGGCGGCGGGGCCGATCCACGGAGCGGTGAAACGGGCGGGGAGAAACGCGCCGGGGAGCTGCACGCTCAGGCGGACAAGTTCTTCGATGCCCCAGAGCACGAGGGCGGCGGCGTGGTTGCAGAGGGCGGCGCCGGCGGTGAAACCGAGGAGTCCGCAAAGGAGCGAGGCGAAGCCGCCGAGGGTGGCGAGCATAGCGGCGGGGATGAGGAGGAGGTTGGCGACGAGGGCGCCGGGCGTGAGGAGCCGGAAAAATTGCACGCCGGTCAGCAGGCTCACGAGCGTGGTGGCGAGCCCGATGGCGAGGGCGGAGGCGGTGGCGTGGAAGGCGCCGCTGACGCTGTGTTGCCACCAAGACCACGTCACTTGCGGCAAATCGCGCCACAGCTTCCAACGCTCCAGCCACGCGTCGGCCAGCGGGAGACCGAAGATGAGGAGCGCGGCGACGATGGCGTAGCTCATGAGGAAACTCGCGCTGAAGGCTTGGAGCGGCGCGATGAGCAGGACGACGAAGGCGGAGGCGACGAGGGCGGCGAGGGGATTCGCGGGGAGACGGAGGACGAAGGCGGCTTGCAGGAAGGCGGCCATGATGAAGGCGCGCACGGCGGACGGTGAGGCGCCGGTGATATCGACAAAGAGCCAGAGCAGCGCGGCGCCGATGACGAATCGAACCCAGCGCGGAAGACGGAGGAGCGCGAGCAGCGCGGTGAGGGCGGTGGCGATCACGCCGATATTCAGTCCGGAGATGGCGAACAAATGCATGGTGCCGGATTGCATGAAGAGGGCGTGCTGCTCGTCGCTCAGCTCGTGGGTTTCGCCGAGCATCATGGCGCGGAGGAGACCGGCGAGGGCGGGGCGTTTTTCGGCGATGCCGAGGCCGAGGATTTTTTTGAAATGAGCGGCGGCGCGGGCGCAGAACTGAAAATACGGCGAGGCGGGGCGTTCGACGGCGAGGATCTGGCCTCGTTTCAGGCGAAAGTTCATGCCGGCGCCGGCGAGGTAGCCGTCGAACGAGTCGGCGGGCGGATCGCGCGGGAGCGTTTCGAGCACGCCGAGGGCGGCGACGACGGCACTGCGCACGGGGGGCGACTCGCCCTTTTTGAGGGATAGGGAAAAATAGAGACGCTGGCCGACGAGGTCGCGGAGGTGTTCGTCGGCACGCGTGACGGTGGCGAGGCCGGTGACGCGGCGCGGGTCGAGCGGGGAAAACACGCGGTCGATCTGGAGGCCGATACGGGCTTCGCGCGGTGGGAGTGAATCCCACGCGGGGAGCCGGGAGCGGGTGATCGCGTAGGTGGCGTGGCCGGCGAGAAACATCGCGAGCGCGAGGGCGGGGCCCCACCACGGAGCGGATCGCCAGCTCGCGAAGGCAGCGAGGAGTGCGGCGAGCAGGGCGCCGGCGAGCAGCCACGGAACAGGAGCGAGGGCGGTGACTTTGCCGGTGGCGAGGCCGGCCAGCAGGGGGAGGACGAGCCAGAGCAGGGGCGCGCGGTGTCCGAAGCTGCGACTGGGCATGGGGGTGAGGTAACCGCTAATCGGCGCTAATCGACGCTAATTTTTTTGCCGCGGATGGCGCGGATAGTCGCGGATAGGTTTTGAATTCATCCGTGCTCATGCGTGTGATGCGTGGTCCATTGCTAAACATGGCTGCTGCCGACCAAACCGATCTTTTTGCCGAGGAGACTCCAGTGCCGAGTGCACCGGCGCCCACAGTGAAGTCGGCGCACCAGCCGCTCGCGGCGCGGATGCGGCCGCGGAGTCTCGCGGAGGTGGTGGGGCAGGAACACATTCTCAAGGCGGGGAGTTTGCTCCCGCGGCTGGTGGCGCAGAATCGGTTTGGGTCGCTGCTATTTTATGGTCCGCCGGGGTGCGGGAAGACGAGCATCGCGGAGGCGATTGCACGGGAGACGCAGAGCCGGTTCGTGCGCATCAATGCGGTGATGTCGAACGTGGCGGAGCTGCGCGAAATCCTTGCAGCGGCGCGGCGGCGTCCGGAGGCGGCGACGATTCTCTTCATCGACGAGCTGCACCGCTTCAACAAATCGCAACAGGACCTGCTGCTGCCGGATGTCGAGGAAGGCAGCGTGCGGTTGATCGGGGCGACGACGCACAATCCGGGATTCTATGTGAATCCGCCGCTGCTCTCGCGGAGTCATTTGTTTCGCCTGGAGCCGCTCGCGACGGCGGCGGTGGCGGGCGTGCTGAAGAGCGCGTTGGCGGATAGCGAACGCGGGCTCGGGGCGCGGCGCGTGACGGCGGAGGAGAAAATTTTGGCGGACCTCGCGGTGCTGTGCGACGGCGACCTGCGGCGGGCGTTGAATGCGCTGGAGGTGCTGGTGCTCGGGCTCGACGAAGGGGCGGCGATCACGGCGGCGGAGCTGGAGATTTTTGCGCGTGAGCGGCGGATTCGTTACGATGCGGACGAGGACGAGCACTACGATACGATCTCGGCGTTCATCAAAAGCTGCCGCGGGAGCGATCCGGATGCGGCGATGTATTGGCTCGCGAAGATGTTGGCCGGCGGGGAAGACCCGCGGTTCATCGCGCGGCGGCTGGTGATTCTCGCGAGCGAGGATGTGGGGCTGGCCGATCCGCAGGCGTTGCCGCTGACGGTGGCGGCGCACCACGCGTGCGATTTCATCGGGTTGCCCGAGGCGGAGCTGACGCTGGCGCACGCGACGCTCTACATCGCGACGGCGCCGAAGAGCAATTCGGCGACGCTGGCGCTGGGCGAGGCACACCGGGTGTTGAAAGAACAGCCGTTGCAGCCGGTGCCGCTGCCGTTGCGCGACAAGAGCGGGAAGGCGAGCAAGGAGAACGGTCACGGCAAAGGCTACCGCTACTCGCACGACTATCCGGAGAATATTTCGGGGCAGGACTTTTTGGAGAAACCGCTGGCGCTCTACACGCCGAAGACGGCGGGCTGGGAAGCGAAGATCGCGGACCGGCTGGCGCGGTGGAAGGCGTTGAAGGCGGGAATTTCGCGCCTATAGGTCGCGCTATTCACTCGGCAGCTCGCCGGCCGATATTTCGCGAATCAGCAGTTTGGCCTGAATCATAGCGGGGTCCTGAACGGTGGAAATGACACCGCCGAGGAACCAAAAATCCGGAGCTTCGCGATAGAAGATCGCGTAGCGGGAACGGGGAATGGCGATTTGTCTCCAACCGTTGAGTCGCAGGCGTGGCACGTGGGGATGCATCATCGTCGTGCGGAGCGTTTGCTCGTAACGCATGAGGAAACGGAGGGCGGCGTTTTCTCCGCCTTGTTTGAAATAGTCATAAGCCTGCTGCAAATCCGCCGCATAGATTTCGGCGGTTTTGAAGGGCTTCATCGTTTCAAACGAAGCATCGCTTCCTCGGGGGAAAGCAGTTTCTCGGGGTGGGCCAAGGCGTCGGCATAACGTCGGTTCAGCTCGGTGAGCTGCGACGTGGAGAGTTCGGACGACGTCTCGGCGCGCTGAACCAGATAGTCGGCCAGCGCGAGCTGCTCTTCGGCTGTCAGTTTGTCCAATTCGGTCTGAAGTTGTGCGACGGACATGGGGAGAACGTGTCGCGGGTGGGAGAGTCAGGCAAGTGCACTTTCCGACGCAGCTGGCGGCTTCTTCAGGGATGATTTACCGCGCGGGGCTTGCCGCGGGTGGGGCGCGGAGTAGGGTGCCGGGATGAAAATTTTTGTCGCGG
Organism: Opitutus sp. GAS368; assembly: GCA_943372705.1. Taxonomy (GTDB): domain Bacteria; phylum Verrucomicrobiota; class Verrucomicrobiia; order Opitutales; family Opitutaceae; genus GAS368. The sequence goes on along the minus strand of CALRZR010000045.1, from coordinate 4,904 downwards.
GGTGCGTGGCGTTGATGGTGTGGGCGATGGCTGTGGCGCAAACTCCGGCTCCGGCGGATGTGAAGAAGGCGGCTCCGGCGACCGGGACCAAGACGGTGCCGACGGCGCCGGTGAAGAAGGACACGAAGAAAAAGAAGGCGGACGAAATCGGCACGATCGCGGGGATGGAGATTCCGCGCGGGACGGGTTTTCTCGGGCTGCAGATCGTGAACGGGGTTTTTAAGCTGACGTCCTACGACGGGAAGAAGAAGCCGGCGGCGGCGGATTTCTCGCGCGTGGTGATGCGGTGGAATGTGCAGTATCAGAAGAATCCGGAGCGGGCGTTGCTGTTGCCGAGCACGGGAGTGGGTGTGTTTTCCACAGAGAAGATCGTGAAGCCGCCGCATGCGTTTCGGCTGACGATCATTTTGCTCAAAGGCGAAAGCGACGATGCGCCGGGGGAGACCTTCACGGTGGATTTCCGCGGGTGATGAGTCGTCCGACGGGTGTGAGGTGGGGCGGGCGGCGGGTGGGGACAAGCGCGGTAAGGTGCGATACGCGACGGGGGCGTCGCGTCCCCAACGGGAGCGAAACAAAATAAAGACTGGGAATCACGCGTCGGGAGACCCCTGTGCACGGGGTCCGAAAAAACTCGGATTTTTGGTTGGCGATTGCCGGGGGCGTCGGGTTCGCTGCTCAGTTCCGAACTTTGAATCAACCATGAGTCTCGACGCTCCTACATCACAGGCCATCCACGGCGCCGCGTTTCGCGTCGCAGTCGTCGCCGCGCGTTACAACGAGGAGTTCGCCGACGGACTGCTTGCCCGGGTGTTGGCGGGGCTGCGGGCGGCGGGCGTGAAGGAGAAAAATCTCACGGTCGCGCGGGTGCCGGGATCGCACGAGGTGCCGGTGGCGGCGGCGCTGTTGGCCAACAAGACGGGGGCGGACGTGGTGGTCGGGTTGGGTGTGTTGATTGGCGGCGATACGAATCACCACGAGATGGTGGGGCAGAGCGTGTCGCAGGCGCTGCAGACGTTGGCGTTGGCGAGCGGGATTCCGATCATCAACGGCGTGGTGGTGGTGGACACGGTGGCGCAGGCGCGGGCGCGCTGCGTGGGCAAGATCGACCGGGGCGCGGAGTTTGCGCAGGCGGCGATCGAGATGGCGGCGCTGAAGCGGAAATTTTCCTCATGAGCAACAACAAGGCTTTGTTTGCCCAGCGGCGCGACGGACGGTTTATCGCCCTGCAGTTTCTCTACGCGTGGAGCATGAACAAGCCGGACAATCTGGCGAACGATCTGGTGACGTTCTTCGAGAACTGCGAGATGCCGCGCGAGCACTATGCGTTTGGCGAGGAGCTGATTCACGGCGTGATCGAGCATGCGGCGGACATCGACTCGCGGATCAAGGGGCTCGCGCACAACTGGGAGTTTGAGCGCATCGCAAAGATCGATCTGGCGATTCTGCGGCTGGCGATGTTCGAGATGGTTTACCGGAAGGACATTCCTCCGGTGGTCTCGATCAACGAGGCGATCGATCTCTCGAAGCAGTTTTCCAACGCGGATGCGAAGCGGTTCATCAACGGCATCCTCGACCGGCTGAAGGATCAGCTCGGGCGCGATGCGCGGAAAGCTGAATAGTTTTCACCGCGGATTACACGGATGAACACGGATCATTCTCTGCGGTTTGCGTGCGGTTCCGTGTGATGGTCGGTCAATTTCCCGATGTTCGGTTTATTCAAAAAATTTAAGGAAGGTCTGGCGAAGACCGTTTCGGCGATCGCGGCGAAGACGGCGGCGATTTTTGGCGCGAAGCCGATCGATGCGTCGTCGCTCGAGACGTTGGAGGAGGCGCTCTACACAGCGGACTTCGGTGTCGAAACGACCGAGGAGATTCTCACGGAAATCAAAGCGGCGTATAAGAAGGACAAGTCGCTGCACGGGCAGGAGGCGGCGAAGATCGGCGCAGCGGTGCTGAAGCGGGTGCTCGCGGGAGCGGAGGGGACGCTGGACACGAAAACGAAGGCGGCGAATCCGGTCGTGATCGCGATGATCGGGGTGAATGGGTCGGGCAAGACGACGACGTCGGCGAAGCTGGCCTGGAAGCTGAGGGAAGACGGCAAGACGGTGGTGCTCGCGGCGTGCGATACGTTTCGCGCGGCGGCGGTGGAGCAACTGAAGTCGTGGGCGACGCGGTTGAATTTGGAGATTGTTTCGAGTCACACGGGCGCGGATTCGGCGGCGGTGGCGTTTGATGCGTGGCAGGCGGCGAAGTCGCGCGGGCGGGATTTTCTGATCGTGGACACGGCGGGGCGGTTGCACACGAAATCGAATTTGATGGAGGAGTTGGCGAAGATCCGGCGCGTGCTGCAGAAAAACGATACGACGGCGCCGCAGCACCGTTGGCTCGTCGTGGACGGGTCGCTGGGCAGCAACTCGATCGAGCAGGCGCGGGTGTTTCATCAGAGTTTCGGGCTCACGGGTCTCGTCGTGACGAAACTCGACGGGACGAGTCGCGGCGGCGCGCTCGTGGGAATTTATCGTCAGCTCAAGATTCCGATTTATTTCCTCGGGCTCGGGGAGAAAGAAGAAGACCTGCAACCCTTCAGCGTGGATAACTACGTGAAGGCGGTGTTTGGGATCGAGGGGTAGGGGAAGGGGAAGGACCAAGGTTCAAGGACCAAGGGCCAAGGGGAATGACTAATGTCTAATGACTACTGTCTAAGGGAGTTTGGCGGAGGGTGAGGTAGGTGGGGAGGGCGGTGATCAGGAGGACGAGGGGCCACGCGACGGTGGGGGGGAGTGGGGCGAGTTGGGCCCAGAGGAGGAGGGCCAGCAAGGAGACGACGAGCGAGGTGGCGAGAGCCGGCGTGTGCGTGGGCGAGGGGACGAGGGGTTCCTCGTGAGGGAGCGGGGAGCGGCGGATGAGGCGGTCGGCGAGTGTCCAGCAGGCGAGGGCGAACGGGACGGCGGCGATGATGTCGACGGCGTAGTGCACGCAGAGCGTGAGGGCCGTGAAGATTTGGACGAGGCCGACGGGGAGGCAGAGCCAGAAGACGCGGCGGCGCCACGACCACGCGGCGGCGAGGGCGACGAGCGTGAACGCGGTGTGGAGGGATGGCATGACGTTGCGCGGGTGCGACAGGCTGCCGGCGATACGGTCGGGGCCGGTGACGATGGAGTGGCGGATGCCGGTAGCACGGGCGGCGAGTGCGGGCGTGTCGGCTGGTTTTTCGAAGAGGGAGGGAAAGGCGTGGAGCGGGCCGACGGCGGGGACGAGGTGGTAACAGATGAGACCGCCGGTCGCGACGAGGGTGAGCGCGAGGAGGCAGCGGCGACAGTGCGCGGCGGCGCCGGCGAGGTGGAGCGTGGCGGCGATGGCGGCGAGGAAGAGTCCGAGGAGCGGGTAGCCCCACGTGCTGATGAGCCGCACCCAGTCGAGGTCGTATTCCCAGGAGAAGATGGCCTCGCTCGGGCTGAAGCCGAGCGAGAGGTCCATGCGGAGGAGCACGGGATCGAGCACAAAAGGGGTGGCGACGAGTGTCGCGGACATGAGCGGTCCGGCGGCGACGAGATAGGCGAGGAGCGGGAGCCAGCGTCCAAGAACTGCGGAGACGGCGCGGCCGAGGTCGCGGGGGCGGAGCAGACCGGAAACGGGGAGGAAGAGCGCGAGGAGGGTGACGGTGCAGGCGAGGCTCAGCGCGGTGGATTCGAGGAGGCGCGTGAGCGGAGTGGCGCGCGGTGGGCAAACCGTGAGAAAAATGGCGAGAGCAAGGGCGGCGGTGGCGAGTCGCCACAGTAAGCGGCCTCGCGTGCGGGTGGCGGGGGCGAGGGCGGCGAGGAGTTGTTCGCCGAGGACCAACAGGAGTGAGCCGGCGAGGCCGGCGGTGAACGCCGAGGCGAGTTGGTAGTAGAGCTCGAAACTGAGCGGGGCTGCGGGCGGGCGGAGGACGAGGCGGACGAAGAGCGCGGCGGAGAGGAGGAGCGCGGCGAGGCACCACTCGGGGCGGGGGAAGTGGCGCATGGAGGGGGGAAACGCTGAACGTTTAACGCTGAACGGGGCGAACAGGAAACGTGGGCGGGCAGAGGAGGGCGGGTCGGAGACCGCGCCCTACTTTCGGGCGGACGGAGGGAGAAAGAGTAAGAGAAAGAGGAAAGAGAAAGATGTTGGCCGGGGCGCGGAGAGAACGAGGAACGATTACGAGGAACGAGAACGATTTTGGCGGCGGCGGGTGTAGACGGCGGCGGCGAGCGTAACGGCGCCGGCGATGGCAGCGTAGGTGGAGGGCTCGGGGATCGCGCTCACGGCGGAGGCGGTGATGGAAAAGGCGCCGAGGTTGCCGTAGTCATTGCTGAAGGTGATGCCGGAGCCGCCGACGTCGGTGACGGAGCGGTAGGTGATTGTGGTATTGGCGGCGAAGGCGCTGTCGATGAAGGTGAGCGAAGGCGTGCTGCCGGAGCCGGAGAAGGCCGAGCCGCCGGTTTTAATCCAGTTGGCGGTGTCGGTGCCGGTGTAGGCGACGCGGAAGTAGTAGGTGGTGTTGGCGGCGAGGGTCGGAGTAGCGCCGGTGGTGAAATTGTAGGCGGTCTCGGTGCCGCTTAAGGTGCCGGTGGTGGAGAAGGTCGTGAGGGCGGTGGGCGGGGTGAGATCGGTGGGGAGCGTGGAGGAAACGGAGAGCGAGAACTGGGAGAGCTGTGCGTTGCCGGCGAGGAGCAGGGAGACGGAGGTGAGCGAGTAGTTGCCGAGGGTGTTGAACTGGAAGGGGACGATGAAGGCGGTGTGGGCGGTCAGGCTCGAGCCGGTGAAAAGCAGGACGGTTGGGGCGAGGGGATTGGAGACGGAGTTGTAGCCGATGGTGGCGGTCTGGGCGCGCACGAGGGAGATGCCGAGTGTGGCGGTGAGGGCGAGGGCAAGGCTAGTGAGGA